>NZ_CP061035.1:3345000-3645000 GCF_016743815.1 Sphingomonas aliaeris | reverse complement strand
CGCGCCGCCATTGTCGAGCCCCAGCTTGCGGCCGACCAGATCCGCCGCCTGTATGCCGTTCGTGCCCTCGTAGATCGGGGTGATGCGCGCATCGCGGAAGAACTGCGCCGCGCCCGTCTCCTCGATATAGCCCATCCCGCCGAACACCTGGATGCCGATCGAGGAGACTTCGCAGCCGATATCGGTGCCGTGCGCCTTGGCCAGCGGGGTGAGGATTTCCAGCCGGTTCTGTGCGCCCGCTTCGCCAAGCGTCGCACGATCGACCTGCGCTGCGGCGAGGTAGACCAAGGCGCGCGCGGCCTGCGTCTGCGCCTTCATCCGCATTAACATGCGGCGGACGTCGGGATGCTCGACGATGCGCACCGAATCGCGGCTGGTGGAGCCGGCGCGAGCGGATTGCACGCGCTCCAGCGCATAGGCGACCGCCGCCTGCGTCGCACCCTCGGCCACCTGGACGCCCTGCAGGCCGACGTTGAGGCGCGCATTGTTCATCATCGTGAACATCGCGCGGATGCCGCCATATTCCGGGCCGATCAGCTCGCCGATGCAATCGTCATGATCGCCGAAGCTCAACACGCAGGTGGGGGAGGCGTGCAGCCCCATCTTGTGTTCGATCGACACGACGCGGACGTCGTTCGGCTCGGCCGGATTGCCGTCCGCATCCAGCCGGAACTTGGGCACGAGAAACAGCGAGATGCCCTTGGTCCCCGCCGGTGCACCCGGCGTCCGCGCGAGGACAAGGTGGACGATGTTCGGCGCCATGTCGTGATCGCCAAACGAGATATAGATCTTGGTGCCCTTGATCGACCACTTCCCGTCGCCGAGCGGCCTGGCCTGCGTGCGCAATGCGCCGACGTCGGAACCGGCCTGCGGCTCGGTCAGGTTCATCGTCCCGGTCCATTCGCCGGTCGCCAGATGCGGCAGGTACAAAGCCTGCTGTTCCGGCGATCCGTGATGCGCCAGCGCCTCGATCGCGCCGACCGTCAGCGTGGGGGCGAGCGCGAAGCCCATGTTCGCGCTGCCCAATGTATCCAGCACCGCGGTCTGGATCGCGAAGGGCAGGCCCTGTCCGCCGAATTCCTCCGGCACGCCGATCATGCCCCAGCCACCCTCGACATAATCGTGATAGGCCTGGACGAAGCCGTCCGGCATCACCACGCCGTCGGGCGTCCATTTCGCGCCGACCGTATCCCCGGCGCGGGCGAGCGGTGCCCATTCGCCCTCCGCCAACTGCCCGACGCCTTCCAGCACGGCATCGACCACGTCGTCGCTCGCGGCGGCGAAGCGTTCGCTCGCGGCGAGATCCGCGATGCGGGTGACGTGGGTCAGCACGAAGCGCTGGTCGGCGGTGGCGGGGGTGAAGGGCATCGCTCTTATCCTCTTGGCTTTCGCGGGCTATAGCGCCGGGCGATGGCCGATCCAAATCCGCATATCCCGACGATCGTCTTACCCTACGGCGAGGCTGCGATTGCGGCTGCGGCGAAGGTCGTCGCGGCGGGGGGATGCGTCGCCATACCCACGGAAACGGTCTACGGCCTCGCCGCCGACGCGTGCGATTTCGCGCGCGGTCGCGGGCATTTACGCGGCCAAGGGACGGCCGAGCTTCAACCCGCTGATCGTTCATGTGCTCGACCGGGCGGCGGCGGAACGGCTGGCGCTGTTCGACGCCGATGCGATGAGGCTGGCGGCGGCATTCTGGCCGGGACCGTTGACCTTGGTGCTGCCGGTGCGGGCGGATTCGGGGCTGGCGTCGCTCGTCACGGCGGGGCTGGACACGGTCGCGATCCGCGTGCCCGCGCACCGCGCGATGCGGGTGCTGCTGGAAGCGACGGGAACGCCGCTGGCCGCGCCCTCCGCCAATGCCAGCAATGCGATCAGCCCGACGCGAGCGGCGCATGTCGTCGCGACGCTAGATGGACGCATCCCGCTGGTGATCGACGATGGGGCGACCGAGGCGGGGCTGGAATCGACGATCGTCGCGACGGGCGGCGGCGCGCGCATCCTGCGCGAGGGGCCGATCACGGCGGAGGCGCTGTCGAAGGTTCTTTCGCGAGCGGTCGAGGCGCGGGCGGCTACGGGCGCGATCACCGCGCCGGGGCAACTCGCGAGCCATTATGCCCCGAAAAAGCCGTTGCGCCTGAACGCGACCGACCGGCGTGCGGGCGAGTGGCTGATCGGTTTCGGTGGGATTAAGGGGGACGACACTTTGTCGGAGGCCGGCGACCTGACCGAAGCCGCTGCGTCTTTGTTCGATGCGCTCCACCGGGCGGATGCGAGCGACCGGCGGACGATCGCGATCGTGCCGATCCCTTCGGTCGGCATCGGCGCGGCGATCAACGACCGGATCGCCCGCGCGGCGCATCGCTAGAAGGCTGGTTCGCGCAGAGGCACAGAGAACGCCGAGAGAGAGAGAGAGAGAGAGAGAGAGAGAGGGAGTGCTCGTCTTGCTTCTTTCTCCGCGTCTCCGCGTCTCCGCGTGAACCTCTATCCAATCTTATCGTGTCGGACCGAGATTTTGTTCACGCGGAGACGCGGAGAAGATGAGGGGAAAGCTGACGCTTTCGTTTCTTGTTCTTCTCTGCGTCCTCTGCGCCTCTGCGCGAACAGAACCTTTATCAGGCGGTGACCGCGGCTTTCGAGCGTGCTGCGAAGCTCTTGCGGAGTTTCTGGAGCTTGGGCGGGATGACGGCCATGCAATAGGGGTTGCTGCGGCCCGACGTTTCCCAATATTCCTGATGATAATCCTCCGCCGGATACCATTGCGACAGCGGCTCGATCGTCGTGACGATCGGACCTGACGACGTCGCGCCGGTGCGGGCCATTGCTGCGCGGGCTTCGGTTTCCTGCTCCTCGGAATGCGGAAAGATTGCGGAGCGGTATTGCGTGCCGACATCGTTGCCCTGGCGGTTCAACTGCGTCGGATCGTGCGTCGCGAAGAAGATGTCGAGCAGGTCGCCATAATGAAGCTGTTCTGGATCGAACGTGATGCGGATCGCCTCGGCATGGCCGGTATCGCCGCCGCAGACCTGCTTGTACGTCGGGTTTGGCACGTCGCCGCCGATATAGCCGCTTTCGACCTTGGTCACGCCGATCACGTCGTTGAACACCGCTTCGGTGCACCAGAAACATCCGCCCGCAAGGGTCGCGACTTCGCTTTCCATCATCAAAACTCCTGAATGTTACACAGAAGATAGGATGCCGGTGGCGCGAAGCAATCGGCGCTGATAGTCGGACGAGGACGAGGCGGTGTTCAGGAGCGACCGAGATGGCCGACAAGCGCGACATGACGGTGATGGTGACGGGTGGTGCGGGTTACATCGGCAGCCACGCGGTGCTGGCGTTGCTGGATGCGGGCTATGACGTCGTCGTGGTCGACAATCTCGTCACGGGCTTTTCCTGGGCGGTGGACGAGCGCGCGACGCTGATCGAATGCGCGATAGAAGATGAGGGTCGAGTCCGCGCCGCGATCCGGGGCCATCACGTCCAGGCGATCATGCATTTCGCCGGATCGGTCGTGGTGCCGGAGTCGGTCACCGACCCGCTCAAATATTACCGCAACAACACCGCCGCCAGCCGATCGCTGATCGAAAGCGCCGTGACGGAGGGCGTGCCGCATTTCATCTTCTCCTCGACGGCCGCGACCTACGGTACGCCCGATACGGAGACGGTTTCGGAGACGAGCCCGACCGTGCCGATCAACCCGTACGGCATGTCGAAGCTGATGACCGAAGCGATGCTGCGCGACGTCGCAGCGGCGCATCCGATGAACTATGCCGCATTGCGCTACTTCAACGTCGCGGGCGCCGATCCGCAGGGGCGCAGCGGGCAATCGACCGCGGGTGCGACGCATCTGATCAAGGTCGCGGTCGAGGCGGCAACGGGCAAGCGGGACAGCGTGGCGATCTTCGGCACCGATTTCGACACGCCCGATGGTACGGGGGTGCGCGATTACATCCATGTCAGCGATCTAGCGGCGGCGCATGTCGCCGCGCTCGCCCTGCTGATCGCCGAGCCGGGCCGCAGCCATACGCTGAACGCGGGCTACGGACGCGGTTTCTCGGTCAACGAGGTGCTGGATGCGGTCGATCGGGTGACCAACGTACAGGTCGTGCGCAATCCGCAAGGGCGCCGTGCGGGCGATCCGGCGGCGTTGATCTCCGACAACAGCGCCATCCTGAAGACGCTCGACTGGACGCCAGCGCGCGACGATCTCGATCTGATCGTCGCGGACGCGCTTGCTTGGGAAAGAAAGCTTTCCGAACGCGCATGAACCAAGCCGCCCCGCAATCCACGCGCGCGGCGGTGCTGATCCCGTTCGCCATAGTCACGTTGATCTGGGGATCAACGTGGCTGGTGATCAAGGATCAGCTGGGGATCGTCCCTGCCAGCTGGTCGGTCACGTACCGCTTCCTCGTCGCGGGGCTGACGATGCTTGCCTTTGCCGCATACAGGCGTGAGCGGCTGACGCTCGACGCGCGTGGCTGGGGCTTTGCGGCGGCACTGGCCGCGTTCCAGTTCTGCCTCAATTTCAACTTCGTCTACCGCGCCGAAGGGTATGTCACATCGGGGCTGGTCGCGGTGATCTTCGCGCTGATGATCGTGCCCAACGCGCTGCTCGGGCGGCTCTTCCTGGGCCAGCGTCTTGGCCGGCAACTGATCGTGGGATCGCTGGTCGCGATTGCCGGTGTCGGCCTGCTGTTCCTGCACGAGGCGCGGGCGGATGCGGGCGCGGTGCGGACGACGCTGATCGGGATAGGCTTCACGCTCGCCGCGATCATGTCGGCCTCCAGCGCGAACATCATGCAGGGCACGCAGGCGGCCAAACGCTATCCGATGGCGACGATGCTCGGCATGTCGATGCTGATCGGCGCGGCCTTCGATGCGGTGATCGCCTGGACGCTGACCGGGCCGCCGGTGATCGAGATGCGGCTGGGGTATCTGGCGGGCGTGCTGTATCTGGGCGTCTTCGCATCGGCGATCGCGTTTACGTTGTATTTTGGGGTGATCCGCGTGATCGGCCCGGCGAAGGCGGCCTATTCCGGCGTGCTGACGCCAGTGATCGCGATGCTGCTGTCGACGATCTTCGAAGGCTATCGCTGGTCGCTGCTCGCCGCATCGGGCGCCGTGCTGGCGGGGATCGGGCTGGTCATTGCACTCAGGGCACGCAGGCCGAACCGATAGTCGGGATAAAGCGGGCGCCAGCCGAGTACCCGCTTCGCCTTGCCGTTCGCGACGCGGCGGTTCTCGGCATAGAAGGCGCGCGCGGGTGGCGAGAGGCTTTCCAGCGCGACGAACGGCGGCGGGTCTACCCCGAGCAGATGCGCCGCGAACGCCATCACGTCGTTTTGCGCACAGGGCATATCGTCGGCGAGATTATATGCCCCCGCAGGAGCGTCGAACGCGGCGATCACCCCGGCGACGATATCGTCGACATGCACGCGGCTGAACACCTGATCGGGCAGGTCGACGCGGTGCCCACGTCGCTCGGCCACCCGGTCCAGCGCCGATCGGCCGGGACCGTAGATGCCCGGCAGGCGAAACACCCGCGCGCCGAGCGCCAGCCACGCCGCATCCGCCATCGCACGCGCGCCGCGCCGCCCGCGGATCGGCGCTTTTTCGTCGACCCACGCGCCGCCTGCATCGCCGTACACGCCGGTCGAGGACAGATATCCGGTCCAGGCGCGCGACGTGCCGATCATCCCGCCATAGCCGGCCAGCACCGGGTCCATATCCTCGGCCGGCGGGACGGAAGAGAAGATGTGCGTCGCAGCCGCCAGTTCGCGTTCGACCGCCTCGCGATCCTCGAACCGGATCGTCCCGTCGCGCCCGTCGCGGCTCGTGCCGACGACCTGCCAGCCCCCGCGCGCGCAAGGCATCGGCGATATGCGTGGCGGTATAGCCCAGCCCGAAGATCAGCATGCGCGACATTGCGGCTATTTCCCGTCGATCGGCCCGGGAATCACGATCGTCGCGCCGGGCACGTGATCCTTCTTCCATTGCATCGACCGGCGCACGCGGTTCTCGCCCGAGGGATGATCGAAGAACAGGATCTCCTCCACCGGCCCCGGCGATATCTTGCGATATTCCGACAGGCGCATCGCCGTCTTGGCGAAGCCGTCCGGCTCGCGCGCGGCATCCAGGCCGAAGATATCCGCCTCCGTCTCGTTATGCCGGATGATCGAGTTCTGCACCGGGGTCAGGATCAACCCGCAGATCGAGGCCAGCAACAGCAGCACGGGCGCCGCCGCCGGATCGGCCACGCCGCGCACCCGCCAGCGCGGATGACGCGCGATCAGCGACGGGGCGGCGCGCGAGACGACGAAGAACAACAATAGGAAGATGATCGTGAAGGCGCCGATCAGTTTCCACACGTGATTCAAGACGTAATGGCCCATTTCGTGGCCCATCACCGCGACGACTTCCTCGGGCGCGGTGCGCTTCAACAAATTGTCGTTGAGCGTGATGCGGATCGTCGGGCCGACGCCCGACACGTTGGCGGAGATGCGCTTGGTCTGCCGCGATGCATCCGAAACGTAGATATGTTCGGACGGGATGTGGTTCGCCGCCGCGACCGCGACGATGCGATCACGCAAGGGGCTGGCGGGCAGTTCGGTATAGGTGTTGAACAGCGGCGCGATGAACACCGGGGCGACCAGCGCACCGATCGCGACGAACAGCGACATCACCGCGCTGCCGATCAGCCACCACGTCCGGCGGAAGCGGCGGATCACGGCGAACAGGACGATGAACAACAGCGCGTTCAGGATCAGACCGATGCCGAAGCTCTTCACCGCATCCAGCGCCCATGCGGCGAAGGTCTGGTTCATCAGCCCGTACTGCTTTTCGCGCACGAAATCGGTGTAGATCGACCAGGGCAAAGTGGCGATCGTCGTCACGACGGTGAAGGGCAGCGCGTACAGGCCGGGCACGAGCCAGCGGCGGCGCATCGTCCGCTCGGCCCAGTCGCGCATCCGCGCCGACAGCCCGCTCGCGAGCAGCGCGACGAACACGACCGCGCCGATCAGCGTGGACCATAAGGGCAGCCAATATCCGCCCTCGAAATAGGCATCCGACTTGGCGCGCGCGGGCCCCTGCAACAGGTTCAGATAGGCGCGCGTCGCAGCGTCCACGTCGAACCCCGGATTGACCGCCGCATGCGCCGCCAGCGGACATGCCGCCAAACCGATACATGCCAAAATCGCCGCTTTGCGCATTCGCCTGTCCCCCCTGTATCCGTTCAGCGACCCGAACCGGTCACCGCGCGCCATAGCCCTTGTACAACAGCCCGAAGAAATCACCCTTGTTCCAGCGCGGTCGCTCGTCGCCGTCGGCGATCTCGCGCGCGATGGCGTAGTTCACGCCGACGAACCGGACGCCCTGCGCCCAGTCTAGCGGCTGCCATGCCTCGTCGGACGGACGGTGATAATGTTTGGCGAAGAAATCGGCATAGGCCGCCTTTCCGGGGCCGGCCTGTCCCGGCCACAGGAAGACCGAGGGCACGCCCTGCTGGACGAAGCGATAATGGTCCGATCGCACGAAGAAGCCCTGGCTCGGATCCGGGTCGGGACCCATATGAACGCCCAGCGCCTCGACCGCCTTCGATACGATCGGGCCCAACGTCGAGCGATCCGCGCCGTACACCGTCATATCCTCGAACGCGAAGGTCAGGATCGGCATGTCGAGATTGACGTCGGCGACGATCGTCGAGATCGGCACGGTCGGGTGGTTGGCAAAATAGTCCGCGCCGACCAACCCCTTTTCCTCCGCCGTCACCGCGAGGAACATGACGGTCCTGCGCGGCGGTTTTCCGCTGGTCTTGAAGCGCTTGGCCTCCTCGATCAGGCTGGCGATGCCGACCGCATTGTCCTCCGCCCCGTTATAGATCGTGTCGCCGCTCTCGTCCGCGCGGCCTACGCCGATATGATCGAGATGCGCGGACAGGACGACGACTTCCTTGCCCAGCTTCGGATCGCTCCCCGGGATCACGCCGACGATATTGCTGCTCAGGCCTGCTTCGAAACTGGTCTTGATCGATACCGCCAACGTGCCGGGCAGCGGTTCGGCGGTGAAGCTCGCCTCGCTGTCGGCGGCGCGTTTCAGCACATCGGCCCAGGGCGTCTTCGCGCCGACGAATAGTTTCGCAGCGCCCGCCGGGCTGAGCGTCCCGAGCATGGGGACGCCCATCCGCTTGCCGGTGCCGTCCGGTCTGGCCCAGGTCGTCCGCGCGCTGTCCCAGCGCTGCGACAGGCGCTGGAACGCCGCGCCGCCCTCACGCGTGATCAGGATCGCGCCCACCGCGCCCTGCGCCTCGGCGATCGCCGCCTTGGTCGCGGGGGAGGAGAAATGCGCGCGTTCCTCACTTTGCAGGCTGGCCGGTGCGCCGCCGAAATAGGCGACGATCTTGCCCTTCACGTCGACGCCGGCATAATCGTCGCGCTTGCTGTCGGGCGCGATCAGTCCGTAGCCGACGAACACGACCGGCGCGTCGATCACGGTCGCGCGCGCGCCCGGATTGACGCCGGGCACATAATCTTCCCCGAACGCCAGCTTTTGCGGCGCCGACCCCTTGCGCGTCAGGATCAGGTCGCCGCGATCCGTCGCGCGGAACGTCGTCAGGGGCACTTTCTGCAGATAGCCGCCATCGTCTCCGGCCGGACGCAACCCCGCCGCGTAGAATTGCGACGCGACGTACTGCGCGGCGATGTCATATTCCGGGCTGCCCGCCTCGCGCCCGCGCATCGCGTCGGACGCGAGGAACACGACATGCGCCTTCATCGCCAACTGGTCGTCGGGCAACGGCTTGGTCAATTCCGCGTTGATCGCCTTTAGATCGCGGGGTTTCGGGGCCGGGGTGGCGGCGGGCGCGGGGGGCAGGTGCGACCGGCACAGGGCGCTTCTTTTGCTCGGCGGCGGCATCGACCCCGGCGACACTTACCAGTGCGACAAGGAAACCCGCGCCAATCTTCGATACCATGATATGACCTTGCATTTCACTGTGTGTCAGCGGGGTAGCACGCGGGCGGGCGTGCGCAAGCCTTGCGATTTAGATGGCATCGTACGCCGTGCGACCTTACCTCTGCACCATGCTCGACATACAGACCGCCACCGCCATTCCCCATGTCACCCGCCGCGAGGATTACACCCCGCCCGATTGGCAAGTACCGGAAATCGCACTCGATTTCTCGCTGGATGCTGCCGCGACGCTGGTGCGCGCGACGCTTCACGTGGTCCGCGACAGTGCGCATGACCGGCCTTTGGTGCTGGACGGCGGCGGGCAGACGCCGCTGTCGGTCAAGGTCGACGGCGTCGCGGTGAACGACTGGCGGATCGAGAACGATGCGCTCGTCGTGCCGCTGTCCGGTACCGATCACGTGGTCGAGACCGAGGTCGAGATCGCGCCGGATCGCAACACGCAGTTGATGGGCCTGTATGCGTCGGGCGGCAATCTGTGCACGCAGTGCGAGGCGGAGGGGTTTCGCCGGATCACCTTCTTCCCGGACCGGCCGGACGTGCTCAGCATCTACAAGGTGCGGATGACGGCGGACAAGAAGCGTTATCCCGTGCTGCTGGCGAATGGCGATCCGGTCGCGCAGGGCGATGCCCCGGACGGGCGGCACTGGGCGGAATGGCACGATCCCTATCCCAAGCCCTGCTATCTGTTCGCGCTCGTCGCGGGCGATCTGGTCGCCAACACGACGACCTTCACGACGCGTTCGGGGCGCGAGGTTTCGCTCGGCATCTGGGTCCGCGCCGCCGACCTGCCCAAGACCGCGCATGCGCTCGCCGCGTTGCAGACGTCGATGACGTGGGACGAGCAGGTCTATGGCCGCGAATACGATCTGGACGTGTTCAACATCGTCGCGGTGGACGATTTCAACTTCGGCGCGATGGAGAATAAGGGGCTGAACATCTTCAACAGCCGCTACATCCTGGCCGATGCCGACACCGCGACGGATTACGATTTCGATGCGATCGCCGCGGTCGTGGCGCACGAATATTTCCACAACTGGTCGGGCAACCGCGTCACGTGCCGCGACTGGTTCCAGCTGAGCCTGAAGGAAGGCTTCACCGTGTTCCGCGATCAGGGCTTTTCCGCCGATCAGGGCAGCGCCGCGGTGAAGCGGATCGAGGATGTGCGCGGCTTGCGCGCGGCACAATTCCCGGAAGATGCGGGGCCGCTCGCGCACCCGATCCGTCCCGACGAATATCAGGAGATATCGAACTTCTACACCGCGACGATCTACAACAAGGGGGCCGAGGTGATCCGCATGATCGCCACGATCCTTGGGCCCGAACGGTTCCGCGCGGGGTCCGACCTGTATTTCGATCGCTTCGACGGCACGGCGGCGACGTGCGAGGATTTCGTCGCGTCGATGGAGGAAGCGAGCGGCGAGGACCTGTCGCAATTCCGCCTGTGGTATTCGCAGGCCGGCACGCCGCGCCTGACCGCCACGCTGCGTCAAGATGCCGGTGGCAGCCGCGCGACGCTGACCCTGTCGCAGCGCGTGCCCGTCACGCCCGGACAGCCGGTCAAGCAGCCGATGGTCCTGCCGATCAAGCTGAAGCTGTTTGGCGCCGACACCGCGACGACGCTGGCGCCCGAACGGCTCGTCCTGCTCGACGGACCTTCGGAGCAACTGGTGTTCGACGGCGTCACCGAACGCCCGATATTGTCGATCAACCGCGGTTTCTCCGCGCCCGTGGTGGTGGAAACGGACCGCAGCGCCGACGATCTCGCATTCCTCAGTGCGCATGACGACGATCCCTTCGCCCGGTACGAGGCAATGCAGCAATTGATGCTGGATACTTTGGTACAGGCCGCGGCGACCGGGCAGGCGGACCATAAGGCGGTGATCGCCGCGGTCGCGCATACGCTGGATGATGCCGCGCTCGACCCCGCTTTCGTCGCGGAGGCGGTGTTGCTGCCGTCCGACAATTTCATCGGTGACCAGATGGCTTTAGTGGATCCCGAAGCGATCTTCCGCGCGCGGGAGGCGCTGCGGCGCGATCTCGGCAAGGCGCTGGATGTGCGCTGGCGTGCCGCTTATGCCTCGACCCAGGCGGACGCGTTCGTCTATTCGCCTGCCGCCAAGGGCCTGCGCCGTCTGAAGACGGTCGCGCTCGGCTATATCGCGGCGAGCGGCGCCTGCGATGCGGCGGCACTTGCGTTCAAGCAGTTCGAGGCGGCGGACAACATGACCGATCGGCAGGGGGCACTCGGCGTGCTGGTCGCCGGGGATTCAGCCGAACGCGTCGCGGCGCTCGACATCTTCTACAATCGCTATTCGGACAATGCGCTGGTGCTGGACAAATGGTTCCAGACGCAGGCGCTGTCGCCGCGTGACGACACGCTGGAACAGGTGCAGACGCTGTCCCGCCACCGCGACTTCACGCTCGCCAATCCGAACCGCGCGCGGGCGCTGATAAGCGCATTCGCGGTCAACCAGCGCGCGTTCAACGCGGCAAGCGGGGAGGGATATCGCTTCGTCGCGGACCAGTTGATCGCCCTCGACAAGCTCAACCCGCAGACGGCCGCGAAGCTGCTGCCGCCGCTCGGTCGCTGGCGCCGTTTCGCCGAGGAGCGCGCGACGCGAATGCGCGCCGAACTGGAACGCATCGTCGCGACGCCGGGCCTGTCGAAGGACATGTTCGAACAGGCGTCGAAAAGCTTGGGTTAAGCCCTAGCGAACGGTGAACATCACCTGATCGACGACGCGCCCGGCGACGTCGGTCAGCCGCAACAGGTGGCGGCCGGGCGCGGCGAGGACCAGCGGCTTGCCGTCCGCCGCCCCCAGATCGCGGCGGTCCAGCATCAGCCGGTGCGCGGTCACCTCGCCCGAGACGCCGATCGCCAGCCTCTGCCGGTCGATCGGGATATCGGGATCGATCGCATAGACGCTGCCCGAAACGGGATTCACGATCCGCGGACGGCGCGACCGGGGCGGTGCGGCGGCGATCTGCGCCTGTCCCGTCCCGGCCAGGAAATATTCGGTGCGGGGGCGCTCGAGGCCGGATCCGAACGCGATCCGGCGCTGCTCGATACCGTTCGGACGGGCCGGCGCGCGGCCCGGCCGGTCGGCGTGCAGCGCCATCATCAGGTCGCGCCATACCGGTGCCGCGCCGCTCGTGCCCGACACCGCGCGCATCGGATCGCCTTCCAGATTCCCGACCCATACCGCGACGGTGAAGCGATCGGAGAAGCCGATACACCAATTGTCGCGCATCGCCTTGGACGTGCCGGTCTTCACCGCCGCCCAGAATGGCAGCCGCAACGCGCTGTCGGGCCCGAACGTCTGGGTGCGCGCATCGGGATCGGCGATCATGTCGGATACCAGCCATGCCGCCTGCGCGCTGGTGATGCGGCGCGGGGCCGGCCGGGGATCGTCCTTCGTCAGCCTGAGCGGGGTCCAGAGGCCATGATTTGCCAGCGCGCGATAGGCATCCGCCTGCTCCAGCAGCGTCACCTCGGCGGAGCCGAGCGCGAGGCTGAACCCGTAATATTGCCCGTCCTCGACCAGACCGCGATAGCCGATATCCCACAGCCGGTCGCGGAACGGCTCGACCCCGACCAGCAGCAAGGTGCGGACGGCGGGGACGTTGAGCGACCCGGCCAGCGCATTGCGGGCGGACACCGGCCCCTTGAAGGCGTGGTCGTAATTCTGCGGCACGTACAGGCCGGACGCGGTGTCCAGCTGGACGGGTGAATCGTCGAGGATCGAGGCGGGGGTCAGATAGCCCTTCTCGATCGCCTGTGCGTAGAGGAACGGCTTCAGCGTCGATCCCGCCTGACGATAGCTGTTCGCGCCATCGACCGAGGCGGCGGTGGACGCGCCGCCGATCCCGCCGACATAGGCGAGCACGTCGCCGCTCGCATTGTCGACCACCACCACCGCGCCGTCGCGGGCGCGGGCGCCGCCCAGGCCCTGCAACTGACGCCTGAGCGCGACGATCGCCGCGCGTTGGACGCCGGCATCCAGCGTCGTGGTGATGCGGTCGCCAGCCTTGGTCAGCAGGCGTTGACCCAGATGCGGTGCGAGCCCGGGATCGAGCGCGAGGCTGCGCGCCGGGCCGAGCATCGACGCCGCCTGTCCGGCGAAGCGCGTGCAGTCCGTGTCGTGCGACAGGGCGCAGGCGCGGCGCGCGACGATCCCGGATGCCGCCTGCGGTTCGGGCAACAAAGCCGCAAGCAGGATGGCATCGTCGCGCGACAGGGCGTCCGGCGTCTTGCCGAACAGCCCCAGCGCCGCCGCGCCGATCCCCTGCGCCTCACCGCGAAACCCGGCGAGGTTCAGATATGCCTCGAGGATCTGGTCCTTGCTCCAGGTGCGCTCGATCGCCCAGCCGGCGCGCATCTGGCGCAATTTGTCGCGCAGGCCGCGTGCGCCGGGCGCGGCGAGATCGGGCGCGAGGAAGCCCGCGACCTGCATCGACACGGTGCTGGCGCCGCGATGGCGCCGGCCCATGATCCGGTCGCGCAGCGCGCCGATCATCGCGAGCGTATCGACGCCGCCGTGATCGAAGAAGCGCCGGTCCTCCGCCGCGACGATCGTCTCGCGTGCGACCGGCGATACCGTGTCGAGCGGTGTCCAGCCAAGCCGGCGCGCGGCGAAATCGACACGCGCGGAATCGATCAGCCGGCCGTGGCGGTCGTACAGCCACGCTTCGGAGGGATGCCACGCCGCGCGGGTGCGGGCGTAATCGGGCAGCGGCGGGGGCAGGGTGGCATAGTCGATCGCGGCGAACGCGAGGACGAACAGGAACAGTCCGAGGAGCGTCATCCCCTTTTTGGTGAGCGCCCTCTCCCACACCGGTTCGTGCCGGGCCTGTCGAAGCACCTGCCCGAGGCGACTCGCTCGTGACACGCCGTTCGACAGGCTCAGGGCGAACGGGGGTTTGGGTTCGTTGCCCGGCACGTCTTCACCGCTGCGCCACGGTCACCGAGGCATTCGGCACCGCCGCGCGGATCGCGGGCGAGTACATCGCCTCGACCCGGCTCGGCGGGAGCGAGAAGCGACCCGCGCCGTTCAACCGCATGACGTAGACGATCGTGAAGCGGCCGCGCGGCACCCAGCTGAAATAGCCGCGCCACGCATCGTTCCGCCGCTCGATATAGGCCGGCTGCACCCCGACCTGTACGTCCCACGCCTTGCCGTCGCCATCGATCGCACCGAACGACGTGCCGTCGCCCGCCTTGGCATCGGCGTTGAGCAGCTTCGACTGACCGCCCAGATCGCCGACGATCGTCGCACCCGCCGGGATCGGATCGTTGACGACGACCCAGTTGCGCTCGGCCGATGCCTCGACGCTGATCGTCACCTTGACCACGTCGCCGCGCGTCAGCACGCCCTTGGTCCGCGCCTGCATGACCTCGGTCTTCTTCTCCATCCGGTATCCGGCGAACAGCGGCTGCTTCAGCGGAACGGCGGCGGAAACGGAGACGTTCGCCCACGGCCCGGCACCGCTCGCCTGCGACAGCCGCAACGGCGCGGGGGCGGCGGGCAGCGGGAAACCGACCTGTCGCAGGTCGACCGACAGCGGCCATGTCCGGCTGATCGTCGTACTGCCCAGCGACATCGTCGTCGGACCGGTGATCGCGCTGGCGGGGTAGATCGCCGCGAACTTCTTCGCCGCGATCGTGCCCCAGGCATTGGCCGTCGTCGTATCCCAATGCCCGCGCGACTGGCGCAGGCTGACGCCGACCATCATCTTCGGCGCATCGTCCTGCCAGCCGGGCCGGCCGAGCGTCGCGATCACCGCCTTGATCGCGCCTTCGTCACCCGACGACATCAGCCACCACGGTGCATTATTCTGGTCCGACAGGTCCAGCCGCGTACCTTCGTACACGAGCCGGGTGCGCAACACCGCCTCGGCACTGGTCCGCAGCGCCTGTGCATTGGCAAGGCCCTGTACCCGGTCGAGCGCGACCAGATAGTCGGACAGGATCGACGTCGGCATGTCCTGCGGCGTGATGCCGAGCTGCCCGAGCATGGCCGGCGTCGCCGCACCCTGCCGCGCGAGCGCCGCGAAGGCCGCCACGCGTTGCAGGCGAACGTCGCCATAATCCTCATGCCGCAGCCGTCCGTCGAGCACCGCCTTCATCGCCTCGATCATGCGGGTGCGCGGGCCTTCGGGGATCGGCAAACCGGCATCCGCGGCCAACGACAGGACATAGGCGGTCAGCGATTCCGATCCGGTCAGGCTTTGCGACGGCCAATAGCGCAGCAGACCGTCGGGTGCCTGATAGGTCGGGATATCGCCCGCCAGCCGGTTCCACGCCGCCGCATCGCCCAGCGCCACCGCGCGCGACAATTGCTGTTCGAAACAGGTGTAGGGATAGGCGGCCATGAACAGCCGCACCCCGGCTAGCGGCGGTGCGAGCGTATCGCTCAACCGGATATCGACCGTGCCGCGGCGGGGCAGCGCGCCTGCCGGGGGTGCGATCGGAATCGTCGTGTTCGCGCCGACCTGCGCCAGCGTGCCCGCCCAGACCTCGACCGGGATCGCCGGGATCACCTCCTGCGATACCGTCAGCTGGTCGGACGCTTTGCCGCCCTCGGCCACCGCCTTCACCTGCCAGCGCAAACCGGCGACGTTTTCGGGCGCGGTCAGGTTCCAGGCGACCGGCGCGGCACCGCCCGCCGGAATCGTCACGGTCAACGGCTTGCCCTGTGCCACGCGCGGGAAGACGTCGACCGTCGCGGTCACCTTCATCGGCTTGGTCGATCCGTTGCGCAGCGTGAAGCCGGCGGCGTAGAAATCGCCCGACCGGACGAGTTGCGGCATGCCCGCAAAGATCGACAGGTCCTGCGCGGTGCGAACATCGGCGCGGCCGGTGCCGAACAGTTGCGCACCGTCCGTCGCGATCGCCACCAGCCTGAACGACGACAGCGCGTCGGACAGCGGCACTGCGATCTGCGCGCGACCCTGGTCGTCCAGCGCGACGCGGCCCTTCCACAGCACGACCGGCTGGAAATTCTCGCGGTTCAGCGCGGAGGAATCGCCGCCACCGCCGCCGCCCGCCTCGACCGCCTTGCGACCGATGCGGCGCTTGCCGACGACCTGCGACTGCGCGGTCGATGTCAGTACCGACAGCGACCGTTCGCCCATCATCGCGGTCAGCACGTCCCAGGATTCGTTGGGCGCGAGTTGCAGCAACGCCTCGTCCACGGCCGCAAAGGCGATTTCCGCGCTGGCGGCCGGCTTGCCGTCGGGCGTCTTCACCTGAACATCGACCTGCGCCACGTCGCGCGCGGCATAGCGTTCCCGGTCCGCCTTCACCGCGACCTGCAACTGGTGCGATTCCCAGCCGACCTTCACCTTGGCGATACCGAGGCGGTAGGCGGGCTTGGCCAGATCGACCAAGGCGGTCGGTTCGTTTGCCTGTGGGGGGCCGTCGACCAGCCCGATCTTCTGCCCGATCCCGCTCAGCCAGTTCCAGAAGCCGCCTTCGACCCGCCCGCGCACCGCCATGACGGAAACGAACACGTCGGGGGCATAACTGCCCGGCATCGGCACCTCGACCACCGGGTCCTTGCCCGACAATTCGGTGACGAAGCTGGACAGCACGCCTTCGCGCTCCACCGTGACCAATGCGGTCGCGCTGCGGAACGGCATGCGGACCTGGAAGCGCGCGGTCTCGCCGGCCTTGTACGTCATCTTCTCGGGCACGATGTCCATGCGGTCGCCATTGTCGCCGCCGAACCACCAGTCATCGTCGCCCGCCAGCCACACCGATTTGGTCGCGCGCGCGACATTGCCGTTCGCATCCGCCGTCGTCGCGACGGCATAGACTTCGCCCGACACGCCGGGATCGACCGCGCATTGGGCGAGGCCCTGTGCATCGGTGCTGGCCGAACACGTGCCCGACAGCTTGGTCGTGCGCATCTGATTGTCATAGGCGTAGAAGCCGCCGATCAACCGGCGGCGCGCGGTCAGCACCTGACGGCTGTACAGGGCGACGGAGATCTTCTGGTTCGCGATCGGCTTGCCGTCCGTATCCAGCGCGACGAAGCGCAGGCGCAGATCGTCCTGCTTCATCAGCCAGCCATCGGTCTTCACGCCCAGTTGCACGCCCGACATGAAGATCGGGATGCGGCGCGACGCGGTCAGCACTTCGCCATTCGCGTCCTGATAATCCATCTCGACCAGCATGTCGGTCGTGTCGGCCAGCGTCTGCGGCACGTCGATCGTCGTGCGCGCGGTGCCGTCGCCGCCGAGCGTGGAGGGCAGGGTCTGGGTCGGGGGCAGGGGCGTCCTGTCCTCCTCGCCGTCACCGTTCAGCGGCTTCACGCCTTCGGCAATGTCGATCCCGCCGAAGCTGTACGCCTCGTAATCCTTCGGGGAGTCGCCGTGCGTGGAATAGCCGACGCGCAGATCGACCGGCATGTTCGACGCGCCGCCGCCGGACAGATAGCCGACGAACAGGTCGAGCGGCAGCATCTTCGGGCGGACGACCGCGTCCTTCGGGCCCGCGACGCTCGCGCGCATCGTCGGCAATTTGTATTCGTCCACGCGGAACGACTGGCCGGTATAGATCGTGCGGTCGCCGACGATCACCTGCAGATCGTAATCGCCCATCGGCGCGCCCGCCGACGCGGTCCAGCTCGATTCCCCGATCCCGCTCGCATCGACCGACAGCGGCATGTCGAACTGCGTATCCGATCCGCGGTGCGACAGGCGCAGCGTACCGGTGAAGGCCGGGGTCAGCGCGAAGCCCGCGCCCAGCGGCTTGCGGACGATATGCTTCATGTTGATCGTCTCGCCCTGACGCACCAGCGCGCGATCGAACACGGTGTGCAGGATCTCCTCGCGCGCGTCATAGCCGTAGGGCAGGTCGAAATCGTATGGGCGGATGCCCTCGCCCCAACTGGTCAGAGTGAAGCTGAAATCGTCACCGGCGCGGGCGGAGATCATCAGCGGCGCGGACGACCCGTTCTCGCAACTGCCATAGGTTTCGACCTCTGGCAGACCCGGTGGGACGTACAGTCCGCCCGATCGGTCGGTCGTCCCGCGCGCGAGCAGCCGCCCGGTGCAACTGTCCGTCACGCGCACCTCGGCATTGGCGACGGGCTTGCCGCTGTCGAGCGCGGTGACCCAGGCGAGGCTGCGTTCGCGGCCCCATTTGAAATGCACGGCCATGTTGGTGACCAGCGCCGCACTCGCCACGTAGCGCGGCGCTTTCCGCCCGAGCAGCGCCTGGCCGAGTACCGGGCTGGCCAGCTCGACGACATAGAATCCGGGCTTGGTCAGCGGTACGCCGACGACCTCGAAATCCTTGCCCTTTCCGGGCAGGCCAAGCTGGAACGGCGTGGATGCGCCCGCGGCGCTCGTCAGGACGGGCTGCGATCCGGTGTCGTTGATCCGCACCGTCTCCTTGCCGCGCTTGATCTCGTGCGATGCATATTCGTCGGACTTGTCGACCGTGCGCAACCACTGCGCCACGTCGCCGTCCGATCCGTCGACGCGCAGCGACTGACCCTCGACACCCCTCGTGCGGCCCTGCAAGGCGGGTTCGATATTGCGCACCGTGACCGGCAGGATCCCGCCCTCCTTGGCCTCGATAATGCCGAATTTCGCGGCGAACTTGACCAGCGGGGGTGCCTCGTCGAAGCGCAGGTCGAGCGGGAAGCGCTCGGCATTCGCGAGCACGCGGCCGCTTTCGTCCTTCAACCCGGCGGGAATCGACAGTTTCGCCGTCATCGCCGAAGGCAGCGGGGCGGCAAAGCCTATGTCGCTGATCGTGGCTTTCTTCTTGTCGTCATCGCTGAACACCGGCGCGATCGTCTTTCCGTCGGCGGTGGTGATGGCAATCTTCGCGGCATCCGACATCGCGATCGGCGCGGTGAAGCGGACATGCGCCTTTTCGACCGGCGAACATCCCGCCTGCGCGTTGACGCGGCTGCATTCGAACCGCGCGGTGAACGGCTTGCGCACGGTATAGTCGAACCGCTGATCCGCCCCGGCCAGCTTGCCCCCGGCGCCGGCGATCCGCGCGCCCCAGACCAACGCCATCTCACGTCCGGCCGGCAAAGGGCGGCGGCATTTTAGTGCGGTGACCCCGGCGAATGCCTTTTGCCGATCTGCGGCGCTTGCGGGTATCGTCGCGGGCAGCCCGGCGCTTTCCAGGAAGCTGCGGACCGTCCAGCTTTCGGTGCCGATCTCGCCGAGCAACGTTGCCGGCACGTCCGCCGGCAGCACGTCGACCGCGATCTTCTCGCCCAAACCGTCGACCGCGCAATAGGCGTTCGCCGCGACCGATGACGGTGTCGCGGGCAGGTTGGCGGCGACGAGGAAGACCTGCCCTTCCTCGATCTCGCCATCATATTGCGCGGGCAATACGGCGCGCGCGACCGGGCCGCCGGCATCCACCTTGAACGCGCGTTGGCCGGTCGCGGCATAGCCACCGGCGCTCTTCAGATCGCTGCGGAGCTTGAAGTCGCACGTCGTGCCGCCGGGCAGGGGCGATTTGAATTCGTGGACGAAGGTCTGCGGATCGACCCAGCGGCCCTCGCCCTCGACCGGGCATGCGACGGTGAAGGGACTGGCGGCGCGCGGATCGCCCAAAGCGACCATCGGCTGGCTGAAGCGCGCGGTGAAGCGTTCTATCGCGCCGCCACCGATCCCCGGCGTCGCCATGATGACCTGCGGGCTGTTATCGCCGAACCCGGCGACTGGCGCGATCGCCAGCGTCAGAAGTGCGATGCGCCATGCGATGTTCATTCCGGCACCCCCCGTTTGGTCCGGGATAGTGGTTTTGAGGATCGCGATCCAGCGCAGTTTGCGGCACTTAACTCGCCGCCCTTGCGCCATGGTTGCACTTGCGAAACATGTAGATTGCGTATCGGGTTTCGGGACGGAATCGGGGGACTTCATCTGGACGGCTGGACTGGCATCATTGCCGTCGTGGATGTGTGCGCCCGCGAGGCGATGCTGTTCGCCGCGATCGGGTTCTTGATCGGAGGAATCGACGATGCGACGATCGATCTGGTCTATGCTCGTCATCGCGGACGGCGGGGTGCCGTTCCGTCCGTTGCGGACCTTAGGTCTCCGGACGAGCCGGGCCGCATCGCCGTGTTCGTTGCCGCCTGGGACGAGGCCGCGGTGATCGGCGCGATGCTGTCCAACGCGCTCGCCCGTTTCGACCATCCCGACTATCGCATCTATGTCGGCACCTATCCCAACGATCGTGCGACGATCTGGGCCGTGGCGGCGGTCGCGGCGCGCGATCCGCGCGTCAGGCTGATCGTCGGGCGGGAGGATGGGCCGACGACCAAGGCCGATTGCCTCAACACGATCTGGCGCGCGATGCTCCGCGACGAAATGTGCGACGGCATGCCGGTCAAGGCGATCGTCCTGCACGATGCGGAGGATGTCGTGCATCCGGCCGAGTTGCGCATCTTCGATGTCATGACCGAGCGGCATGCGGTGGTGCAGTTGCCGGTTCACCCGTTGATCGATCCGCGCGCACGCTTCGTCTCGGGCCATTATGCGGACGAATTCGCCGAGGCGCACAGCAAGACGCTGGTGGTGCGGCAGGCGCTCGGGGCGAGCCTGCCGCTGGCCGGGGTCGGCTGCGCGATCGAACGGATCTGTCTCGGCCATATCGCCGAGCGGCGACACGGCGCGCCCTTCGATGCGGGCAGCCTGACCGAGGATTACGAACTGGGGCTGCTGATCGCGGGACTGGACGCGGGAAAGCGGCGCGGTGGCGGTGTGTTCGCAAGGATCGCGGAATATCCCGGCGGGCCGATCGTTGCGGTGCGGGCTTATTTTCCGGCGCGGATCGACGCGGCGGTCCGGCAGAAGACGCGGTGGATGATCGGGATTGCGCTCGCCGGATGGGACCGGGTGGGATGGGGCCGCGCGCGCGACTGGCGCGAACACTGGATGCGGATGCGCGACCGGCGCGCGCCCGTCGCCGTTCTGGTACTGATAGCGGCCTATCTGGCGGCCTTGTTCTGGGCGACGTCCGCGATACTGCACGCGATCAGTGGTATCCCGCCGGTCGCATTGTCGCCCGCCATGACGGTGTTGCTGACGATCAATTCCGGTCTGCTCGTCTGGCGACTGGCGGTGCGGGCGGCGTTCACCGGGCGCGCTTATGGCTGGCGACAGGCTTTGTGGTCTCTGCCCCGGGCGGTGGTGGGGAATTTCATCGCACTCGCCGCCGCGCAGCGCGCCGTGTTCCAATATATCGCGATGCTGCGTGGTGCGGCGCTCCGCTGGGACAAGACGGCACATGCCTTTCCCGACGATCTGCACGAAAGGTGATCGTCGGCCGCCCGCTGCGCTTTCTGGGCGTGACATGCAGCGGCTGGATCGCGATTCGGGCTGCGATCCTATGGTGGCCCATGCCGGACGCCACCGCTTCCCGAACACCGATGACCGACACGCGACCCACACCTGCGACGGTTGTTGCCCTGCTGCCGCGGGCGAAACCGCCTGTATCACGACCGGAGCATCGGTCGCGGCCGCACCCGCCGGTCGTCCTGCGGAGGGTCATGAGCGGAGAACGGGATCGTCCTGGCTCCGAACCCGTGCCGGACGGGATCGGACGCGCTGCTGCGGCAGGCATCGTCGCGTCCGTGCGTCCGGCGCTCGTCCCGCCCCGCCAGCCGCCGCTCTCGCGTTTCGGGGGAAGTTTCTGGCTCGTCGCCCGGGGCGGCAGCGGTCCGATCGCGGGCGTTCTGGGGCCGCAACTGGGTGGGTCGCAGGCGGGGGCTCGCATCACCTATGCGCTGGATGCCAGCCGCCGCTTCGCTCTCGCCGCGCGAATCACGTCCCCGCTTGGCCCCGGCGCGCAGGAACTGGCGCTTGGGGTCGACTGGCAACCGACGCGCCTGCCGGTGCGGCTGATCGCCGAACACCGGATCGGGTTGAACGGGGGGCGCGGGGGGCCGGGCATCGGGATCGTCGGCGGCTTTGGTCCCCGCCGGATCGGGCGCGGCTTCGCCGCCGAGGGCTATGCACAGGCGGGCGCGATCGCGCGAGACGGGGGCGAAGGCTTCGCAGACGGGGCGGTTCGCATCACTCATCCGGTCGCATTGCTCGGCAGGGTACGCTTCGATCTTGGCGCGGGCGCGTGGGGCGCCGCACAACGGGATGTGTCGCGTATCGATCTCGGCCCGTCGCTTGTCGCTAACGTGCCGATCGGTCCACAGAAAGTTCGCGTGCGGCTCGACTGGCGCCAAAGGATCGCCGGCAATGCCACGCCGGATTCGGGATTGGCTCTGACGGTCGGCGCGGATTTCTAGGTCCCAGAACGGCGGATAGGCCTGCAACCGCTTCCGCCCGCGCCGCTTAGCGGTTAGTCCGGGCTTGTGGACCTGTACCTGCCCATCGCCAATCTTTCGGTCAACGCGATCTTCATCGTCCTGCTCGGCGGTGGCGTGGGGATGCTGTCGGGCATGTTCGGGGTCGGCGGCGGGTTCCTGACCACGCCGTTGCTGATCGTCTATGGCATACCGCCGACCGTCGCCGCCGCATCGTCCGCCAGCCAGGTGACCGGCGCGAGCATCTCCGGCGTGTTCGCGCACGTCCGGCGGGGCGGCGTCGATTTCAAGATGGGCGGGGTGCTGGTCGCGGGCGGGGTGGTCGGATCGCTGGCGGGCGCGTGGATCTTCCGGCTGTTACAGGCGAGCGGCCAGATCGATATCGTCATCGCGATCGTCTATGTCCTGATGCTGGGATCGATCGGCGGCCTGATGGCGAAGGAATCCTGGGGCGCGATCGCCGCCCGTCGATCCGGCCAGTCGGCGCGGCCGATGAAGCGGCGGCATCATCCGCTCGTCGCCGCGCTTCCGCTCCGCACGCGCTTCTACGCGTCGGGCCTGTACATTTCACCCCTTGCCCCGCTGCTGCTCGGCTTCTTCACCGGCATCCTGACGATCCTGCTGGGCGTCGGCGGCGGGTTCATCATGGTCCCCGCGATGCTGTATTTGCTCGGCATGGGGACGTCCGTTGTGGTTGGTACGTCGCTGTTCCAGACGCTGTTCGTCACCGCCGCCGCGACGATGGTGCACGCGACGACCACCAAGGCGGTGGATATCGTCCTCGCCGGGCTGCTGCTGCTGGGATCGGTGATCGGCGCGCAGGCGGGCGTACGCTTCGCCGGCAAGGCGAGACCGGAATATCTCCGGCTCGCGCTGGCGATGATCGTCCTGCTCGTCGCGGTACGTATCGCGCTCGGCCTCGGCTGGCGCCCGGACGAGATATATTCGGTCGAACTGTCGTGAGGCGGATCCTGCCGCTGGTTCTCGCGCCGCTGCTGATGGCGCAGGCGAAGCCCGTGTTGGTGCCCGACGTATCGCAGCGCAATATCGAGATCGCCTATTCGTTCACCGGCGCCGAATTGCTGCTGTTCGGCGCGATCCTGTATCCGGGCGGACGATTGCCCGACGATACCAAGCCGACGGACGTGGTGATCGTCGTCAAAGGACCGGTCCAGTCGATCTTGGTCCGGGAAAAGGAGAAGGTCGCGGGCATCTGGGTCAACGCCTCGCGCCTGCGCTACAGATCGGCGCCCAGTTTCTACGCGATCGTCTCGTCCAAACCGATCAAGCGTCTAGTCGACGATCGTACGCAGGCGATCTACGAACTCGGGCTGGATTCGCTGCAATTGTCGCCCGCGAGCAATGCGCCGCCCGCGGAGCAGGACCGGTTCGCGCGCGGGCTGGTCGATCTGAAACGGCGCGCGGGCCTGTATTACGAGGCGCCCGGCGCGGTCGAGATCACCGATGGCGTGCTGTATCGCGGGCGCGTTTCAATTCCCGCGCGCGTTCCGGTCGGGCGCTTCACGGCGGAGACGTTCCTGATCCGCGACGGCCGCGTCCTCGCCGCCGCCACGCGCGACATCGACATCCGCAAGTCCGGGTTCGAACGATTCGTCGCGCGATCAGCGGACAATCACGCGATCCTCTATGGTTTGGTCGCGGTTGCCGTCTCCGTGCTGTTCGGATGGGCCGCGGGCTGGATCGCTCGCCGCATCTAACCCCTTACGACGGAACGCTATCTTTACCTTCGCTGCATAGGATGGGTCGGTAATCCCCGGGGGACAGACTGATGACCGAGATGATGGGCAGCGACGCGTTCGCGATGAGCGCCCCGGCCGTATTGGTCGGCGCACCGATCGGCATCGTACTCGAAATCGCCGGATCGAGCAGCCAGGTGATGATCGATTCGCATGCGCTCGTCGCGACGGCGGGCAGTTCCGATCCCGCCATTGCCGGCGCCGGATCGGTCGGCAGCCAGATCAAGATGCGCGTCGGCGGCACCTGGTTGATCGCCAATATCCGCTCGCTGCGGCTGGTCGGGGGCGCCAACGCCCTGGAGGACGGACGCATCGTCGCGCAGGTCGATTTCCTGGGCGAAGGCGACGAGGAGCGGCTGACCGGCAAGCTCTACAAGTTCCGTCGCGGCGTGACGCGCTACCCGAATCCGGGATGCGAGGTGTTTCCCGTCTCCACCGCCGATCTCAAGCAGATCTACGCGGCCGAAGACCGCGCGACGATCGAGATCGGCACCGTCTATCCGACGCGCGATATCCGCGCGTCGATGTATGTCGATGCGATGCTCGGCAAGCATTTCGCGCTGCTGGGATCGACCGGTACGGGCAAGTCGACCGGCGCGGCGTTGATCCTGCACCGGATTTGCGAACTGGCGCCGCAAGGTCATGTCGTGATGATCGATCCGCACGGGGAATATGCGACCGCGTTCAAGACGAACGGCGCGCTCTACGACGTCGGCAATCTGCAGATGCCGTACTGGCTGATGAACTTCGAGGAACATTGCGAGGTGTTCGTCACGAGAGAGGGGTCCGACAGCCAGATCGATGCCGACATCCTCGCCAAATGCCTGTTGATCGCGCGCGGCAAGGGGCGGCTGGGGCAGGAGATCGGCAAGCTGACCGTCGACGCGCCGATCCCCTATCTGCTCAGCGACCTGACCAACATCATTTCGCTCGAAATGGGCAAGATGGATCGTGCGGGCGATACCGCGCCCTATTTGCGGCTCAAGACCAAGATCGACGAGATCAAGGCGGATCCGCGCTATGGCTTCATGTTTTCGGGCATGCTCGTCGCGGATACGATGGCCGACTTCCTGGCGCGCATCTTCCGCCTGCCGGGCGACGGAAAACCGATATCGATCATCGACGTATCGGGCGTGCCGAGCGAGATCACGTCGGTCGTCGTCGCGATGCTCAGCCGCATGGTGTTCGATTTCGCGATCTGGTCGCGCGGCGAGGCGCAGCGCCCCGTCCTGCTCGTCTGCGAAGAGGCGCACCGGTACATTCCCAACGAGCGGAATGCGGACTCGTCATCGGTCGGCCGTATCCTGGGTCGCATCGCGAAGGAAGGGCGCAAATACGGCGTGTCGCTGGGCCTGATCACGCAGCGCCCGTCCGATCTGGCCGAAGGCGTGCTGTCGCAGTGTGGTACGATCATCTCGATGCGCCTGAACAACGATCGCGATCAGGCCTTCGTCCGCGCCGCGATGCCCGAGGGTGCGCGCGGGTTCCTCGATTCGATCCCGGCCTTGCGCAACCGCGAATGCATCATCTGCGGCGAAGGCGTCGCGATCCCGATCCGCGTCTCGTTCGACGATCTGGACGACAATCGCCGCCCTGCGTCGGACGATCCGATCTTCTCCGATCTGTGGCGTCAGTCGGGCGGCGAGGACCAGATCATCGCGCGCACGATCAAGCGCTGGCGTTCTCAGGGGCGGTGAGGCGGACCCGCCCGGGCGGGTCGAACCATCTTCGATCGTGTGTGTTGGGGGGGCGGGTCAGCGCTGGCCCGGCTTTACCGCCATCAATTGCGCGACGCGCGACTTGAACGCGCGGAGCTTCTCGCCCGACAGCGTCGCGACGCTGGAGAAGGAGAAGCCGCGCGGATTGACCGACACGCCGTTGCGCCACACTTCCCAATGCAGGTGCGGGCCGGTCGACATGCCGGTCGAGCCGACCGCGCCGATCTGCTGCCCGCGCGAGACGTGCTGGCCGGGACGGACGAGGATGCGGCTCATATGGCCGTATCCGCTGGCGATCCCGCCGGCGTGCGACAGCTTGACGAAATTGCCATAGCCCGCGCTGCGCCCGGCGAACTGCACCGTGCCCTCGATCGCGGCATAGATTGGGGATCCCCAGGCCGCACCGATATCGATGCCCTTGTGCATCCGCATGAAGCCGAGCAGCGGGTGGCGGCGCATGCCGAAATTGGACGAGATCCGGCCGCTGACCGGCATGCCCATAAAGCCCTGGCGCTGGCTCTGGCCATTGGCTTCATACCACTGCCCGTCATCCCATTTGACGAGCTGCGTCTTTTTCGAACGCTGCTCCAGCCCCGCGAACATCAAATCGCCCAGCTGGACTTCGCCGGTCGCGGCGCGTGCCTGACGCAGTACGAAATCGAACGTGTCGGACGGGGCCACCGCGCCGATCGAGATGCGGCTGGCGATCGCCTTGATATAGGCCTCGACCGCCTTGGCGGGCGCACCGGCGGCGCGGGCCGAGCGGTACAGGCTGGACCCGGCCAGACCCTGAATGCGCAACGGCGTGTTGTCGATCGCGATCGCATGACGCGTCATCGCCAGCGTATCGCCCTGCCGCGCCAGCGACAGGTTGAGATCGAACCGCGCACGGAAAGCGAGATGATCGAGCGGGCGGGCGACGTTGCGGCTGGGCCGGCGGCCGAGCGTCATATCGATCCGCGTACCGGGCTTGATATCGTCGATGGCGACCGCGCCGGACACCAGATCGGCGGCGCGCGATGCGTCCGAGGCGGAAACGCCCGCGCGCTGCAGCAGGCGCGTGAAGCTGTCGCCGGTGCCGAACGTCGCGGTCATGTCCAGCGTCGGGCGCTCGGGCGTTTCGGCGAGTGGTGCGACGAGGTCGTTCGCCGCCATCCGCCGTCCGGTCGATCCGCCCCAGGCGAGCGGTGCGATCGATTGCGCGCGCGCCTCGTCCCACTGGCTGCCGGCAAGCGCGGGGGCGACGCTGCCCGGAATGGTCTGGTCGAAGCCCGGTGACAGCGCGCAGGTCGCGGCGATCAGCGCGGTGCAGGTCGCCGCGCCGCGCCACCATTCGCGCGATCCGATGCGCGATCCGAGGTCGGGTGCCCAATCGGTGCTGGCGATGAAGGCACGAGCCCGGTCGAGTGCGGAAACGGGTGCAGGAAGGATGACCGCGCGACCGAAGGACAGGGTTGCGGTGCCGCCAGCCTGATCCTGTCCATGATCGGTGTTCAAGAACAAAGCGGATATGCCCTTCGGGTCGTCCGCCGATCCCCCCGGCGTGGGTTGGATCACTGTGGGGGGCAAAGCCTAAAGTCAAATTAACCGGGCTGTTGCAGGGCTTTGCATCGGGCGAACCGTTTGCGAGATGCGGCGAAGCGAGGTCGCTCGCGGAACGATGCGGTCTATGCCGCTTTCCGGGTGCAATTCGACATCGGGCGGGTTGCGCAGCGCGCCGCGCGCGCCGATGTTGTTTATCGACATGTCGCGCAACGAAGAACGCCCCGTCACCGCGGTGCTGGGCCCGACCAACACCGGCAAGACGCACCTCGCGGTCGAGCGGCTGTGCGGACATTCCAGCGGCATGATCGGCTTCCCGCTGCGGCTGCTGGCGCGCGAGGTCTATGACCGCGTGGTGAAGATCAAGGGCGCGAACCAGGTCGCATTGATCACCGGCGAAGAGAAGATCGTACCCAAGGACGCGCGCTGGTTCCTGTGCACCGCCGAGAGCATGCCGCTGGACAAGGATCTGGCGTTCGTCGCGCTGGACGAGGCGCAACTCGGGGCGGACCGGGAACGCGGGCATGTCTTCACCGATCGTATCCTGCGTGCACGTGGGCGCGAGGAGACGATGATCCTGGGATCGGAGGCGCTGCGCCCGATGCTGAAGACGCTGGTGCCCGGCATCGACATCCTCAATCGCCCGCGTTTCTCGACGCTCAGCTATGCGGGGGCGAAGAAGATCAGCCGCCTGCCCAAACGCTCCGCGATCGTCGCCTTCAGTGCCGAGGAAGTCTATGCCGTCGCGGAGATGCTGCGCCGGCTGCGCGGCGGCGCGGCGGTCGTGATGGGCGCGCTGTCGCCGCGCACCCGCAACGCGCAGGTGGCGATGTTCCAGGCGGGCGAGGTCGATTACCTCGTCGCGACCGATGCGATCGGCATGGGGCTGAACATGGACGTCGCGCACGTCGCCTTTGCCAGCCTCGACAAGTTCGACGGGCAACGCCAGCGCCGGCTGACGGTCGCCGAAATGGCGCAGATCGCCGGACGCGCCGGACGGCACCAGCGCGACGGGACGTTCGGCGCGCTGGTCGAGGAAGGGCCGGGGGCGTTCACGCCGGAGGAAGTGCTGGCAATCGAGGAACATCGTTTCCCGCGGCTCGATCATCTGTTCTGGCGCAATGGCGAGCCGGATTTCTCCAGTGTCGACGCGCTGATCCACAGTCTGGAGGAACGCCTCGACCTGCGAGAACTGCGCCCCGCACCGAAGGCGCTCGACCTGCTCGTGCTCAAGCGGCTGGCGGAGGAGGATTGGGTGCGCGACCGGGCGCGCTCGCCGTCGATGGTCAAACGGTTCTGGGCGGCGTGCGGCGTGCCGGATTTCCGCAAGGTCGGGCTGGATCCGCACAGCCGCTTCTGCGGCAAGCTGTTCGGCTATCTGAGCGAGGGTGCGGGCCATATCCCGCACACCTGGTTCGCCGAGGAGATTGCGCGGCTCGACAATATCGCGGGCGATGTCGAGACGCTGGCGGGGCGGATCGCGGCGGCGCGCAGTTGGGCCTATATCGCCAACCGCGCCGACTGGCTGGCCGATCCGGCGCATTGGGCGGGACGCGCGGGCGCGGTGGAGGAACGGCTGTCCGACGCGCTGCATCTGAGCCTGACGCAACGCTTCGTCGACAAGCGCACGACGATGCTGCTGCGCCAGATCGGCGCCAATCCCCGCGACCTGCCCGTGACGATCGGCGAGCAGGGCGAGGTGATGGTCGAGGATCATACGATCGGCCATTTGCGCGGCTTCGGCTTCACCGTCGCGCCGGATGCGCGGGCGAGCGACAAGCGCCTGCTGCTCGCCGCCGCCGACCGGCGTCTGGGCGACGAACGCGCGCGGCGCGGTCGTGCGCTGGCCGAGGCGGAGGACAGAGCCTTCGCCTTGCTGGCGGAGGCGGGTGATGCCCCCGCGATCGCTTGGGACGGGCTGCCGGTCGCGGCGTTGCGCCAGGGGCCGTCGCTCGCACGGCCAGCCGTCGTGCTGGATCGCACGCTCGACTGTCTCGACGTCGCGTTGCGCGGCAAGATCAAGGCACGGATCGCCCTGTGGCTGGGGGCGCAAATGGACCGGCACGTCCCGGCCCTGCCCGCGCTGGAGGCGGTGACGCGCGATGCCGATGCGGGTCCGTCGCTTCGTGCTGTCGCCGCGGCGTTGATCGATCATGCCGGGCTGATGCCGCGGATCGACCACCGGATCGCGATCGACGGGCTGGATCCGGCGGCGCGCAAGCGGCTGCGCAAGATCGGCGTGACGATCGGGGCGCTCGACCTGTTCGACGCGCGGCTGCTGAAACCGGCCGCCGCGCGCTGGCGGCGCGCGCTGCTGGCGGCGCGTCACGACCGGCCGGTTGCGGATGCACCGGCGGAGGGGGCGACCGTCCTGCCGCGCACGGCGCCGGGCGCACATCTGTCGCAGGGGTATCGCGCGATCGCCTTGCAATCCGTCCGCGTCGATCTGGTCGAACGGATCGCCAAGGCCGCGTTCGAGGCGCGATCCGGCCGCAAGTCGTTCGCGCCCGATCCGGCGCTCGCCATATCGATCGGGGTCCATCCCGCGACGCTGGAACGGCTGATGGTCGGCCTCGGGTTCAAGATGGCGCGGGCGGAGGACAAGGTGTCGCGCTGGGTCTGGCGTGGACGTGCGCCTGCGCCGGTCGCCGCCCCGCGTCGCGACAACGCATTCTCCGCGCTGGCGGACCTGAACCTGCGCCATGGCTGATGCCGGTGGAGCGGGCGGGGGCATATCGATGCGCCTCGATCGGTTCCTCTGGTTCGTGCGCCTGGCCAAGACGCGAAGTGCTGCCCAAGCCCTTGCCGCGCATAGCCGGCTGCGACTCGACGGCCGCCCGATCGACCGCGCCCATGCCCAGGTGAGAATCGGCAACGTATTGACGTTGTTGTATAATGACCGCGTCCGCGTCATCCGGGTCGCGGCATTGCCGGCGCGGCGCGGGCCGGCGCCCGAAGCTCGCGCCTGCTATGACGAACTGACCGCCGCGGCGGGCGAAGCGGGGCATGAGAATGTCTCGCAGCAAGCCGCATCCGATTGACGGGGCGGAACGGCGGGCATAGCAGGCACCGTTCGTCTAACGGGAAGACCAAGAATGACCTATGTCGTCACCGACGCCTGCATCAAGTGCAAGTATATGGATTGCGTCGAGGTGTGCCCGGTCGATTGCTTTTACGAAGGCGAGAACATGCTGGTGATCAACCCCAGCGAGTGCATCGATTGTGGCGTGTGCGAACCCGAATGCCCGGCCGAAGCGATCCTGCCGGATACCGAATCCGGGTTGGAACAGTGGATGGAGTTGAACAACACCTTCTCCGCGCAATGGCCCAACGTCACGCGCAACGCCGGGCAGACGCCCGCCGATGCGGACGAGCATAAGGGCGAAGAGGGCAAGTACGACAAGTATTTCTCACCGGAGCCGGGCGCGGGCGACTGACCAGCGGCGGGCGTGCCGACCGTTCCGGTGCGACACCAACATAGATAAATCGGGGCAATCGTCCCGTTTCGGCGCGCCGGCCGCGCTGACAGTCATGTCAGGCTGGTAATTTTATTACGACTCTGCTAAACAGGCGGGGACGGAAGGCGTGTTCGCGCGTTATTCCGATCTGGAGACATACCAAAACCCACATCCCCCGCATCGCGCGTCCCCCGACATCGTTCGTGGGTCGCTTCCTTTGGGGATCAGTACACGGAAAGGCTCAACGATGGCTGCCAAGGCGCTGTCTTTCGACGTCGGCGATTATGTCGTTTACCCAAAGCACGGCGTCGGCCGTGTGATCGAACTGCAGAAATCGGAAATCGCCGGCATGCAGCTCGAACTGTATGTCCTGCGGTTCGAAAAGGAGCGCATGACGCTCCGCGTACCCACCAACAAGGCGGAAAGCGTCGGCATGCGCAAGCTGTCGAGCGACAAGACGCTGCGCGAGGCGCTGGACACGCTGACCGGCAAGCCGCGGGTCAAGCGGACCATGTGGTCGCGTCGCGCACAGGAATATGAAGCGAAGATCAATTCGGGCGACCTCGTGTCGATCGCCGAAGTGGTCCGCGACCTGTTCCGTGCCGAGGACCAGCCGGAGCAGAGCTATTCGGAGCGTCAGATCTTCGAAGCGGCGACCAGCCGGCTCGCCCGCGAACTCGCGGCGATGGAGCAGGTCGACGAGCCGACCGCACAGGAAAAGATCCTCGACATCCTGCGCAAGGCGGCGGCGATCCACAACAAGGACAAGACCCCGGCCTGATCGCCGGATCCTGTTCGAACGACAAAGAGGGCGGCCAAAGATGGTCGCCCTTTTTGTTGCTCCGCGCCTGTCCGCGGCTTGAAGCGGCGGGGCGTCTCCAATAGCGCTATGGCCGATCCGGCATCAGGCCGGACGCGAAGGGAGAGCGGACATGTTCAATCATGTGATGGTCGGCACGGACGATATCGAGCGGTCGAAGACGTTTTACGATGCGGTGCTGGGCGTCCTCGGTGCAGGCGAACCGATGCGCCACAAGAGCGAAGCGGGCCAGACGCGGCTGTTCTACGTGCATGCCGGCAATACGTTTTCGGTGAGCGAGCCGATCAACGGCGAAGCGGCGACGTGCGCCAATGGCGGCACGATCGGCTTCAAGTGCGATTCCGCGGAACAGGTGAAAGAGTTTCACGACGTCGCGGTGGCGCATGGCGGCACCTCGATCGAAGGCCCTCCCGGCCTGCGCGAAAGCAGCATGGGTGCGCTACACTTGTCCTATGTCCGCGATCCGGACGGCAACAAGCTGTGCGGTATCCACCGGCCTAAATAAGAGAGCGGCGGGGGAAGCCCCCGCCGCATTCATCCGGGCGTCAGGCCTTTTCCAGCGTGCATTGCAGCGGATGCTGATGCTGCCGGGCGAACTCCATAACCTGCGCGACTTTCGTCTCGGCGACTTCATAGCTGAACGTTCCGCACACGCCGACGCCCTTCTGGTGGACATGCAGCATGACGCGTGTCGCGGCTTCCATGTCCATGCGGAAGAAGCGCTGCAGCACCAGGACGACGAATTCCATCGGTGTATAATCGTCGTTGAGAAGGAGCACGCGGTAGGGGGTCGGCTGCTTGGTCTTGGCGCGCGTGCGCGTCGCGATTCCCAGACCCGTGCCGTCCTCGTCCCCGCCATCCTCGCGGCGTTCGGCCATGGCCGTGATATCCTGCTGATCGATCATGTGTTCCCGAAATATGGCATCCCCGGCGGTGAGGGCAAGGGCTTGTAACAACGAAGTGCGTGGTCCGCCGCTCCGTTCCTTCCGGCGGGCGACGCCGGGTTGACCGAAAAACAAAAGGGCGGCCCCTCGCGGAGCCGCCCTCTTTCGTTCCGATAAACCGGCGTAAGGGTTTACGCGGCGATCTTCACCTTTTCGACGGCGACCGCGACGCGGTTCGAGATCGGCTGGGCGACTTCGCCGGCCAGCTTCAGCATCGTCTCGGTGTTCTTCGACGTCTGGGCGACCAGCGAGTCGAAGGCCGCGCGGGCGTAATCGCTCTGCAGCTTGAAGAAGTCGGTCGGCGACTTGATAGCCGACATGCTCTTCAGCGCGGCAGTCGCGGATTCTGAACTGCTTGCGGCTATATTCCGCAGCGTCCTGCCCCATCGCTTCCATGCCCTTTGCGGCGATCTTGCCGCTCTCGACGATGGCTTCGATGTTGCCCTTCGAGAATTCGTTCATGTCTTCGAATGCCTTGGTGCTCTTGGCATTGGCATCGGTGAACATGGTCTTGGCCTTTTCGGCGGCGTTCTTGATCGAGGTATCCATGATGTTCGCTTCCTTGCTGACGACGGCCTTCGCCTTGGCGGCGACCGGCTTGATGGTTTGAATGGTCTTCTGCGCGACGATTTTCGGGGCGGCCTTCACGGACACCTTCTTCTTGGCCACCGGCGTTGCAGCCGGGGCGGTAATGATCGCCTTGCGGGCGGTCTTGACGGGGCTGGCCGCGGCCCTGGCGACCGGCTTCACCGCATCCTTGACCGCTTCGACCGCGGTCATTCCTTCAGGCTTGGCGACGGGTGCCTCGACCTTGGCGGGAGCGGCAGCGACCTTCGGGGCGGGCGGGGTGACCGCGTCGATAACGGCGGCCGGAACTACAGGCGCATCCACCTTGGCGGCAGGCTCGGTAACGGGCGTGTTGCTGGCCAAGGCGGGCCTCCTGTTTGTCGTTGCTGCACTGCAATATAATCGGCCCATTGGCCAACGCAAGAACTTTCTTGCTGCACCGCAACATTACTGCCTTCAAGGGGCAACATTCCAGAAACTTACGGCGTCACCTCGCCCGGACATACTCTCCCGGCGCATCGCCGATCGCCTTCAGTTTCCCTTCGCCAGGAAGGCGTGCGCCCGTCGCTGACACAGTTGCATCGTCCTGATCGTGCAACCAGCCGATCCAGTCCGGCCACCAGCTTCCCTTGGTCTCGGTCGCGCCGGCGATGAACTCGGCCAAAGTCTCGACGCGGTCAGGATTGCTCCAATACTGGTATTTGCCCTGTGTCGGAGGATTGACCACGCCCGCGATATGCCCCGATCCGGCGAGCAGGAACTTCACAGGTCCGCCGAAATGCCGGGTAATCTCGAACACGCTTTCCACCGGCGCGATATGATCGTCCTTGCCCGCCTGAATATAGGCGGGCGTCTTCACCTTGGTCAGATCGATCGGCGTGCCCCCGGCGGATAAGGCCCCCGGCTTGACCAGAAGATTGTCGCGGTACAGATCGCTCAGATACGACAGATGCCATTTCGCCGGCAGGTTGGTCGTATCACCGTTCCAGTGCAGCAGATCGAACGGCGTATAATCCTCACCCAGCAGGTAATTGTTGGTGACGTAGTTCCAGATCAGGTCGCGCCCGCGCAACATGTTGAACGTCAGCGCCATGTAGCGCCCGTCGAGAAAGCCGTCCGGCGACAATTTGGCGATCGTCTCCAGTTGCTCGTCGTCGATGAAGTTGAGCAATTCGCCCGCGCGCGTGAAATCGACCTGCGCGGTGAAGAAGGTCGCACTTTTCACCTTCTCCGCCTCGCCGCGTGCGGCAAGGACCGCGAGCGTCGCGGCAAGCGTCGTGCCCGCGACACAATAGCCGATCGCATGAACGCTCGGCACGTCCAGCGTGTCGCGGATCACGTCCACCGTCTCGATCTGCGCGGCGATGTAATCGTCCCAGACGATATGGCTGAGGCTTGCGTCGGCCGACTTCCACGAAACCATGAACACGGTGATGCCCTGTTCCACCGCCCAGCGGATGAAGCTCTTTTCCGGCGTCAGGTCGAGGATGTAGAAGCGGTTGATCCACGGCGGGAAGATCACCACCGGCACCGCCAGTACCTTGTCCGTGGTCGGGCTGTACTGGATCAGTTCGTACAAGTCAGTGCGATGCACCACCTTGCCCGGCGTCATCGCCAGGTTGCGGCCCACTTCGAACGCGTTCGGGTCGGTATGCGTCAGCTGCCCCTTGCCGAGATCGGCGAGCATGTTCTGCAAGCCTTTCAGCAGATTCTCACCGCGCGTCTCGATCGTCTTTTCCAGCACGACGGGATTGGTCGCGGCGAAGTTGGACGGGCTCATCGCCTCCAGGAAGCCGCGCATGGCGAAGCGGATCTGTTCCTTCTGCTTCTCGTCGACGCCGTGCAGTGCGTCGATGCCCTGCATCATGTGGTCGGAGATCAGGAAATAGCTCTGGCGGATCCAGTCGAAGACCGGGTTCTCGCGCCAGGCCGGATCCTTGAAGCGCTTGTCGCGCGCATGGTCCGGCGATTCGACATGATCCGACGCCTTCGCCGGATCCAGGAAACGCTGCCACAGGTTCAGGCTATCCGCCCAGAAATTCTCGGTGCGCTTCAACGTCGCCGGGTCGGTCAGCCCGGGAATGGGTGGGATGGCCGTCGGCATTGCGGGCAGATCGGACGGGGCGGTCGGGATGCCGCTTTCCATCATCAACTGCTGCGCCCGGCCCATCACCCAGGTCCAGTGCTGCATATCTTCCAGCGTCGGCAGCTTAGCGTCTTCGGCCATGTTCGCTCTCCTGCGGACGACCTTAGCCGCACTCCTCATTCCCACGATAGCCCGAATGCCGTATGGCGGCGCTTCCTCGCATTAACGAGAGTTTCGATGTCCGAAGAATTCTACCGCATGAAGCGCCTCCCGCCGTACGTGATCGCCGAAGTGAATGCGATGCGGGCGCAGGCGCGCGCGGGCGGGGAGGACATTATCGACCTTGGCATGGGCAATCCCGATCTGCCCCCGCCCGAGCATGTGATCGCCAAGCTGGTCGAGGTCGCGCAGAAGCCCGACGCGCATGGCTATTCCCAGTCGAAGGGCATTCCGGGACTGCGACGTGCGCAGGCGAACTATTATGGCCGCCGCTTCGGCGTCGATGTCGATCCGGAGACGGAGGTCGTCGTGACGATGGGGTCGAAGGAGGGGCTGGCCAGCCTCGCCACCGCGATCACTGCGCCGGGCGACGTCGTGCTCGCGCCGAACCCCAGTTACCCCATCCATACGTTCGGCTTCATCATCGCCGGCGCGACGATCCGCGCGGTGCCGACCACGCCCGACGACGCCTATTTCGAGAGCCTGGAGCGGGCGATGGCGTTCACCGTGCCGCGTCCGTCGATCCTGGTCGTCAACTATCCGTCGAACCCGACGGCAGAGGCGGTCGATCTCGCTTTCTACGAACGGCTGGTGGCGTGGGCGAAGGCGAACCAGGTCTGGATCATCTCCGACCTCGCGTATTCGGAACTGTATTATGACGGCAATCCGACGCCCTCGATCCTGCAGGTGCCGGGTGCCAAGGATGTGGCGATCGAGTTCACCTCGCTCAGCAAGACCTATTCGATGGCCGGCTGGCGGATCGGTTTCGCGGTCGGCAACAAGACGCTGATCGCCGCGATGAGCCGCGTGAAATCCTATCTCGACTACGGTGCCTTCACCCCGATCCAGGCGGCGGCCTGCGCCGCGCTGAACGGCCCGCAGGACATCGTCGAGAAGAACCGTCAGCTGTATCACAAGCGCCGCGACGTGCTGGTCGAAAGCTTCGGCCGCGCCTGGTGGGACATTCCGTCGCCGCGGGCGTCGATGTTCGCCTGGGCACCGTTGCCCCCGGCGCTCGCGCATCTCGGCAGCCTGGAATTCAGCAAGCAGATGCTGACCCATGCCAAGGTCGCGGTCGCCCCCGGGGTCGGGTATGGCGAGAATGGCGAAGGTTATGTGCGCATCGCCCTGGTCGAGAACGAACAGCGGCTGCGTCAGGCGGCGCGGAACGTGCGAAAATACCTGCAATCGATGGGCGTCAACGTGCCGACGACGAAGGCCGGCTGATGTTCCTGTTCCGCGGCGTGGAGAGCCATCCACGCTCGCTGGTCAAGGCGGTGTCGTGGCGCACGGTGGGCAGCATCGACACGTTCGTGCTGGGGCTGTTGTTCACCGGCGGCAATGCGAAGATCGCCGGATCGATCGCCGGAACGGAAGTGATCACCAAGATCCTTCTCTTCTATTTTCACGAACGCGCCTGGTCGATGGTCAAATGGGGCCACCGTCCGTTCCCGGTCGAGCCGGACCAGTCCGGCGAGGGTGCCGCCACCCCCGTCTGACCACGAGCCGGTGAGCAGCCGACGGGCACCCGGCCATTGACGCGCCCGCCGCGCCACGGCATCCCGCCCCGATGACCGATCGCATCGCATCCAAACTCGCCGAACTTGGCCTCGAACTGCCGCAGGCCCGCAGCCCCCGTCGCCAGCTATGTCCCCGCCGTCACGGCGACCGGGCTGTTGCATATCTCCGGGCAATTGCCGTTCAAGGACGGTGCGGTGATGACCGGGCGGCTGGGCGAGGACAAGGATCTCGCTTACGGGCAGGACGCGGCGCAGCAGTGCGCGCTGATGCTCGTCGCGCAGATGAAGCTGGCGCTGGGCGAACTTCACCGCGTGAAGCGGATCGTGAAGCTGGGCGTGTTCGTCAATTCGGCCGGCGACTTTACCGACCAGCCGAAGGTCGCGAACGGCGCGTCGGACCTGATGGTCGCCCTGTTCGGCGATGCCGGCAAGCACGCCCGCGCCGCGGTCGGCGTGCCCGCATTGCCGCTTGGTGCGGCAGTCGAGGTCGACGCGATCGTCGAGATCGGCGACTGAGTGCGGTCGGGGTGCAGGGGCTGGCCTAGAGCCGCTCACGCCCGAAATTCAGCCGCTTCGTCACGTTATAATCCAGCACCGCGATGACGAAATAGGCCGCGGCCTGTTTCGTCCGCCGCCAGAGCGTGGTGCGGGACTTGTACAGCGCCTTGGTGATCAGTTCCGACTGCGCGATTTCGCCCTCGACATAGGCACGGGCATGATCGGCGAACGCCGTGTCCTCGATCCGCAGCATGATTTCCAGGTTCAGGAACATCGACCGGATGTCGAAATTGGCGGAGCCCACATAGACGACCGAGTCGATCACGAAGAGCTTCGTGTGCAGCTTGGTCAGCAGATATTCGTAGATCTGCACGTTCTTGCGCAGCAGCCCGGCATAGGTGAAGCGCGACGCCCAGATCGCGGCGGCATGATCGTTCTTCGACGGCAGCACGATCCGCACCCGCCCGCGCTGCCCGACCTTGTCCAGCCGCCGCAACATCGCGGGATTGGGGGCGAAATAGCCCGCGATCAGATCGAACGTCCGCGCCCGCCGCAGGTCGGCACGCACCGCCTTGGCCCAGGGGCTCAGATGCCGCGTCGGCCCGCCGAGCAGCCAGCGCGTCTGTCCGTCATGCTGGCTCCACTGCGTCAACAGGCGGCGGAGCGCACGGATCGGCGCCTTGGGCGTGCGGATCCACGTCGCCAGCGTATCGAAATAGCCGGTGAGCGCCGCCGCCGACGGCCCCTCCACCAATAGCCCCAGGTCGCGCCACGCCTGTTCGGCGGGGGTGCCGAAATACGAATCCTGGATGTTGAATCCGCCGATGATCGCGCTGGCATCGGCCTGCTCGCCATCCGCCAGCGCCAGTTTCTGATGGTTGCGCAGCAGGTAGCGCCGCCCCAGTCGCGGTTCGAAGCGGCACACCGATGCGCCGGCCGCGACCAAAGGCTCGAAGAAATTCTCGGATGCGGCGGGGGCGCTGCCCATCCCGTCGACGATCACCGACACGCGCACCCCGCGCGCCGCCGCATCGATCATCGCCTGTCGCACCTTCACGCCGGCATCGTCGTCGACATAGATGTAATAGAGGATGCGGAGCGAGACGCGTGCGCCGTCGATCAGCGCGATCAACGCGGCCAGCCGGCGCGGGCCGGTGTCGATCATCGTCAACCGATCGCCATCGACCAGGAAGCTCGGCTGCGGGGGCGGTTCGGCCATCGTCCGGCTGTGGCGGCGGGCGGGGCCGCGCGCAAGCCGGATTTCTTGACTCCGGCGCCTGCGCGCCCTAGATCGCGGCGCTTCACCTATTGTCCGTTCACGAAGGAAGCCATTCATGGCGCGCGTCACCGTCGAAGATTGCGTCGACAAGATCCCCAACCGCTTCGATCTGGTCCTGCTGGCCGCACAACGCGCCCGCCAGATTTCCGGCGGCGCCGACCTGACGATCGACCGCGATCGCGACAAGAACCCCGTCGTCGCGTTGCGTGAGATCGCCGAGCAGACGGTCAAGCCGCCGCATTTGGAAGAAGCCGTGATTTCCGGCCTGCAGCGCGTCCAGGTGGATGACGAGGACGAAGCGGATGCCGTCGGCAACCTCGCCGCCTCGGCCGAAGCGCTTCGCCTCACGGCTGCCGCTCCGCCGCGGAACCAGAATCTGGGCGCGGATTACGACGGTTGAGGCAGGGGATTAGCGAACGCTAATCCACGTCGCGGCCGAAACCGCGGCCGGCGGGCACAGCCCGACCGGCGACGCGGCTTCGCCGCGGCGCAGCCCCAAACGCAAAGCCCGCGAGGTCGCCCCTCGCGGGCTTTTTCGTGTCTGCGGCTGATCAGTAATGTCTGGCCGCTGTCCCGGTCAGCCATGGCATACGCCCCGATCACACGACGGACGGCGGGCACGCACGCGCCGAAGTTCACACAAAGTCACACGGTATCGGGTCTGACGACGGCACGGATGACCGAAATTCACACAAGGTCACACGCTATGCGGCTTGAATGGGGCGCGGCCGGCGGGGGGGGCGGCGATGTCAAAGAGCAGCGGCAAGCGTAGCGGAATGCCGAGGTGTAGGACATCGTAGCGATCAAACTTGGTAGCGTCCAAACTTGGTGGAGATCGGACTGGCGCCTTTTGGGGAGGCGAGTGGCAATAGCTGACATTGCGCGGCTGACCTTCCCCAAAGGATCGAATTTTGGGAATAGTCGGGTTTGATGGAAGGCCGTCGCTAGACGATCTGTGGTCCGTTGCGTAGAGATCGAGATAATGTCGCCAATGTTCACATCCGTTCAAGATTTTAGCCAATCGCATAAAGTGCGAATCGGTGTAGACGTCGCATTCGGCTTTGCCGGGGCCAAGGAAACGCTGCTCGAGGCACCAGTCAGTATCCGCAACGGTATTTATGACGTCGATTTTGTCGGCGCCTACAGTTACATCGGTGGGCGAGAAACGTTAATTCGGCATGTATCTACGATCGGTCGGTTCTGTTCTATCGCCAGTAACGTCGTTTCAGGGCAGGTCGAACACCCAACCGATTTCCTGTCCGCATCACCTGTTTTGACCGGATTCGATGAATTCGGCGATTTAGATGATTTCTATAATGGCAACCGTCCAATGGTAGACAAGGCGATCGCCGCGCTCAGCACTTCAATGTCGAACAGGATCGAAAAGATCACTATCGGTAATGATGTCTGGATTGGCGAAGGTGTATTTATTCGACGTGGCGTAAAAATAGGCGATGGAGCAGTTATTGCTTCACGCTCAGTTGTCACAAAAGACGTTCCGCCATATGCAATCGTCGGTGGTGTTCCCGCTAAAGTTATCCGATTGCGGTTTGATTGCAAGGTAATCGACGCACTTATCGGACTTCAATGGTGGAACTATGGATTGTCGGCGATAAAGGGCGCGGACTTCACCGATGTCCATCAAGCGATACCTGTCATTGAGCGCAACATTGCGTCGGGTGATGCCCAGCTATACAGTGGAACGCTAATCAAAATTGGCGAAGATGGGCAAGCAACAGCCTGGCGCTACAGTCGCGAACAAAACGCCTTGCTTCCCCACGGCTGAATCTGGTTTTCAACGCTTTTCCCGGACGTTTTTAGATGCCCGCTGGTGAGCGCAGGCTGTCAATCTAAGTTTCTTGAAAACAAACGGGTTTTTTGGGAACGTCTTATTGGCTTGCAGAGTAAGCCCTATGCTCTTTGGGGACGCAGAAACAAGCGTGATATTATGAGAACCGCAGCAACGAGACCGGCGATCAGCATTACAGTCTGCGACGGCGAAGCCATTCGATTTTTCAAGAGCCAAAAGATCACAAACGCACCCGAGCCGATCCAAAGATTTTTCGGAATGATAAGCCGATCCTCACAGCCATTGTAGGCAAATGGCTTTCCAAGGCGCCACTGGGTCTTAAGAAATGGCACCGGTTTGCCACAGGTGGGACATCAGGGCGACAGAGAAAACATGCATGCAAAAGCTATCGATTATTTTGACGCTTGCAATAGCGTTGTAAGCGAATGCTGTGTTCTCTTCATCCCCGGCGTTCGTGGCGTAACGGCAGCCGAATAGCCCCGTCGCGGCGAAGCCGCGCCGTCGGTCGGGTGCTGCGCCCCGCCGGCCGGGGCTCGGTGCTCGCTGACGCTCGACGCGGAATAGCGTCGCTATTCCGCTCGCCGGCCCTTGAACCCCTGCGCGACCACGAACCATTCCACCGATCCCTTGCGGCTCGCCGGGGGCTTGGCGTGCTTCACGGTGGTGAAGTTGCGCTTCATCTCCGCGACCAGTTCGGGATCCGCGCCGCCCGCGAACACCTTGGCGACGAACGCGCCGCCGGGTTCCAGCACGTCGACCGCGAAGGCCAAGGCGGTCTCGACGAGGCCCATCGTGCGCAGCGCGTCCGTCTGCGGGTGGCCGACGGTGTTCGCGGCCATGTCGGACAGGACGAGATCGGGCGCGCCGCCCAGTTCGGCGATCAGCGCGTCGGGCGCCGCATCGTCCATGAAATCCATCAGCAGGATCGTGACGCCGTCGATCGGATCGACGGGCAACAGATCGATCCCGACGATCGCCGCCTTGGGCACCTGCCGCCGGACGACCTGGCTCCATCCGCCGGGCGCGAGGCCGAGATCGATCACGCGCCGTTTGCCGCGCAGGAAGCCGAAGCGTTCGTCAAGTTCGATCAGCTTGTACGCCGCGCGGCTACGATAGCCATCCGCCTTCGCGCGCCGGACGTACGGGTCGTTCAACTGCCGCTCCAGCCAGCGCGTCGATTGCGCGGTCCGCTTGCGCGCGGTCTTCACGCGGACGCGCAGTCCGCCCCCATCCTTGCTCACAACCGTTCCCTGTTCATCAATCGCCGCAGGATTCCCTCGCGGATACCGCGATCCGCCACGCCCAGCCGTTCCGCGGGCCACAGATCCATGATCGTCTCCAGGATCGCGCAGCCGGCGACCACCAGATCGGCGCGTTCGGTGCCGATACAGGGCAGGGTGGCGCGTTCCGACATCGCCATGCCCGACAGGTCGCGGCTGATGCGGCGCATCGAGGCGGCGGGAACGATCAGCCCGTCGACCTGGCTGCGGTCGTAATGCGACAGTTCCAGATGCACGCTGGCAAGCGTCGTCACCGTGCCACTCGTCCCCAGCAGGCGCGGGCGGACGATGTCGCGCGGCAGACGGCTGGCAAACCCGGCAAAGCTTTCCGCGACGATCTCGCGCATCCGGGCATAGGCGGCCAGCCGACCCTCGCGGTCCTGCGCATGGCCGATATGCTCCGTCAGCGAAACGACGCCCCACGGCGCGCTGTGCCAGTCGAGCACGCGCGGCACGGGGCCCTTCGTGTCCACCAGCACCAGTTCGGTCGATCCGCCCCCGATGTCGAAGATCAGGGCGGGATCGTCGCCCGGTTCGATCAGCACGTGGCAGCCGAGCACCGCCAGCCGCGCCTCTTCCTCGGCGGAGATGATGTCGAGATGGATGCCCGTCTCGGCCAAAGCGCGCGCGATGAAGTCCGGCCCGTTGGTCGCGCGGCGGCACGCCTCGGTCGCGACCGAGCGGGACAAGGTGACGTTGCGGCGCTTCAGCTTTTCCGCGCAGATCTTCAGCGCGGTCAGCGTCCGCTCGATCGCCGCATCGCTCAATCGCCCGGTCGAGGCGAGGCCTTCGCCCAGCCGCACGATACGCGAAAAGGCATCGACCACCGCAAAGCCATCCGCCTGCGGACGGGCGATCAGCAGGCGGCAATTGTTGGTGCCGAGATCCAGTGCGGCGAAATGTTGCGCCGCGGGCCAGCGCCCGCGCGGCCGTTCACCGTCCTTGCCGCCGGCCTTGCTGCCGTCCCTGACGGACGCCTTGGGCCGTTCGGGCGCGTTCGTCTTGTCGCGCGCCGGAGCGGCGGGCGTCTTGCCGGAAACCGGCGCCGAACGGGCAGGGGGTCCGCTGGACGATCCCGGCCGGTACGGCATTCTGGGCGAATGATCCCCCATGCCGTCTATACTCGCAATTCTGTTCTGCCGTCGCGGGGCCGCAGGTGGCGATCCCGTCCGGTGCTTGAAGGCTTAGGTAGCGTAACGACAGGCGACCGGCAAGCATCCGGCCCGGCGTACCGGCTGGCCCCCGCGTCGTGCCTGATCGACCGTCCTCCTCCTTCACGCCGCCATCCGCTCGCGTCGCACATGCGGTTGACACGCCCCGGCACCGCGCCTATTCGCAGCCCCCCGCTGATGCCCCGTCGTCTAATGGTAAGACTGCGGTTTCTGATACCGCCTATTGAGGTTCGAATCCTCACGGGGCATCCAGCGCTACGAACACTTCGGCAGATCGCACCGGTTCAAACGGGTTCCGGCGAGACGGCTGTGATGTCCAGAACAGCATAATTACCCGAACGACAGGGATCGGAGACAGGCGGTGCCTGTTGCCGTTACCTTCCGTCGCTCGATGAAAGCTGGCGCGCCGACGACGCGAATCAGCGGGAATTGCACGTACGGCGCATCTTCCCGGTAACCGTCGGCTTGGCGTACCGCCCGGGGTCACGGATTGACCCTGGACGTTCGCCTACTCTCTCGGCCCGGAAGCAGGGACGACGCCGTCCGGTCCAGCTGCGGGTGCGCCGACTTTCGACGCTTCCACCCCTTCGACACCCCTGACCCTCGCGACGAAGGAGAGATCGTTTGCGGAGTGCCAGAACCGGTTTCTCGATGACATGCCAGGAGAACATCGAGAACAGGATGATGACTGGCAGTGCCAGGCCCAATTGCAACAATGGGTCTCGAACCGAGGGAAAGAGCGCGACCATGGTTTGCTGCACTGGCATACCGTAAAGGTACACGCCGTAAGAATAGTCCCCATGGTGGAATACCGGCAACGTGGGGAGATCCGTCGCCCCCAGAAAGGCGGTGATATAGGCAAGCGGAAGCGCAAGAATGCATGCCAGTGCCGGGTAGCTCATCCATTTTGCCGGCCCAATGGCTGCAACGACGACGCATATCCCGACCGCGGCGGCAAAGAGAATGGCACTATAGGGAATACGATGACGATACAGGTACATCGTGATGCCGAGCAGAAACCCCACGTAAAGTCGCGAACCGCGACCGACGAACAGGAAATCGAGAACTCGCCCTACAAAGCCCAGCGATTTGAACGCCCCGGCTTCGCCTATGAACCCGGCCGCGATGATGAACACGATCGCCATCAGCACCACTGAAGGACGACGCAGAAATCCGGTGATCATCAAGGCCGACATGATGGCATAGCAGACGAATTCGTGAGGCACGGTCCAGAGCGACCAATTCACGACACTTACCGGATTCGATAGAAAAACGCCGGGCAGATGGAAATTCATCTTGCCGACGATGTTCGTGAAATAGCTCGCCGTCCCGGGATCACGGAAATATTCGCCAAGGGTCAGCGTGGTGAAGAGCGGACCGAGGACGAGGGCCGAAAGGGCAATCTCAACCCCCAGGGCCGGGAAAATGCGCAGCCCACGGTTGATCAGGAAATCGTGCAGCTTAAGCCGCTGAGCGCTGCCGGAGATGAGAAACCCGCTGAGTGAGAAGAACATCACCAGCATTCCGTACCCGAAGATCCAGGCGAAAGGCGTCCCGTCGCCCCATACCGGGTTCCTCGCCACGCCGAAAGAATGCCAAACTACGATCCCGACTGCCAAAGCCACGCGCAGAAAGTCGAACCCGGGACCCATCCCGCGTCGCGCATCGAGTTTGTCGCCGATCGTTTGCATTGCCGCCCCGCTTCGTTGCGCGCCCCCATCGCGCCCACACGGCTGCTATCTCCTATATGAGTTAAATGGCAATACATTAGTGCGGCACCGTATGACGGCAGCGCTTTTCGTAGTTTTCGATAGCGCACCGGTTTGCCTTTGGGCGTTTTTGGCGGGCATAGAAGTCGCTGGATTGCACGCTGAAGGCTCACAGGATACGCTTGGCGATGGTCTTCATCAGGAGCGCGTTCGCTGCCGGCCGACGTTTTTCGGACTGGTTTGCGAACAAAGGCGGGGCGGAGGCTTGCGTACGGAGAAGAAGGTCTAAAAGACCTGGCAAGGAACCTGTGCGCGGCGCGATGTGTGGGTGGTCGTGACTAAGCGTGGGCGGGGCTGCCCCGCCGACGGTTTCGTAACGCTTGCATAGTAGGTGCAGGCAACGCACCCGGGGCCGAATGGACGGCTGTATCGGAACTGAGATTTATGGACCGCGTCAAAGCTCATCGTTACGGTGCCCTGGACAGCCTTCGAGGTGTCTGCGCATGCATGATCGTGCTGCTGCATTTTCGAACCTTGGGCACAATCGGTGGCTTGCCGTTCGTTCAAAATGCCTTCCTGTTCGTCGATTTCTTTTTCGTGCTCAGCGGGTTCGTGATCGCCGCGAGCTATGGGGAGAAACTGCAGGCCGGGTTTTCGATCGTCCGTTTCATGGGGCTGCGGCTCGGACGTATCTACCCACTTCACATCTTCGTCCTGGGCATCTTTTTATTGTTCGAGATAGCCACGATGGGCGTTGCGCGGAATACATCCCATCAGCCGTTCGCCGGAAACTACAGCCTAGAGCTTTTGTTGGCGAACATGGCGCTTGTCCAAACGTTCGTCGGACCGGAAGGCGCCTCATGGAACATGCCCGCGTGGAGCATCGCCGTGGAGGTATGGACCTACCTCGTCTTCGCGATTAGCTTCCGGTACCTCGGGCGCTTCATCGTGCCGACGGCGATCGCGCTGGTATTGGGTTGCTCGCTCTATCTCGTGTTCGCGACCGATCGCTATCTCAACGTCTTCCATGACGGCGCGTTCGCACGGTGCCTTATCGGCTTTTCTATCGGGGTGATAACGTACCACGCCCACCGACGTCTCCAACTCGAACCGCCACGACCGTTCGCTTCGGCTATCGAGATCGCGGTGGTGGTCGCGGTGACGGGAATGGTCAGCGTCGCGGGAATGGGCGCCTTGTCGCTGCTATTGCCTCCCCTATTCGGCGTTGCGATTTTCGTCTTTGCCACACAGTCCGGCATTATAAGCAAACTTCTTCTGGCTCCTGTGCCGCGTTATCTGGGCAAGATATCCTATTCGATCTATCTGGTTCACCTTTTCATCGTGTACCGATTTTTCAATATGCTTGAGGTCGTGCAACGTAAACTCGGAATCACCGGCCTCGTTACCTCCGTCAACGGCGAAGATTTGGCAGGCCCAACGCCTTTGTGGGGCGATCTGCTTTCGATTACGATGCTGGTCACCGTCATCGCGGTCGCTTCTTTTACCTATTCGTATGTTGAGCGCCCGGCCAACGAATGGTCCCGCCGAAAGCTTCTCGGCAGACGGGAGAAAGGCGTTCCGACAGGGCTTTTGGGCGCGGAAATGCCTGCAACCGAAGGCCGTCCGCGAATATAGCAAACGTGTAACATCGTACTGCGATGTAAGTCGGATAGTGCCGAAACCGCGTTGCTGCGCGGGTTGTGGGACTATTCGACAATCGACGTGGCCATTACACTCCATCAACCACAGTTGAAAATTTGCCGTTCATGCTATAGAGCCATGTCGTGCGCCGGCAACGAAGTTTGTGAGCCGGTTTTAAAAGAAACCAAAATGGGTTAGTTAGGTTTCCTTAAATCGTCGCAACTAGTTACATCGCGCCGGGCCTGAAAATCCGCATGTCCGGGGGGAGATGGAATTTTGGATCGAAGCGCGGAAGCCGGCCTGCTCGGTGCATCGGGGACGATACCCCTGTGCGAACGCGCGGCGACTTCGATCGCGCGCGAGGCCTACGCCCTTTTAAGCCAACCGAACCGGATCGCGCTGGACGATATGCTCAGCCGTGCCGGGATCGGCATCCTGCACCGCGATCTCGATCTGCGGGTCCTGTCGGTCAACGACTATTTCTGCGAGATGGTCGGGCGCAGCAAGGATGAGCTGTGTTGCCTGCCGATGGCGGCGTTCAGTCATCCGGACGATCTGGCGTGGAATGCCGCGCTACACGACGCGAATTTCAGCCGCGCGACCTCGTTCCAGATCGAGAAGCGCTATGTGAATCTTCAGGGCAAGATCACCTGGTGCGATGTGCACGTCTCGTTCGTGTGCGACGCCGACGGGCAGGTCACGTCGACCCTCGTCGTGGCGAAGGACATCACCGCGCGGCGGCTCGCGGAACAGGATCTGCGCGAAAACGAGGAGCATAACCGGCATTTCGCGGAACTGAGCGCGCAGATCACCTGGACCGCACTGCCGAGCGGCGGGATCGATGCCGTCAGCCCGCGCTGGGCGGACGTGACGGGCAGCGATCCGGAAGAAGCCTTTGGCGAGCAGTGGCTGGACAAGCTTCATCCCGATGACAAGCCGGAGACGATCGCGTCCTGGCGGTTTTCCACCGAAACCGGATCCCCCGTCGATGTGGAATACCGGCTGGAGACGTCGCTCGGCCAGTATCGCTGGTTCCGCGCGCGCGCCGCACCACGCGTCGACGAGGCCGGAGCGGTGGTGCGCTGGTACGGTACGCTGGAGGATATCCACGATCGCAAGATCGCCGAATGCGCATTGCGGGACAGCGAGGAACGCTTCCGCTTCGCTGCTCAGGCTGCGGGGCTCGGCATCTGGGACTATGACGCGCGGCATGACCGGCGCGACTGGTCGGACGAATTCAAGCGGATGCTGGGCCTGCCGCGCGATGCCACGGTGTCGCTGGAGGCGGCGATGGCGATGGTCGTGCCGGAAGATCGCCACCTGTTGCAGGCTTTGGTCGATGCGGTGCGCGCCGGGGATGGCGATGCCCGGTTCGAGATCACCGTGCGTATCCACCGGGCGGATACCGGCGAACAGCGCTGGATGAAGACCGGTGGCTGGCGGATCGATGCCCCGTCCGGCCGGCTGGAGCGCGTGCTCGTCACGATCCGCGACGTGACGGAGGAGCGGTCGGTCGAGGATCGCGTCCGCTGGGCCGCGGAACACGACATGATGACCGGACTGCCCAACCGCGCTGCCTTCGGCGACCGGCTGGAAGCGGCGATCCAGCGCGCGACGCAGAACAAGACGACGATCGCGTTGATCCTGTTCGACGTCGATCATCTGAAGGAAACGAACGACACGATCGGACACGATGCCGGCGACGTGCTGCTCAAGACGTTGGCGTCGCGTTTGCGCGATGCACTCGGCCCGGATTGCATGATCGCGCGACTGGGCGGCGACGAATTCGCGGCGGTGATCGAAACGATCGATGCGGATGCCGCGGCGGACCGCGTGCAGGTCGCGCTCAAGACGTTGCGCGAACCCTTCACGCATGACGGCCGCATCCTGGATTGCCAGGCGACGGCGGGCGCTTCGTTGTTTCCCGTGCATGGTGAAGTCGCCGCGGAACTGCTCAAGTCGGCGGACATCGCGTTATATGCGGCGAAAGCGCGCAATCGCGGCATATTGCTGACGTTCCGCCCCGAAATGCGTGCCGACCTGCAGCGTCGATCCTCGATGATCAGCGTCGCGCGGGATTCCGCGCGCGATGGCCGGATCATTCCGTTCTACCAGCCGAAAGTGCGGCTCGGCAGCAATGCGATCTGCGGGTTCGAGGCGCTGTTGCGCTGGCAGCATCCCCGGCTCGGTCCGCAATTGCCCGGCACGATCTCGGCCGCGTTCGAGGATCTGGATCTCGCGGTCGCGCTCAACGAACGCATGCTCGACCATATCACGCGCGATATGCGCGATTGGCTCGACGCGGGGCTCGATTTCGGGCGGATCGCGGTCAACATCTCGCCCGCCGAATTCCGCCACGACTCGCTCGTGTCACGCGTGCTGGATCGGCTGCACCGCACCGGAATCCCGACATCACGGTTGGAACTGGAAGTGACGGAAACGGTGTTCGTCGGACGCGATGCGGAATCGGTCGCGCAGGCGCTGGAGACGTTCAGCCGCGAAGGCGTGAAGATCGCGCTGGACGATTTCGGCACCGGCTATGCATCGCTCACGCATTTGAAGGCGTTTCCGGTCGACGTCATCAAGATCGACCGCAGTTTCGTCAGCAATCTCGACAATAACAGCGGCGACGCGGCGATCATCGACGCGGTCGTCGGCCTCGGCCACCGCCTGTCGATGGAGGTCGTCGCGGAAGGCGTCGAGACGGAGGCACAGGCGCGCTACCTGCTCGCGCAGGGGTGCGATTATGGTCAGGGCTGGCTGTTCGGCCACCCCGCGCCGGCGGCGGACGTGCGGACGATGCTAGTCGACGCGTCGCGTAGTCTGGCGGGGTAGGGGCGGCCGGGCCGGCGTTCAGAGCGGCGTCTCAAATACATCGTCATTCCCGCGCAGGCGGGAATCCATAGTGGCTGTCGTGCGTGAGACATGACCACACGGTGTGGGTTATAGATTCCCGCCTGCGCGGGAGTGACGACTTTGAGAAGTGTCGCCCGGCGTTGGTGAGTCGCGGACGGCGGCGGCAGGTGCTTAGACAGGCTCAGCACGAACGTAACGGGGGGCCCCTGTTACGTTGCCTCCGCCAGCAAAGCGGTCGCCTTGTCCGACGTCCAGTCCATCCCGCCGGTCACGCGCCACACTTCCTTGCCAGCGGAATCGTACAGGATGCTGGTCGGCAGGCTCGTTTGATAGGTGGTGCTGAGCGCGACCGCGGTGTCGAGATACGGCTTGATGTTCTTCAGGCCGGCTTTCGCCATATAGGGCGCGACCTTCGTCGTGCCGTCCAAATCCTGCGACACCGCGACGACCGTCATCCGCCCGGCCAGGACGTCCAGCGTGGGCATCTCCTTCAGGCAGGGGGCGCACCATGTCGCCCACAGATTAACCAGCACGGGCTTGCCCTTGAACGCGGCAATATTCGTCTGCTTGCCGTCCGGTGCGGCGAAGGAGACGGCGGGGGGGGGGCCTCGCCCTTGTGGCTGCGGTCGATCGGGCCGGCGGCCTCGTCGGGCGCGGTGGCATTGTCCTGCGGGGCGGCGGCGTCGGCGGCGTTGGTCGCCGCTGCTCGCCCGCGCGAGTCTTGCCCGTTGCCGGAGTCTTGCCTATCGCACGCGGCGAGGCAGCCGAGCAGCAGGAGCGGTACGATCGTCGATCGGAAAGACATGAACGCATCCAATACGATGTGGGGTGGGCGCTTCGCGGAAGGGCCCGCTGCGGTGATGCGCGAGATAAATGCCTCGATCCCGTTCGACAAGCGATTGTGGCGGCAGGACATCGCCGGGTCGCTGGCGCATGTGAAGATGCTGGGCGACAGCGGCATCGTCTCGGCGGAGGATGCGGCGGCGATCTCGGCCGGGTTGGAGCGCGTCGCGACGGATTACGAGGCGAACGGCGTCGCGGAGGATCTGACGCTCGAAGACATCCATATGCAGACCGAGGCGAAGCTGGCCGACATGATCGGTCCGGTCGCCGGCCGGCTGCACACCGCGCGCAGCCGCAACGATCAGGTCGCAACCGATTTCCGCCTGTGGGTGCGCGATGCGATCGATCAGGCGGATGCCGCGCTCGCCCGGTTTCAGCAGGCGTTGCTGACGCGTGCGGAAGAGCATGCCGACAGCGTGATGCCCGGCTTCACGCATCTGCAAAGCGCGCAGCCGGTGACGCTCGGGCATCACCTGATGGCGTATCACGAGATGATCGCGCGCGACCGCAGCCGCTTCGTCGATGCCCGCGCGCGCGCCAACCTGTGTCCCTTGGGGTCTGCGGCGCTCGCCGGAACCGGCTTCCCGATCGATCGCGAGTCGACTGCCCGCGCGCTCGGCTTCGACGGGCCGACGCGCAACTCGCTGGACGGCGTCAGCGACCGTGACTTCGCGATCGAATATCTCACCGCCGCGACGCAGACCGCGTTGCACCTCAGCCGGCTGGCGGAGGAATTCATCTTGTGGGCGTCGCAACCGTTCGGGTTCGTGTCCCTGAGCGACCAATGGTCCACCGGCAGCTCGATCATGCCGCAGAAGCGCAATCCCGACGCGGCCGAACTGGTGCGTGGGCATAGCGGGCGGATCATGGGTTGCCTGACGTCGCTGATGGTGACGATGAAGGGCCTGCCCCTCGCCTATTCGAAGGACATGCAGGACGACAAGCCGCCGGTGTTCGAGGCGCACGACCTGCTCGGCCTGTCGATCGCGGCGATGACCGGGATGGTCGAAAGCGCGACGTTCCGCACCCCCCGGATGCGCGCGGCGGCGGAGGCGGGCTTCTCCACCGCGACCGATCTGGCCGACTGGCTGGTGCGCGAGGGCGGCATCCCGTTCCGCGAGGCGCATCACATCACCGGCAGCGCGGTGAAGCGCGCCGAGGATCTGGGCGTCGCGCTCGACAAGGTGCCGCTTGCCGACCTGCAAGCAATCGATGCGCGAATCGACGAACGCGTCTATGGCGTGCTCAGCGTCGATGCCTCGGTCGCTAGCCGGGTGAGTTTCGGCGGCACCGCGCCGGCGCGGGTGCGCGCTGCGATCGCCGCTGCGCGAGAAGGATCGTGACGATGAAAGCTGCCTTGCCCATCCTCGCACTGGCCGCGCTTGCGCTCGGCGGGTGCGGCGCGTCGACCGGCCTGTCGCCGGCCAAGGGCGACAAACTGCCCGTCGCGCCCTACGGCGCCACCGCGACGCCGACGCCGAACCAATTGCTGACGCCCGACAGCCAGGCGCGGCCGCAGCGCAGCGACGAACTGCTGACCCAGTCGCAGGAACGTCGCAGCGACGAATTCGACCTGCCGCCGTCACGCTGATGGACTATTTTCACACCCAGAACGGTGCCTTGCACTGCGAACAGGTCGACCTGACCCGCATCGCGGAAGAGGTCGGCACGCCCGTCTACGTCTATTCCACCGCGACGTTGCGACGCCACGCGCAGGTCTTTCGTGACGGATTGAAGGCCGCAGGCCGAGTCCATCTCGCGTTCGCGATCAAGGCCAATCCCAACCTCGCCGTGCTGCGCGTCCTGGCGCAGGAAGGCTATGGCGCGGACGTCGTTTCGGGGGGGAAATGCGCCGCGCGCTCGCCGCTGGCATCCCCGCCGAAGACATCGTCTTTTCGGGCGTCGGCAAGACGCGCGCCGAATTGTCCGCCGCGCTGGATGCCGGAATCGGCCAGTTTAACCTCGAACTGGAAGAGGAAGGCGAAGTCCTCGCCGCGATGGCGCATGCCCGGGGCCTGCGCGCGCCGTGCACGCTGCGCGTCAATCCGGACGTCGATGCCGGGACGCATGCCAAGATCTCCACCGGCCGCAAGGAGAACAAGTTCGGCGTGCCGATCGCGCAGGCGGTCGAGATGTACGGACGCCTCGCCGAACTGGATGGCATGTCGTTGCGCGGCATCGCGATCCATATCGGCAGCCAGTTGCTCGATCTGGGGCCGCTCGAGGCCGCCTATGCCCGTATCGGCGAACTGATCGCGGAACTGCGCAAGTTCGGCCATTTTATCAGCCGCGTCGATCTGGGCGGTGGTCTGGGTGTCACCTACAAGGCGGGCGACGTGCCGCCGAGTCCGGCCGAATATGGCGCGATGGTCGCGCGCGTGACGAAGGACTGGGACGTCGAACTGATGTTCGAACCGGGCCGCGTGCTCGTCGCCAATGCCGGCGTGCTGCTGACGAAAGTGATCTGGGTGAAGCCCGGCGCGGTCAACCCGTATGTCATCGTCGATGCGGCGATGAACGATCTCGCGCGGCCGGCGATGTACGATGCGTGGCACGATTTCGCCGCCGTCCACCCGTCCGGCGCGCGGATGACCGCCAACATCGCCGGGCCGGTGTGCGAGACTGGCGACACGTTCGCGATGGGCCGCGACATCGACCTCGTCTCGTCGGACGATCTTGCCGTGTTCCGCTCCGCCGGGGCGTATGGCGCGACGATGGCGAGTACCTATAACAGCCGTGCGCTGGTGCCCGAAGTGCTGGTCGATGGCGATCGCTATGCCGTGGTCGCCGACCGCATCCATCCGGAAACGATCCTCGCGGCCGAACGCGTGCCGGAGTGGCTCAAGCCGGAATGACGCTGCACAGCCTGCCCGTGTTCGTGCGGCTCGCCGGGCGAGGCGTGATCCTGCTCGGCGATGGCGAACCGGCCGAGGCGAAGCGGCGGCTGCTGGTGCGTGCGGGCGCGGTGATCGGCGGCGAGGAAAGCGACGCGCGGCTCGCGATCGTCGCGATCGAGGACGAGACGATGGCGCTGGCGGCGATCGCCCGGCTGAAGGCGCGGGGCGTGCTGGTCAATGCCGTCGACCGCCCCGATCTGTGCGACTTCACCCTTCCCGCGATCGTCGACCGCGATCCGGTGCTGGTCGCGATCGGCACCGGCGGCGCGTCGGCGGGGCTGGCGGCGGCGCTGCGCCAACGGCTCGAGACATTGCTGCCCGCCACGCTCGGACAGTTGGCGCGCGACCTGTTCGACGCCCGCCCGCGGCTGCGCGAACATTACCCCGAAGGCGGCGCCCGCCGCCGGGCGCTGGGCGCGGGGATGCGCAGCGGCGGATGGCTCGACCCTATGAACGGCGATGCCTCGGTCGCAAGGTGGTTCGAAACGCAAGGGGCGGTCGACGACGCTCTGGTCGAGATCCGATTGACCTCGGCCGATCCCGACGACCTGACGTTGCGACAGGCGCGTCTGCTGGGGCAGGCCGACCGCCTGTATCACCGCGCGGACGTGCCCACGGCGATCCTGGATCGCGCACGTGCGGACGCCGAGCGCTTCGAATGCGATGTCGCGCCTGCCGAGCCGGGGCCGGGTCTGTCGATCGATCTCGGGTTCGGGGAGCGTAGGACCGGGTAAAGCTCGTCCTGCCCCCCGCGTTCGTGCTGAGCCTGTCGAAGCACCTGTCCACCGGGCCCGCCATTCGACAAGCTCGGGACGAACGGGGGGAGATTTATAACGGGAAGTTCAGACGTGAACGGATTCCGTGCCCAGCCGCTCGACCTGATCGTTCAGCGCCTGGATCGATGCGATCAGGCGCTGCCGGTCGGCGCGGGTTTCGGCGAGTTCCATCTTCGCCTCGCCCAGTTCCATCGCGCGCGTGGCGATGCGGGCGTCGAGCGCCTTGTTCGCGCGCTTCAGTTCCGCGATCCGACGACCACGCGCCAGCACCCGTTCGATCCGCGCCGCCAGTATTTCGAAATCGAACGGCTTGGCGACATGATCGTCCGCGCCCGCCGCCAGCGCCTGCACCGCGGCGGCCGGATCGCTGCGCGCGGTCAGCATGATGACGGGCAGGTCCGCCGTTTCCAGCGACCCGCGAATTTCCTGCAGGACGCGAAGCCCGGGCATAGTCGGCAGCGCCATGTCCAGCAGCACCACGTCGAACCCGCGACCCGCGATCAGGCTCAGCGCCTCCGGCCCATTGTCGCTCAGCGCGGTCAGATAGCCCAGATGCCCCAGCCGCCGGCCGATCACGCCCAGATTCGTGCGATTGCCATTGACCGCCAGAACGGTCCGTACGGTCTTCCCGGTTTTCCCGAACAACTCCATCATGCCAGCTCCACCTGCGATCCGGGCCAGCCTAGGCGGGGGAGAGTCACGAAATGGTTAATGGCGTCGCAACCGTAATCGAGCGCGCCTGCTCACGCGTCGGTCCTCCCACCCTCCGTTCGTTTCGAGCGAAGTCGAGAAACCTTGGCCTGTCCCCGGTTTCTCGACTTCGCTCGAAACGAACGGGAAGGGATGTTTCAAGGCGGTTCCGGGCCTGAGAACCTCAAGTCGTGCGGTTCGGTCCACCACTCCGTTCGTCCTGAGCTTGTCGAAGGGCGGGCCCCAGGTGCTTCGACAAGCTTGTCTGTCTGGAATGGTGTAATCGGCAAGGTGCCTGAGCCGGGTGGCCACCCGGCTCAGGCGGCGGATGTGAGGCCGTTCGACAAGCCGGTCGACAAAGACCGTTCCTGAGCAGGGCCACATCCGTCTTCCCAAACCCCGGACAGTTGCCTGGGGCCGTGCTTACGGACCCCGCATGACAAGCTTGGGAGACCGGATCATGTCACACTCCGACCTCTTTGTCGGCATCGATGTTGCCAAGGACGAACTCGTTATCCACGCTCATCCGGCAGGAATGCTCTGGCGGGTACCCAATACCAAGACCGGCATTGCCGCACTCGGCCGCAAGCTTGTCCGGCTTGCCGGTACGGCGTGCCTGCGGATCGGCTTCGAGGCATCGGGCGGTTACGAGCGCAAGCTCGCCATCCTGCTCGATCGGATGGACGTTACAGCCTATCTCCTCGATCCGGCACGCGTGCGCAGTTTCGCCCGTGCCGAGCGACAACTCGCGAAAACCGACCCACTCGATGCGGCCGTCATCGCGCGGTGTCTGGCAGCACTGCATCCCGAACTGACGCCCTATGTCCATGATCCCGAGGCCGTGAGGCTGGCCGAGCATGTCCGCATGCGCGATCTTGCCGTCGCCCAGGCGGTCCAGTTCGGCAATCAGTTGGAGAGCATCGCCGATCCCGCCATGCGCCGCCTCGTCGTCGCGCAGGTCGCACGGCTCAAGGCCCTGGTTCTGCGCATCGAAAAAGCCATTGCCAGCGTCATCGCCGCCTCGCCCGATCTGGCCGCTCGCGAAGCCCTGCTCCGCACAGCACCCGGCGTCGGGCCGGTCGTTGCCGCATGCCTGCTGGCACGCATGCCAGAACTCGGACGCCTCTCCAGTCGACAGGTCGCAGCGCTTGCTGGCCTCGCCCCCTTCGATCGCCAAAGCGGCAAGACCAGCCGGCCGGGGCGATGCTCGGGCGGCAGGCCCAGCATCAGGCGTTGTCTCTATCTGGCCGCGCTCAGCATCGCGCGCTCGGGCAAGGGGCAACTCGCCGCTACCACCAACCGCCTGCGAGAGGCCGGCAAACCCTTCAAGCTTGCCATCGTCGCCACAATGCGAAAACTGCTCATAACCCTCAACGCGATGGTCAAAAACAATACCGAATATCGCACCGCGTGAACACAGTTGCTCAGCACGAACGGTCTGGGATTTGCGTCGAACGGAGGGAAAGTGGTCTCGCCGACACCCACCGCCCCCCTCAAGCCGCGCGCATTGTCGCCCACGCCGCCGAAATCTCCTCCAGGCTCGTCGCTACCTCGCGAAACGGGGCGGGGTCGTGCCCGATGCTCGCATCGACGATCTGCCGCCGCGCGCCGCCGTAAACGCGCGCCAGCGTGTAGGACAATTCGCCGCCGGCCTGGTAATCCAGCCCCGTTTCCAGCGCGAAAAGGATCGCGGTGGCGCGGGTGATCTTCTCGCTCTTCATGCGGAACTGGCGGTTTTCCGTCGCCCATGCCGCGACGCGCAGCGCGCGGACGAGTTCGTCGTACAGCACCTGCACCAAGGCGGGGCCATCCGCCGTCGCAGTCTTTCCGGCGATGTCGATCTGGCGATACGTCGCCTCGGGGTCGCGGCCCAATGCGCTGGCGTACATCATGAGCTGCTATTCCATGCTTCGACCTGTTGCTTCAGGAATGCCTGGGTCGATTTGTACGCCGCCACGCGGGCATCCATCGCGGCATATTGCGCGGTCAGCCGCTTGGTCATCACCGCTTCGGCATCGCTCAGGTCCGACTGGTCGCTCGCCACGTCGCCCTGCGCCTTGGAATAGCGCATCGCGCTCGCGCCGAGGCCCGTCTTGACGTTGGTCGCCGCTTCCGAGATCGCGGCGAGCGCACCCGAAATGCCGTTGCCCGACGCACCCTTGCCGTCTGCGAACATCGCCTCGACCGCGGTCGGATATTTGTTCAGCATCGAAGACAGTACGTTGGAATCGACCGACAGGGTGCCGTCCCGATTGGTCCTGACGCCGATTTCCGCCAAGGTCGTCGGCGCGCCGGTCGCGGCGCCCGTCGACAAGGGGGTCAGCGTCAACTGACGCAACTGGCGTTGCAGTCCGGTCGCCGCGGCATCGCTGCGCAACGCGCCCGTCACCGGATCGGTCTGCTCCTTGATCGCGCTATTCAACTGGTTGAACGTCTCGACGAAGTCGCTGACCGCCTGGCTGAGCGACGCGGTGGGCGCGGTGCTGCCGATCGTCACGGTCGTGCCGACGGAAGCGGAGACGAGGTCCAGCTTCACGCCGGTGATCAGGTCGCCGATGCTGTTGGTCGGGCGTTTCAGCGCGGTGCCATCGACCGCGACGATCGCGTCCTTGGCCACCGTACCGATCGTCGTGGTCCCGCCCGGCCCGATGTTGAGGGCGGACAGGCCGGGTGCCTCGGGGTCTTCCGTCGCGGTCAGCGTGAAGGCCTTTGCCTCGCCCGTCGCGCCCTTGATGCTCAGGCGGGACCCGGCGGAATCGGTCAGCACGGTCGCGGTCACGCCCGCCCCCGCCGCGTTGATCGCGCGCGCGATGCCCGACAGGCCGGAATTGCCCGCCGTGATCGGAATGGAGATCGGCTCGCCGGCGCCCGCGGTGAAGCCGGTCATCGCGCCGTTGGCGACCTCCGCCGTGCCAAACGTCAGCGTGAAGCTGCCACGGCCGACCGCCGCGATCGTATCGGGGCGGGGCGTGCTGGTCGCGACCTGTGCCGTCGCCAGCTGTCGCACCTCGACGCTGGCCGACAGTCCGGCGAGCTTCGCCCCGGACAGCGCGCTGACATTGACGATCCCGGCGTTGGAACTGGTCGGCGCGGTGGCCAGCGATCCGCCCTTGACCAGGCTGGTCAGCGCGCTGGCAAAACTGGTGATGCCGCTCTTCAGCGACGAGACGCCCGAAATCTGCTTGGTGATCGTCGCACTCTGGTTGGTCAGCTGCGCGGTCTTGTTGGCGAATTGCGCATCGACCAGGGATCCGACCAGAGCGGCGACGTCCACTCCGGATCCGGCGCCCAGCGCATTGGTGATCGACGATATGGCCATGCGCGGTTCCCGGAATGTCTATCCCCAGGAACGACCGGCGCAGGGAAATCTTTAGGCCTGTTTGACGCCGTTCTCGTCGAATTTTGCGGTCGGCGGGACGGCGACGACCGGCGCGGCGGCGGGGGCGGTGCCGCCGGCTGCCACGTTGATGCCGAACACGAACGCCAGGATCGTCGCGATCGCGATGTACAGGTCGTCGCGCACCTCCTGCCCTTCCTTGCTGGTGTAATAGACGGCGCGCGCGATCGCAGGATATTCCAGGATCGGCACCCGGTGCTCGCCCGCCACTTCGCGGATCGCCAGCGCCAGCACGCCGCGCCCCTTCGCCACCACCACCGGCACCTGGTCGCGGCCCCGGTCGTAGCGCAGGGCGACGGCGAAGTGCGTCGGGTTGGTCAGGATGACGTGCGCCTCCGCGACGGCCTTGCGCATGCCGCGCCGCAGGACCTGTTGCTGGCGGCTTCGGATCGCGTGCTTCGCCTCGGGCGACCCTTCGCTTTCCTTATGCTCGTCCTTGATCGCCTGCTTGGTCATGCGCAGCTTGAACAGGCGGCGAATGATCTGCACCGGCACGTCGATGCCGGCGATGATCACCAGCCCCGCCGCCATCGCGAACAAAATCCCCATCAACGTCCCGCCGAGCGCCCCCGTCGCGCTCTCGACATCGGTCGAGACCAGCCCGATCGTCATGTGCGATGCAGACATCAGCATGTAGGTGCCGATCGATCCCAGCAGGATCACCTTCAGCAGCGACTTGCCGAGTTCGATCCAGCCCTGCGACCCGAAGATCCGCTTCAGCCCCGATGCCGGGTTGATCCGCGACGCCTTGGGCGCGAGCAGCTTGCCGTTGAACCCGATCGAGCCGAGCCCCGCCTGGCTCAGGATCGCCGCGGCGACCGATATGACGAACAGGCTTATCATCGACGGCGCGAGCTTCCACCCCGACGCCATCAGTGGGCGGAACGGTTCGAAATCCTCCACGTCGCCGCGGCCGAACTGGAAACTGGACATCATCACCGCCTTGCACGCGCCGACCAGCGACGGTCCGAACATCGCCAGCCAGCCGCACCCGGCCATGATCACCAGCGCGGTCGCGAACTCTTTCGATTTGAGGATGTCGCCCTGTTCGGCCGCATCGCGTTTGCGCTTTGCGGTTGGTGCTTCTGTCTTTTCGCCGAATTCCTCCGACATCAGAACACCAGGCTCTCGACCGCGGCCAGCCCCTCGCGGACGATGACCAGCATGAAATCACCCATGGCCGGGAACGCCATCGCCAACGCGACCACGCCGACCGCGAGGCTGGCGGGCAGGCCGACCGCGAACAGGTTCAGCGCGGGCGCTGATCGCGACAGCATGCCGACGACGAGGTTGAGGCACAGCAGAAGGAATCCCACCGGCAACGCCAGCAACAGCCCCGCGGTGAACGTATATCCCCCGAAAAATGCGATGTTCTTCAGTTGCGCGGCGCTCAGCCATGCGCCGCCGACGGGCAGCACGTCATAGCTTTTGACGATCATCTCGACCAGCACGAGGTGCCCGTTGACCGACAGGAACAGCAGCGTCAGCATGATCGAGAAGAATTGCCCGAGCGCGGGCGACGACCGGCCGTTCTGCGGATCGATCGCATTGGCGAACCCGATTCCCATCGAAATGCCGATGATCTCGCTCGCCAGCATCGGCGCGGCGAACGCGATCTGCAGCACGAATCCCATTGCCAGCCCGACCAGCGCCTCCGACGCGACCGCCAGGAACGTCGCGAAACCGAACACCTGAGCCGGCGGCACGACGCTGTGCGTGCCGAGCACGAGCACGCCGATCGCGCCCGACAGCGTCACGCGCACCATCACCGGCACCGTCACCGCGCCGAACACGGGCGCCGCGACGAACGCCGCACCGATCCGCACCATGACGAAGATCAACGCCCACAATTGCGGCTCGATCGAAAGGCCGAAGCCGAGCATAGCTAGATTCCCCTCCCGCTCGCGGGAGGGGTTAGGGGGCGTGCCTCATACGGGATGCCCCGAGATGGTAAGGCCCTCCCCCGACCCCTCCCGCAAGCGGGAGGGGAGAAGAAAAAGGGCCCCCTCCCGCAAGCGGGAGGGGAGAAGAGGAGGCCCCTCCCGCACGCAGGATAACAGAAGACGATCGACGCGACACTGCTACCGGACCAGTTCCGGGATGCGTTCGAAGATCCCGATCGTGAAGTCGCTGAGCAGCCCTAGGATCAGGCTGCCGAACACCAGGATCGACACCGCGACGACGATCAATTTGGGGACGAACGACAATGTCTGTTCGTTGATCGACGTCGCCGCCTGCACCATGCCCAGGATCAGCCCTGCGAACAAAGCCGGGATCAGGATCGGTGCGGCGGCGAGCGCCAGCACCCACATCGTCTGGTTGGCAACGGTCAGGAAATATTCCGCGTCCATCGGCCTAACTCACGAAACTGTTGGCAAGCGATCCCATCGTCAGCGCCCAGCCGTCGACCAGCACGAACAGCAATAGCTTGAACGGCAGGGATATGATCGTCGGCGACAGCATCATCATGCCCAGCGACATCAGCACGGTGGCGACGACCAGGTCTATTACTATGAAGGGTAGGAAGATCAGGAAGCCGATCTGGAAGGCGGTTTTGAGTTCGCTGGTCACAAACGACGGAAGGAGTACGGAAAAAGGGATGGCGGCGGGGCTGGCGAACTTGCCCGTTTTGGCGATGGTCGAGAACATCGTGATGTCCTTGATCCGCGTCTGCTTGACCATGAAGTCGTGCAGCGGGACGCCCGCCGTCTTGATCATGTCGGTCGCCTGCATGCGGCCTTCGGAATAAGGCTGGATCGCGGTCGTGTTGATCTGGCTGATCACCGGCGACATGATAAAGAAGCTGAGGAACAGCGACAGGCCGATCAGCACCTGGTTCGGCGGCGTCTGTTGCAGCCCCATCGCCTGGCGCAGGATCGCCAGCACGATGATGATCCGCGTGAAGCTGGTCATCATCAGCAGGATGCCCGGCAGGATGCTGAGCAGGCCCATGATGATGAGCACTTGCAGCGACAGAGCGAGCGGCGCCTGTCCGCCCGTGCCGCCGGCATTCGCGCCCAGATCCTTGATCGCGCGGTCGATGCCGTCGCCCACGCCGGGTGCGGCGGGAATGGCGGGAGCAGCCTGCGCGAAGGCGGGATGCGCGACGACCAACGCGACGACGATGCCGAGCATCACCAGCAGCGTCTTGGCGAACCAGCCGAGCGGGATGGTGTGGACGATTCCGGGCAGCTTGACCAGCGACGGACCGTGGCCGTGACGGGAGATGGAGGTCTTCATTTCGGTTCGATCTTGTCGATCAGCGTCACCCCGCCGCGACCGACCGCGACGAGCAGCTTGCGGCCTTCGAATTCCAGCACCGCCATGCGCAGGCCCGGGGAGATCATCATCGTCTCCTGCACCTTCATCATGCGGTTGGCGGGCTGGCCCGGCATGCGCGATGCAAGCTTCCGCCACGCCCACAGGCACCCGATCATCAGCCCGCAGACGAGCGGCAGAAGGACGACCAGCTTCAGGATATAGGACCACATCATGATCGATCAGGCCCGCTTTTCCGGCGAGACCAGTTCGGTCATCCGCACGCCGAACCGATCGCCCACCGTCACCACTTCGCCGCGCCCGATCAGCGTGCCGTTGACGAACACGTCGAGCAGTTCGTTGGCCTGGCGATCCAGCTCGATCACGCTGGATTCGCCCAGCGCGAGCAGCTCGCGCAGCGACAGCTGCGTCGATCCGATCTCGACCGTCAGCTTGACGTCCACGTCCTGCAACAGCCGGAAATTGGCCGCCAGCCCTTGCGGGATCTGGCCGTCGATCGGGAAGCCCCCGGTCATGTCGTTCATTGGAAATCCTCAACCATATGCGAGATCGAATTGAGCCGGATCGCGGCCTTGCCGTTGGACGTGCCGACCGTGCCGAAGCCCAATTGGTCGCCGCCGACCATCACCGGCACTTCCGCGCCGAAGCTGATCGGGATGACGTCGCCGGCCTTCAGGTTCATCAGCAGCGACAGCGGCACCGTCGGTTCGGCCAGCACGGAGCGGACCGGAAACTTCACGCCCATCACCGCACGGGTCAGGCCGTTGCGCCACGCCGGGTCGGGTGCCGCGGTCTTCGCGTGCACCTTGCCGATCAGCGAGGGCGTGTGGGGTTTCAGCGCGGCGACCGGATAGACGATGTCGACGAACACCGGCTTGGCCGTCCCCGCCGCGATGCCGAAGCGCGTGACGATGACGGCATCGTCGCCGTCCAGCCCCTGGATCATCGCCGGATTGGCCTCGACATGACCCGGCACGAAATCGATCCGCGCCAGCGGTTCCCATGCGGTCTTCAGCGGATCGGCGATCAACGCGCCCATCCGCGCGATCATTGCCTCGGCGGCCGGGGTGAATTCGGCCGGCAGTTCGCCCGGCGTCGCGCCCGTGCCGCCGAAGAACAGGTCGAGCACGCCCAGCACGAAGCGGCCGTCCAGCACCATCATCGCCTGCCCGCCCGCCTGACCCGCACCCTGGGTCATGGCCAGCGGCAGCCATGCGGTCAGCCCGTCGGGCCGTTCCGCGCGGTAATCGGCGAATCGCTGCACCACCAAGGGTTCGGCGAAGCTGCGGCATTCGGTACGCAACAGGGGTTCGAACACGGCGCGCAACCCCCGCGCAAGCCGCGCGGAGAGGTGCTGCAGCGTGTGCAGGTCGCCGAACGGATTGAGATTGGCCGCGCCCAGGGTGGCTTGCGCCACCTCCGGACGGGACCGTTCCCGCCGCTCGTTCGCCGTGTGTGAACCCTCGTTAACCATCGATGTTCACTGAACAACAAAATTGGTAAAGTAGACGTTACCAACGCCCCCAAATCCTTCCTTTTCTTTCAACGTCGCATTGATCGCCTTGGCCAGGCGGACCTGCAATTGCTTCTTCCCCTCGGTGCTGAACACCTGGTCCTCGGTGGTGTCGCTCAGCGCCAGCAGGATCGCGGATCGCACCGCAATCTCGTTGGTCTTGATGTTGTCGATGACGGTGTCGTCATAGGGGGACGAGATGGCGAGCCCGACCTGGATGAAGTGCACGCTATCCTGCAGGTTGGAGGTGAACTCCTTCTCCATCGCGTAATAATTGGAGGCATATTTGTCGCCGCCGGCCCCGGACGGCGGCGCCTTGCCCGCCTCGCCGCCTTCGCCGCCCTCTCCACCGGCCGCGCTGAATCTTTTCTGCTCGCTCTTGGGGACCAGCTTCGGGCCGACCGCTTCCTCTTCCTTTTCCTTGCCGTGGCCGACCATGCCGGTCGCATACAGGCCACCGCCCACGCCGCCGCCCAGCACGACCAGCGCGCCGATCCCGATGATCAGCTTCTTCATCATGCCGCCCTTCTTTTTCGGTGCGGCTTCGGTCTTGTCACTCATCGGTCAGTCCTTCGTTCGGTTGATGTTTGAAATGTCAGGCGATTCGCGAATCGCTCGCGGCCGATCCGTCGGTGCGGGTCGCGCGTGCCGGGCGAATCGGTTGCGCCGGTTCCGCCCGCTGCTGGCGCGTCTGGCCGCGGTTGGGATCGGTGCCGGTATCGACGCTGGTCTGGCCCAGCTTCACGCCGCGCGCTTCGGCCAGGTCGGCGAGCCGCGGCTGCGCATCGCTCAACAATTGCGCGCTGGCGCGATTCTCGGCGGCGAAATGGACGTGGACGCGGTCGCCATCCTTGCGCACCGACACATCGACCGCGCCGAGTGCGTCGGGGACGAGCCGGATGCGCGTATCGTTCGCGTCCGCACCGTCGCGCAGCATCTCGATATGGTCGATCATCCCTTGCAGGCCGGCATCCTGTTTCAGGTCCAAGGCGGCCTGACGGACGTCCGTCGTGGCGGCGACGGCATTGGCGTGCAGCGCGTCGAACGTCGTCGCGCCGATCGCCACGGCTGCGCGCGGGTCGCCCGGTTCGCGATCGTCGCGGCGGGATTGCTGGACGACGGCGGCGATCGCGGCGGCGAAGACCTGTCCCGCCGGCAGCGCGACCTGCGCCGTCGTCGGGGCGGTGGTCGGCGCTGCCGTCGTCGTCATCGAGACGGGGGCCTGCGTCTGGCTGGCCGATTGCGCTGTCGTGGCGGCAGGGGCCGCGGGTGAAGGCAGGTCCGTCTTGCCGACGATCTCCGTCGCGACGGGTATCGTCACGACGGGTGTCGTCAGAACGGGTGTCGTCACGACGGGCGCCGTCGTTGCGCCAATGGGAGCCGCCGGGCTCGATACCGCGCCTGTTACCGGGATGCGTACCGGATCGAGGTTGGTCGCAACGTCCCGAACGATCTGCTGCGCGATCGGCTCTGCCACGGGGGCGAAGCGGATCGGCGGCGGGGCGGCGCTTTCAGCCACGACCGGGATGTCTGGCGCGACTGGTGTCTTCCCCACTCGATCCGCAGGCGTGGCACCGGTCGTGTCCACCCGTATGACCGGCGCGCCCGGCGACGCCTTGATGGGCAGCGGCTGGTTGCTGCTCGGAATGTGAATATCCGGCGTCGTGGTCGGGCTGGCTTCGACCGGGCCTGCGCTGACCGGCGAGGTTGTGGCCGCGATCGACGCCGGATCGGAATTGGGTAGCGGCGGTGCTACCGCGATCGGCCGATCAAGCGTGCCGACCGGAACCTCCGGTGCGGGGACGACCTCGGGCGAAGCGGGCAGCGGAACGGACTTGGTCGTCTGGCGTGCGGCAAGGGTCTGGATCGTCGGGACGCCCGGCGCTGCGGGCATGGGTGTGGCGGGCGATTTCTGCGCTCGAACGGCCTTGTCGGGTACGGTCGGCGCGGCCGGTGCTTGGTTCGCGCGCCCGCGCCGAACCGCCACGGGGCTGGCTGGCGGCGCCGTCCTGTCGCCCGCCGGTGCCGCGACCTTCGGGTTTGCTGACACAGCGACTGATGCGTCGCGTGCGCCGGGCTTTGTTGCAGCCTCGGGCAGGGTCGGGGTGCCATCGGCCACCGGAGTGCCGGGCGCGACCGGGATCGGTTCGACGGGCTTCTCCGGGCCGGCGGGATCGACGGCCGGTATCGCCGGCGCGGCTGGATCCTGCTTCACCGGGGCGGTCCCTACGGCTCGGGGCGTGGCGGGCGGAGCCGCCGCGACGGCGCCGGATGCGATCGGCGCGGCCTCCACCGACGTTGCTGGCGCGGCGGCGAATTTCGGCGGCGTTGCGGTGCGGGCGACGGGCAGGCTGGTCGGCAGCAATGCGGACGGCAACCAGATGGTGTCCGCCGCCATGTCCCGGGTCGCATCGTCGGTGGCAATGTCCGCAGGCAAGTCCTTGCCGTCCACGGCAACATCCTGCCCCGCGGCGGGCGGCAAAAGCATGTCGGGCAGGGCCGACGCCGCATCGTCCGGAGACGCTACGGATGGGACTTGAACCGGCAGGTCCGGCAGTTCGGCCGCACCCGCCCGGCCGGGCTTTGCAGGCTTGCCGACGATCACGTCGCACCACGCCATCGCACTGGGCGAGGCGGCGACCGTCAGTCCTGCAAGTGTCTCGGAAAAATCACTTTTTGCCTGATCGACGGCAAAGCCGGTCGCCAATGCGGCGACGCCGGTCCCGGCGGTGCCGACAGGCGGGATCGCGCCGGTCAGCGACGGTGGCAAAACGGATGTGGAAAGTGCGATCATGCGATAACCCCGGTCGGGCGAACGTCGCCCTCCGGGCTATCAGCAAGGACCGTGCCGATTTTTACGCGTCGGCGGCGTGGCCTCCAGCGCGCGCATTTCCTTCAGGGCGTCCTCGGCGGTCGCGCGGTCCAGCAGCTTCTCGATCGCGGACTGGTCGCGCTTGGCTTCGCGCGTCTTTTCCGCCGCGCGCATCGCGACCTGTTCGGCCGCGCGCATGCGACCTTCGGCAGCGTGCGCCGACTGGTGCAGCCGGTCGCGGAAATGCGCGGCCGCACCCAGGGACGCGGCATTGGCGGTTTGCGGGGCAGGGGCGATCCCGGCGGCGAGCGAGGCGATCCGGTTGCGCAGCGAAACCTCGCCCGCGAACCGCTCGTTCGCGCGCGCTTCCTCGGCCCGCACCAGCCCCAGTTGCAGTGTCCGCACCTTCAGGATGCGGTTCAATTTCTTCGCATCAGGCATCGCCGAACACGCCGACCAGCTCGGCGACCGAATCCGCCAGCGTCACGGTTTCGTCCGGATCCTGCTTGATATATTCCATCACCGCCGGGTGGCAGGCGATTGCGGTATCGATCGCCGGGTCCGCGCCCGACCGGTATGCGCCCATCAGCACCAGATCGCGATTTTCCTCATAGGTCGCCAGATGCCGGCGCAGCACGCGCGCGGCCATGACGTGCGGGCGTTCGGCGATATCGGTCATCACGCGCGACACGGACGGGCCAAGGTCGATCGCGGGATAGACGCCGCGTTCCGCCAGCTGGCGGCTCAGCACGATATGCCCGTCCAGGATCGATCGCGCGGAATCGACCACCGGATCGTTGCCGTCGTCGCCATCCGCCAGCACGGTGTAGATCGCGGTGATCGATCCGCCGCTATGCACGTCGGTGCCGGCGCGCTCGATCAGATTGGGCAGCATCGCGATGGCCGACGGCGGATAGCCGCGCGCGGACGCCGGTTCGCCCAGCGCGAGACCGATCTCGCGTCCGGCATGCGCGACGCGGGTCAACGAATCCATGATCAGCAGCACCTTCTTGCCCTCGGCGCGGAACGCCTCGGCTATGGCGTGGGTGCGGAGTGCGCCGCGGATGCGCAGCACGGGGGAATGGTTGGCAGGCACCGCGACGATCACCGATCGCGCGCGCGCCGCGCCGGCGACCTTGGTTTCCAGGAAGTCGGCGACTTCGCGGCTGCGTTCGCCGATCAGGCCGATGACGATCACGTCCGCTTCGGCGGCGCGCACGATCATGCCCAGCAGCACCGATTTGCCGACGCCCGATCCCGCCATGATGCCGATGCGCTGGCCTTGTCCGATCGTCAGCAGCCCGTTGATCGCGCGCACGCCGACATCCATCGGCTCCAGCACGCGCCCGCGGTCCAGCGGGGATTGCAGCTTGCCGCCGATCGGCCAGCGCGCCGCACCGCGGATCGGGCCGAGCCCGTCGATCGGCTTGCCCGCGCCGTCCACCACGCGCCCGAGCATCGCCGCGCCGACCTCCGCCTCGCCGGGCGCGCCCACCGGACGCACCGGCGCCTGCGGCAGCAGCGGCGCGGGGCCGCCGAGATTCATCAGCAAGGTACGGCCGTTGCGGAAACCGATCACCTCGGCCTCGACGCCTGTTCCGGGCGTGCCGATCTCGCAGACGGTGCCGACCGGCAATTGCAGCCCGACCGCCTCCATCAGCAGCCCGTCGAACGACGCAAGCCGCCCGGAAACCTTCGGCTTCGGCGCGAACCCCGATGCGGACAGGGATTCCAGATATTCCTCGGTGAAACGGTTCAACATCCGGGCCGCTTCAGACGGACGGCACGGCGACGCGGTCGATCGCGGCGGCAAGCTGTTCCAGCCACAATTCCGGCCCGTCCTCGACGATCGTCGATGCGGATTCCAGCACGAAACTGCCCCGCGCGATCGCAGCGTCGCCGACCGCGAAGATGCTGCGCGGCAACTTGCCCTCCAGCAGCGCGACATCGTCCGGATGGACGCGCAGCATCGCGGATTCGGCGGCGTCGGCAAGCATGTCGGACGCGGCGTCGATCCGGCCCGCCAGCATGTCGGGTGCGACCCCGATCTCGCCGACCAGTTTCGACACAAGGAACAGCACCGTCTGGCGCAGATGCTGTGCCATCCGGTCGCGGTCCAGCCGGTCCTCGCTGCGCAACGCCTCGCCCAACCGGGTCAGCAGCGCACGATCGCGTTCGCCCGCTTCCGCGGTTTCGGCGAGCGCGGCGGCGATCCCCTCGGCATAGCCAGCGGCATGCGCGGTCGCGACGGGATCGACGAAATGCGGTGCCTCGGCCGTCGCGTTCGCGTCGAACGGGTTCCACCCCTCGGTCGGGTTGGTGCCGGGGTTTTCCGGCGCGAAATGCTTCGGGCTCGGGTTGTGCGGCGAAAAGCCCACCGGCCCGGATTGCGCCGCCCGCTCGCGCAGGTCGTAGGCGGCGAAGCCTTCGCCCGGCCGGTCGAACGCCTGATGCAGCACATGCGCGGCGGCATCGTGCCGCGCGGAAAATCCGGCCTGGAAGGTCGCGTGTAGTCGCGGCGACATATCAGACATAATCGTCTTCCCCTCCGCCCATCTGGATCGTGCCGTCCTTCGCCAGGTTGCGCGCGATCTGGATGATCACCTTCTGCGCGTCGAGCACTTCGGTCAGCTTCATCGGCCCGCGTGCTTCCATCTCGTCGCGAATGCCGTCCGCCGCGCGGCTCGACATGCAGCCGAGGAAGCGGTCGCGGATGCTTTGGTCCACGCCCTTCAGCGCGCGCGTCAGGATCTCGCCGTCGATGTTGCGGATCAGCGTGCCGAGATTCTTGTCGTCCAGCTCCAGCAGATTGTCGAACACGAACATCGCCTCCTCGATCGCCTTGGCAACTTCGCGGTCGATCTTGAACAGCTTCGGCATCACGCGCTGCTCGGTCGCCTTGCGCGCGCTCGACAGGATCTTCGCCGCATCGCGCGTGCCCCCCATCGTCAGCCCCGCCGACGCCTGCGGCTTGCTCGACCGGCTGGCGAGCATCGCGGTCAGCGTCTCGATCGCCTCGGGCGTGATCGGCCCCAGCTTGGCGATGCGGTGCAGGATGTCGGGCTGCACGCCGTCGGGCAGCAGTTCCAGCACCTGCGCCGCCACCGCCGGATCCAGATTGGCGATCAGCACGGCGGAGATCTGCGGATGCTCCTTCTCGATCATGCTGGCGATCTCCGGCGCATCGAGCCAGTCGAGCAGGTCGATCTGGCACGCATCCTCCGCCGGCACGATCCGTGCGAGCACGCTGTCGGCCTTTTCCTGGCCCAGCGCGCGCGTCATCACCGCCTCGATCTGCGGGCGCGGATCGAAACTGATCCCGGTCCGCTCGCGCGCCTTGCCGACGAAATCGTCCAGCACGTCCTCCACCTCGCGTTCGCTGACATCGGCGACGGCGAACATCGCCTTGCCCAGCTGGCGCACTTCCTCCGGATCCAGCTTCTGCAGGATCGCAGCCGCTTCCTCCTCGCCGACCAGCATCATCAGCACCGCGGCGCGCTCGACGCCGGTATAGCTGCGGCCCATGCCTCCCGTGGGTGCGTTCATGACTTGATCATGTCCCGGACGGCGAGCGCGGCGCGCGCCGGATTGTCGCGCGTAAAGCCGCGCACCATGCCGATACGGTCGTCGTAATTCGTCGCGCCTTCGATCTGTTCGATCCCGACCGGCGCGTGGTTCGATTGGCCGCCCTCGCCGGATGCCGAATTCATGTCGCGGCCGAGCGCCGGACGCGACGCATCGTCGCGCTTCTTCATCAGCGCCTTGGACAGGGGACGCACGCCCATGATCAGCACCAGCAGTGCGATGACGATCGCGGTCACGTTGCGTGCGACGATCGGCAGCCACGCATTGTCGTACCAGGCGGGCTTGTCGGTCAGCGTCGCGGCCCCGGCGAACTTGCGGCTGATGACGGTCACCTGATCGCCGCGCGCCTGCGCATAGCCGACCGCGGTCTGCACCAATTGCGTGATCTGCTGGATCTCCACCGGGCTGCGCGGCTTGCTGCCCTCGACATCGCGCAGCAATACCGCGACCGACAGGCGCTTGACCCCGCCCGGCGCGGCGCGCGTGACGGACACTTCCTTGCCGAGATCATAGGCGCGGGCGAACTGGTCGCTCTGCTTCATCGTCGGCGGGGGGCGTTGGCGGGGGCAGTGCCCGGTGCGGCCGGCGCAGCCGCCGCGCCGTTCGGGGCGACCAAAGTCGAGGCCGGCGGCGGCGTGTTCGACAGCGCACCCGGGATACCGCCCGGCTGCTGCCCGGCACTCTCCGGCTGGTTACCCGTCCAATTGCCCTGCTCGACCTTCAGCGATCCCTGCTTGTCATAGGATTCGCGCGTCGCCTGCGTCTCGTCCAGATCGACATCGGCTTGCACTTCGGTCGAGAAATTGCCCGCCCCGACCAACGGCGTCAGCAACTGCACCACCTGCGCGCGATATTTGTCCTCGATCCGGCGCTGGAACGCGATCCGCTCGTCGCCGGCCGCGCCGAGGCCGCCATCGCCGGACGACGACTTGGTCAGCAATCCACCCATCTGGTCGACGATCGTCACCGAATCCGCCTTCATGCCCGGCACGGACGATGCCACCAGATTGATCACCGAATTGACCTGCGCCTCGCTCAGCGATCGGCCGGCCTGCAATTTCAGGATGACGGACGCGGACGGCGCGGCATTGTCGCGCACGAACACGGAGGCTTCGGGGGTCGCGAGATGCACGCGCGCCTCGGCGACCGAATCGATTTCCTCGATCGATCGCGCCAGTTCGGTCTCGCGCGCCTGACGCAGGCGTTCGCCTTCCACCGCGCGCGACACGCCCATCGGCAGTTGGTCGAGGATCGCATAGCCGCCCGGCGTCGCCTTGGGCAGGCCTTGGCCCGCCAGCAGCATCTTCGCACGCGCATAATCGTCTTCATCGACGGTCAGCGCGCCGGCATCGTCGATCTTCGATGCGATGTTCGCCTGTTCCAGCGCCTGCGTGACGGATGCCTTGTCGGCATCGGCAAGCTGCGCGAACAGGATCTTCTGCGGTGCGGCGGCCAGCGTCATCCAGGCGAGGATGGCGGCACCGATCAGCCCCAGCATCAGGATCATCGGCAGGCTGCGGCGCACCGCGGGCTGGCCCATGAAACCGGAAATCTGGTGCAGCGGATTGGCGAACCGTTCGGGAACGGCGCCGTTGGGGATGAGTGCGTTGCTCATATTACACCGGCATGCTCATGATGTCCTTGTAGGCGGACAGGAGTTTGTTGCGGACCTGCAAGGTCGCCTCGAAGCCGACGCTCGCCTGCTGGCGCGCCAGCATCACCTTGGCGATGTCGACCGTTTCGCCGCGTTCATAGGAAGCGGACAGGTCGCTGGCCTTTTGCTGGCCCTCGTTCACGCTTTTCAGCGCGTCTTCCATTGCGGAGGTGAAGCTGGTCGGCTTCGCTTCCGTCGCGGGTGCGGGCGCCCCTGCGGCGGAATTCGCACGCGCGAGCGCCTGATTGCGTTCCAGGATCTGCGCACGCAGCGCCATCACCCGGTCCACCCCCATCGGGGCGCCTACGCCACCGACGCTCATGCCCCGGCCGCCTGATTGGCGGCGCTAACGCCCCACGCTGCCTGATTGGCGGCGGGCGTGATCGCCTCACCCTGTTCGCGCGCCTTGGCGAGCCGGTAGCGCAACGTGCGTTCCGAGATACCAAGCCGCTTCGCCGTCTCGATCCGGCTGCCGCCGCACGCGGCCAGCGTCTCGCGGATCGCCTGGAATTCATGCATCTGCACGATGTTGCCCAGCGTCGCGGGCTGTCCCGGTTGATCGTTTGCTGCATTTTGCTGCACCGATGCTGCGGGCCGGTCGAACACGATATGGTCCGCCCGGATCGTGTCGCCGCCACACAGCAACAACGCGCGCTGGATCACGTTTTCCAGCTCGCGGACGTTGCCGGGCCAGTCGTGGCCGACCAGCGCGTCGATCGCCGCGGTTTCCGGCCACGGCACGATGCTGCGGCTGCCCGCGTGGCGCAGGATCATCGTCGCGGCGAGCGCGGGGATATCCTGACGACGCTCGTTCAGCGGGCGCGTGCTCAGCGGGAAAACGGACAGGCGGTAATACAGATCGGCGCGGAAGCGGCCTTCGGCGACTTCGGTCTGGAGATCGCGGTTGGCGCAGGCGATGACGCGGACGTCGATCTTCTCCGGCGTCGACGCACCGATCGGAACGACCTCACGCTCCTGCAACGCGCGCAGCAATTTGGCCTGCAACTGGATCGGCATCTCGGCGATCTCGTCGAGCAGCAACGTGCCGCCGTTCGCCGCGCGGAAGAAACCTTCGCCGCCGGACGATGCGCCGGTGAACGCACCCTTCTGATGCCCGAACAGCAACGCCTCCAGCATGGTTTCCGGCAAGGCCGCGCAATTGATCGCAATGAACGGGCCGTCGCGGCGTTCGGACGACAGGTGGATATGCTTGGCCAGCACTTCCTTGCCGGTGCCGGTCGGGCCGTTGATCAAGACGGTGATGTCGGCACCCGCGACGCGTTCGGCCAGCGCGTACAGCGCCAGGCTTTCGGGATCGGCGGCGGTCGGTGCATCGGCCCCGGCGACCAGCGCGCGGACGAAGCCGTTGCCGACCGCGGCGTTGGCGGGCGAGAAGGCGATGCGCGCCGGGCTGCCGTCGCGCGACGGCTGGACGTAATCGCCATCCTCGCCGACGATCACCGTACGGGCGGGGGCGGGGGGCGTCTCGCCATCCGCGATCAGGAACAGTTCGCCCGGCTGCGGCTTGCCGTCCTCGAACGACCGCACCGCGAACCCCTGAGCGCGCAGGCCCGAGACCAGCGCATATCTCTGCCGCAGGATCGCTGCGGATGGAACGATGGACCGGATCGTGTTGGTGAGCGGCGGACGCATGAGAAATCCCCTTGATGTCAGGGGGTAATGCGGGGGAGTTGGTAAACAGCGCGTTAAGTACATTGCCGGGCGGCAAAATATTTCCGGGCGCGCGGCCCGCCGGTGCGTGCGTCGCCCTACGCGTATGCGCGCGTGAGGGGCCGGACCTGCCCCGGTCGCCCTTGCGCCAAAAGATTTTCGCGGGGGTACTTAAAGTCCGGCGATAGCGGTCGTTATCTCTGCTGACGGCTCAGCCATCCGCTAGGGGGCGGCGAGGATCGTCAAGTCACATACGGAGACTTTGACATGACTGTAATCGGAACCAATATCGGTTCGCTGCGCGCATCGAATGCGTCGAATTCCGCGAACATCAGCCTTCAGCAGAGCATCGAGCGCCTGTCGACCGGCAAGCGCATCAACTCGGCCAAGGACGATGCCGCCGGTCTCGCCATCGCCTCGTCGATGACCTCGCAGGTCAAGGGCATGAACCAGGCGATCCGTAATGCGAACGACGGCATGTCGATGGCGCAGACGGCAGAAGGCGGCCTGAGCGAAGTCACCAACATGCTGCAGCGAATCCGCGAACTGTCGGTCCAGTCGGCATCGGGCACCTATGCGGACGAAGACCGCGAGAACCTTCAGACCGAAGTCGGCGAACTCACCAGCCAGATCACGGATATTCTCGAGAACTCCAAGTTCAACAATGTTGAATTGTTTACTGGTGACGCCGGCGCTAGCGGCGTGGTCAAGATTCAGGTCGGCGCAAATGCTGACGAGACGGTCGATCTATCGCTGGCCGTTGTTACCCTCGACGGTGTAGCCGACATCGATATCTCAGATGCCGATGGCGCTAACGCGGCCCTGGCGACGGTCGACGCTGCGCTGAAGACGGTCAACACCAACCGCGCTTCGCTGGGTGCGTCGCAGAACCGCCTGCAGTCGGTGGTCAACAACCTGACGTCCAACGTTACCAACCTGACCGACGCGCGCAGCCGTATCGAAGACGCCGATTTCTCGGCCGAAACGACCAACCTCGCAAAGGCACAGATCCTGAGCCAGGCATCGACCGCGATGCTCGCCCAGGCGAACCAGTCGCAGCAGAGCGTGCTCTCGCTCCTGCGTTAAGGATCGGAAGCGGCCCCGGCACCGCCCCCCTATGGGTGCTGGTGGCCGACCGGGCCCTTCCTTCCCACCCGATGCGAAGGGCAAGCGAGAACCCCGGTGGCCGACAGGCCGCCGGGGTTTTTGCATCTGCACACCATATTCGTCCGGTGTCAGCGGATATTCAGCGCGACCGGCACATTCTTGCGACAATTGGCCGCTACTCGCTGCCCCATCACGGTGTCGGAGAATGTAATGCGCGTTTCGAATCTGGGTTTGCTTGCGGTGCTGGGCGGGATGCCGACGATCGTCGCGGCGCAAACCACCCCCGCCCCCCAGACTGCCGCCCAAACTCCGTCGACCTTCGCTGCGCAGACGCCGGAACCTGCATCGGATGCGGAAGCCGACGAAGGCGAGATCGTCGTTACCGGGCAGCGTCCGCGCGGATCGGTGATCGGGGATATTCCGCCCGAACAGCAATTGAGCCCCGCCGACATCCGCTCCTACGGCGTCGGATCGGTGTCCGAACTGCTCAGCGAACTCGCGCCGCAAACCACTTCCGGTCGCGGCGGCGCACCGGTCGTGCTGTTGAACGGCCGCCGCATCTCGGGCTTCCAGGAAATCCGCGACCTGCCGACCGAAGCGATCCAGCGTGTCGAGATCCTACCCGAGGAAGTCGCGCTGAAATACGGCTATCGTGCCGACCAGAAGGTGGTGAACTTTGTCCTGCGCCGCCGCTTCCGCGCCGCGACCATCGAACTGACCGACCGGATCGCGACCGAGGGCGGACGCAATACCCCGAACGGCGAGATCGACCTGCTCCGCATCGCGCAGGACAAGCGCACCAACGCGCATCTCGAATATACGCGCAGCAGCGCGCTGACCGAGGACGAGCGCAACATCACCCCGCTCGCCACGACCAGCATCGATCCGGTCGACCAGCGCCCGTTCCGAACCCTGCTCGGCTCGTCGCGGGCGTTCAGCGCGAACGCGAGCCACGCGCGCAACATCTTCGGGAATATCGGCGCGACGCTCAATGCCAGCCTCGATACGAACGACGGCAACGGGCTGAACGGTCTGCCCGGCCTGTCGCTCGGCGTGCCCGCGGGCAGTCCGTTCGCCACCGGCGGCAGCGCGGGGACGGTCGTGCGCACGCTGGGGCTGAACCCGTTATTGCAGCGGAAGACGTCGCTCACCACGCATCTCGGCACGACGCTGAACGGCGATGTCGGCACGTGGCGCTGGTCGCTGACCGGCAATTACGATCGGGTGCGATCCAAGACCTATACCGACGTCACCGACGCCTCCGCCTTCCAGGCGCGGATCAATGCGAACGATCCCGCCGCCGATCCGCGCGGCGTGCTGAACGCGGGCGATTTCGTCTCCACCAACCGCGCACGCTCCACGTCGAACGTCGCGGGCGCGGACATGCTGGTCAACGGCACGCTCTTCTCGCTCCCGGCCGGCAAGGTCTCGACCAGCTTCCGCGTCGGCGCATCGACCAGCGATTTCGACAGCGATTCGCTGCGTCTCGGCGTCACGCAGCGCGGCAGCGTCTCGCGCGACATCGTCAACGGCCAGGCGAATATCGACCTGCCGATCGCCAGCCGCGGCAAGGACGTGCTGCCGTTCCTTGGCCAGTTGTCGGCGAACTTCAACATCGCCGCGGATCACCTGTCGGACTTCGGCACGCTGACCACGATCGGCTATGGCGCGAACTGGGCGCCGGTCGATGCGGTGCGTTTCATCCTGACCGTCACCGATCAGGACGAGGCGCCCAGCGCGCAGCAGCTCGGCAACCCGACGATCGCGACCGCCAATGCGCGCGTGTTCGACTATATCGCCGGCACCACTGCGACCGTGACCCAGCTGACCGGCGGCAATCCCAACCTGATCGCCAGCAACAAGCACGTCATGCGCCTGGGCCTGACGGTGAAGCCGTGGAGCAAGAAGGACATTTCCTTCACCTCCAGCTTCGTCAAGAACCGCACCGACAATCCGATCGCGTCCTTCCCCACGCCGACCGCGGCGATCGAGGCGGCATTCCCGCAGCGTTTCCTGCGCGATGCCGCCGGCAATCTGCTGCAGGTCGATGCGCGCCCGATCAACTATGCCGAAAGCAGCAACTCGCTGCTCCGCTGGGGCGTCAATTTCTCGACGCCGCTCAAGTCCAAGATCCAGAAGGAATTGGAGGCGTTCCGCGCCGGCACCGGGCCCAACCCGTTCGCCGGCATGACCTTCCCCGGCCGTCGCCCGGGCGGCGAGGGCGCACCCGCAGCCGGTGCTGGCGGTGAGGGTCGGCCCGCGGGCGAAGGACGTGCGGCGGGCGAAGGACGTGGCGGCGGCGAAGGCCGGCCCGGCGGTGGCGGTCGCTTCGGCGGCGGCGGCGGGCAGGGCGGGGGACGCCTCAACTTCGCGGTCTACCACACGTACAATTTCACCAACCGCGTTACCGTCGCGAATGGCGGACCCCGGCTCGATCTGCTGAACGGCGATGCGATCGGCGGAAATGGCGGGCAATCGCGCCATCAGGTCGAGGTGCAGGCCGGCTATTCCAACAACGGCATCGGCGCGCGCCTGTCCGGCAACTGGCAGAGCGGCACGACCGTCAACGGCGGCACGCCGACGTCACCGGAAGTGCTCAATTTCGGCGGCCTCGCCACCGCCAATTTGCGCCTGTTCGCCGATCTCGGCCAGCGGCTGGATCTGGTAAAGAAGCACCCCTGGGTGCGCGGCATGCGGATCAGCGTCGGCGTCGACAATCTGTTCAACACGCGTCAGCGCGTCACCGACTCAGCGGGCGCGACCCCGGTCGGCTTCCAGCCGGATTATCTGGATCCGCTCGGCCGCACGGTGCGGGTGACGGTGAGGAAATTGTTCTTCTGAGGCGGGGAGTGGTCGTCCCCGGCCAGTTCCGTCATTCCCGCGCAGGCGGGAATCCATAATCACGACGTTGGAAATGGATCACCAGCGACAGCCAGTATGGATTCCCGCCTGCGCGGGAATGACGATGATGTGGTGACGTAAAGGGCTGCACCACCGAGCGAACATCACCGCGCCGCCCCCAGCGCCTTCTTCAGCTTCTGGTGCGCGCTAGCCTTGATCTGGCACACCCGCGCCGCGCCGACGCCCAGCACCAGCCCGATCTCCTCGAGGTTCAGTTCCTCGACATAATATAACTGCACCACCTGCGCTTCGCGTTCGGGCAGAGCGGAGATCGCCGCGATTAACGCGCCGCGCAGATCGTTCTCGGACAATTGCTCGAACGCATCGGGCTCCGCACTCGCAAACCACGGCTGGTCGTCGGCATAGACCTCGTCGATCGATTCGAAGCGCAGCGGTTCCGCCGCCGAATAGTCGAGCCGTAGTTTTTCCAGCGTCACGCCAAGCCTTTCCGCAATCATGTCGTCCTTCGGTTTCACACCCGTCTCGTCGGTCAGCGCTCTTACCGCCTCGGCATAGGCACGCCGCCGCTGCATCGCGCCGCGCGTCAGCGTCGCCTGCCGCCGCAGCGCGTCGATCATCGATCCCCGCACCCGCGTCAGCAGATATTGCTCGAACGTCACTTGCCCGCGATCCTCGAATCCGCTCGTCGCCTCGACCAAAGCGACAAGCCCGATCTGGATCAAATCCTCGACCTCGATCGCGCTGCTCATGCTGCCATGCACATGCCACGCGACGCGGCGGATCATCGGCAGATGCTTGCGCGCCAGCGCGTTGGCGTCCGCCGCCGGCCCGGTGCGACCATAGGTCAGCGGCACCGCACCAACGAAGGCGTTCTGGTTGGGCATCATGCTCATGCCGCCAACGCTTGCGGAGCACCGATCACGGCGACGACCTCGACCGCCTTTTCCTCCGGCACTTCGAAGAAGCTCATCACCGGCGTATCGGGCAGGATCGTGCGGATCAGCTTGCGGATCGCGACGCGGATCGCCGGCTGCACGACCAGTACGAACGGCTTGGCCTCCGCGATCAGCGGGTTCGCCGCCTGTTGCAGCGCATCGACGATGCGACGCCCCAGATCGGGTTCGATCGTGTGGCGGCGCGACGGATCGCTACGCACTGCCTGCCCAAGAAGACCTTCCAATTGTCCCTCCAACGTCATCACGCGCAACGGCTCGCGCACGCCGCACAATTTGCCGATGATCAGCCCGCCCAGTTCGGGGCGGATCAGTTCGATGATCTCGTCCGCGTCCAGCGACTTCTGCGCGGCGATCGAGATCGCCTGCGCGATGCTGCGGAATTCCTTCAGCGGCACGTTCTCCGCCAGCAGGCCCTTCAGCACCTGAGTCAGCGTGGTCAGCGGCAACGGATTGGGCGACAAAGCGGCGACGAGGTTCGCGGCGCGCTCCTTCAATCCGTCGAGCAAATTCTGCACCTCGTCCGGGCCGAGCAGGTCGGCCGCATGGCTGCCGAGCATGTGGTTCAGATGAGTCGCGACGACGGTGCCCGGATCGACCACCAGATAGCCGGCGCCGGTCGCGGCATCGGCATCGCCCTGCGAAATCCACACCGCGTCCAGCCCGAACGTCGGGTCCTTCGCCTTCTTGCCGACCAGCGACCCGATCGCCTGACCCGTGTCGAGCGCCAGCATCTCCTCCGGCGACACGCTGTCCTCGCCCAGCACGACGCCGCCGACCAGGATGCGATAGGCGAACGGCGCCATGTTGATGTCGTCGCGGACGCGCACCTGCGGCACGACGAAGCCCAGTTCCTTCGACAATTGGCGGCGCACGCCGGTGATCCGGCTCATCAGCGGCGAACCGCGACGTTCGTCGACCAACGGCACCAGTCCGTATCCGATATCCAGGTTGACCTGCATCGTGTCGGTCACTTCGTCCCAGCCGATCTTCGACTGGTCGACCGGCTCGATCTCCGCGACCTCGACCGGGGCGGGGCGCTTGGCCTTCTGGTTCAGCTTGTACGCGGCATAGCCGGCGGCGGCTGCAGCGGGCAGGATGATGATGTGCGGCATGCCCGGCATCAGCCCCAGCAGCCCGAGGATGATCGCGACAGGCGTCCAGGTCCGCGCGCTGGCGAACTGCCCGCCGATCTGCCCGGCCAGATCCTGGCTGGAGGTGACGCGCGTCACGATCGCGGCGGCGGCGATCGACAGCAACAGCGACGGGATCTGCGCGACCAAAGCATCGCCGATCGCGAGCAGCACGTATGTATGCGCCGCTTCGCTGATCGACAGGCCGTGGCTCACCGGGCCGAGGATAAGGCCGCCCGCGATATTGGCGAACAGGATCAGCAGGCCGGCGACCGCATCGCCTTTCACGAACTTCGACGAACCGTCCATCGACCCGTAGAAATCCGCCTCGGTCGACACTTCGACGCGGCGCGCCTTGGCTTCGTCGGGGGTGATCAGCCCGGCGTTCAGATCGGCGTCGATCGCCATCTGCTTGCCGGGCAATGCGTCCAGCGTGAAGCGTGCGGACACTTCGGACACGCGGCCCGCGCCCTTGGTCACCACGATCATGTTGATGATGACGAGGATCGCGAACACGAACAGCCCGACGATATAGTCGCCGCCGATCACGAACGTGCCGAACGCCTCGATCACATGGCCGGCGGCGCTTTCGCCCTGATGCCCGTGGCCCAGCACGACGCGCGTCGATGCGACGTTCAGGCCCAGGCGGAACAACGTCGCGAACAGCAGGACGGTCGGGAAGGCGGAGAAATCGAGTGGCTTCTGTGCATTGAGCGCGACCATCAGCACTGCGAGGCTGATCGCGATGTTCATGATGAAGAAGATGTCGAGGACGGGCGTCGGGATCGGCACAACCATCAATACGACCAGCAACAGCGTCGCCAGCGGCAAGGCCGAGGATCGCAGCAGCGGCAGGATGCGGCCCTGTTTGAGTGCAGCGGCCATCGTTTACGCCCCCAACGTCGCGAGCATCATGTAGGCCAGCTTGGCATTGGCCGGGGTCGGGCGGATCAGGCTCGCCATCTGGCGTTCGCTGCGATTGCCGCCGAACTGGTCCAGCGTCGCCTTCGCCCACGCGCCCGCGCTATGCGATCCGCTGTCTTCGTTATTGCCGGGAATGACGGTCGCGCCGTCTATCTCCATCGCCGCGGATGCCATCGTCACCGCCGCTTGGTCGAACAGGCCGCTTGCCGTCCCAGTCGCGACGCCCGCGCCCTTGTCCAGCTTCGCGGCGAAGCGGTCATAGACCTGTGAAAGCGACCGCGCCTGCCCGCCCGAGGTGAAGAAGACGCTGCGGTTCGCGCGCGCCGCGGCGGGGAACAGGCCGGCGGCGGGGCGGTCGGGCGTGTTCGCCATATTCTTCAGGAACGACTTGGCGCCGCCCAGTCCCAGGAAATGCGCCATGTACAGATCGGTGCCGGTCGCATCGCGGCCCAGCGAGTTTTCCAGCGCGTCCTTATTGTCCGATGCATGTTCGGCCGCCATCAGCGACGCGGCCTGCGGATCGTTGCGGAGCGCCATGATCGCGCGGCGCGTGGCGGGGATCGCTCACCGTCATCCGCCCGCTGCCGGTGGAGGAGATCGCATCCGATGCCCAGGCCATGCCGTGTTCGGCGCCATGCTGCTTCATCACGCGCAGCCAGCTCTGGTCGATGAACTGGTACAGGCCGGACGCGCTCGACGTCCCGGCACGCGCATCGCTGCGCATCCCGCTTTCCAGCTGCGCCTGTCCCATCAGGTACGAGAAGTCGACGCCGGTCTTCTGGCTCGCCAACGCGATCGCGGACTTGGCCGAGACGTTGGTGCGGGCGGCAGTGACGGCAAATGGGTTGAAGCTCATCGATCCTCGGCTGATTGACCTTGTCGGGGCCAGATCAGCAAGGAACGTGCCAGTTCGGGGCGTTTGGTGGGGAGGGCGTTCGGTGGGGGGGGCGGGGAGGGGTGTTCGGGGGGGGCGTAGGACCGCCTCCAGCCACCGTCATTCCCGCGAAGGCGGGAATCCCTAGGGGCTGACGCTTGCCGTCTTCAACGGGGCGTCGTGATTATAGATTCCCGCCTGCGCGGGAATGACGGTGGCTGGGTAATGTCCCGGTTTTCAACCGTCAGAAGTGGGATCGGCCCGACCTAAACCTGACATCACACCCCCACCCGTTCGTGCTGAGCCTGTCGAAGCACCTGTCCCCGGGGCCCGCCCTTCGACAAGCTCAGGACGAACGGAGGGTGTGGGGCGGCATACGGTCCGCGACGACGGCACATGCGGTGGCCAGTCTCGCAAAAACCCTCAGGCGTAAGCGCGCATAGACCCGGTCGCGCGGTAGATCGCGCCGCCCTGGCCGGCATCGCCGGTCAAGGTTTGCAGGCGGCGGCGAACATTTGCCGCCATCAGGTTGACGTAGATGCGGCACGTTTCGTTCAGCCGGTTGGCCTCGTCCGCCAGATCGCGCAGGTCCGTGCCCGCCGGGCCGGTGCCCAAGGCGGCGACCGCCTCGACCCCCTGCAACTTGTCCTGCGTCGCGCGTTCCAGCGCGGCGATGTCATTCGTCTTCAGCGCGGCAATCTCCTGATGCAGCGCTTCGATCACCCGGATCAGTGCGTCGCGGCGGGTGTCATTCGCCGTCATTGCGCAACCAGTCGTATTTCGACGCGATCAGCCGATCCGCGATGGTCGACGGATAGATCGGGAAATTGCCGTCCGCGATCGCCTTGCGGATCTTGGCGATCCGTTCGAGATCGATCGGCGGGGACGATGCGAAATCCTTCGCCGTGCTGGCGACGGTCGATTTCTCGACCGTCGACTGCTCGCCCCCGGATTGCTTGACGGTCGTCGCCTTGACGGCGCCGCGGTCCGCATCCTGTTCCACCGTCGGCGCGACCGTTGCGGTCGGCACGACGCGTGCGACGGGCGCGATGCGCTCGCCAGTCTGTACCGGCTTTACGCCGAGAGGATCCACCATGTTCGCCCCTTTCCGGGTCCTGCCACACAGGGATAAACGGCAGGCCGGGGGAAAGCTTTAGCACGATTTATTCGCTCCATCCGGGCAGGGTCGCGCGGCCGCTTTCGACCGCGACCGCCTGGACCGGTGTCTTGGCATCCTCCACCCGGACCATGAAGCGCGCGCCCGGTGCCGCATCGCCCAGCGCGACGCCCTCGCGCGTGATCGAAAAACCGTTCGATCCCGCGGCGATCGTCACCGGATCGCCGCGTCTGATGACGGGTTCGGCCTTGACCGGTGCCGCAACGCTCTGCCGGGCCGGCTTGTTGGTCTCGGTGGGGGTGAACAGGACCGGCACGAAGATCCGCCATTCCGGCCCCGTGCAGCTGACGACGACCGCATCGTGCACTTCCGACCGCCACGACATGGCGAGCGTCGGGCATTGCGCCAGCTTCAGCCGCGCATCGACCACGCTCCGCGCGCCGCCCTGGCTGCCGATGCCGCGCCCGGTAAAGGCGGCGACCGCGCGGTCCAGCGCCGCCGTGTCCTGAAATGCGGGCGCGGCGATCGCGGGGGTGGCGCACAATAATGCGGGGATCAGCAGGCGGTACATCTTGGGTCCTCCGAAACGGCAAATCATGGCCGGTCGCCCGGCAATCGGCCGGCAAAGCCGAGCGTGACGACGACCGACCGGCTCTTGCTGCTGCCGGTCACGATCGTCATGCGGTCCTGCGGCACCGCGCGGGCGCGGGCGAATTCGGCGGCGATCGCGCGCGCACGGTCGGCGGCGAGCACGGTGGCGCTGCCGGTCGCCGCATCCACGTCGCCGGTCGATCCGTCGCTATTCCCGCTGATCCTGATCGTCACGCGTGGATCGCGCGTCGCCTCGCGCGCCCAGCCGATCAGCGCATCGGCGGGGGCGGGCAGGGCGGCGGATCCGGCAGCGAAGTCCGCCATCGACGCGGCCGCGACCGGCATCGGATCCTCGACCACCCGGTCCGTCCCGAAGCCCTCGCGGATGCCCTTGGCCAGTGCCTTGCGATCCAGATGCCCGGTCGCCTGGATGAACACGAAGAACCCGACCAGCAGCAAGGCGAGATCGGCGAGCGTCATCAGCCAGGCCGGGCGGCCGGGCGCGTCGTCGGGGAAGTCGTCCGGCATCATGCCGCGTGCGCCATATCGCGGGCCAGATCTTTGGGCCGTGCGCGCGCGGCCAGCGCGACCAGCGGCGCCTCCAGCCGCGCGCGCTCGACCGCCTCCACCCGCACCTGCCGCCGCAGCCGCACCGCGATCGGGCTGCAGACCAGATTGGCCAGGATCGCGCCGTACAATGTGGCGAGCAACGCCACCGCCATCGCCGCGCCGATCGCGCTCGGGTCGGTCATCCGCGTGAACATCGCGACCAGCCCGATCAGCGTGCCGATCATCCCCATCGCCGGCGCGACCTCCGCCGCACCGCTCCACATTTCGACCGCCGCCAGCTGCCTCTCGGTCCGCAATCGCCGTGCATCGCGCAGCATTACGGCGACGTCGTCCGGCCCCTGTCCGTCGATGATCGCGAACACCGCGGCGGACACGTCGGGGTCGGTGATCACCGACCGGTCCAGCGCCATCACCCCGTGCCGCCGCGCGATCCGCGTGAAGGCGCCGACCTGATCCAGCAACCCGCCCGCATCGAAGCGCCGCCGCGGCAGTCGCGCCAGCGCCGCCATGCCGTCGGCCAGATCGCGCACGGGCGTACGCAGCATCGTCGCGACCACCGTCCCGCCGACGACGATGCCGGCGGCGACGGGGTCCAGGAACGGTGCGAGCGCGGAAGCGAGGTCGAATGTCATCGCTCGTGACGTAGCAAGAGGCGGGCCAGTTTCCCCCGCCGCCGCGGCCACCCCAGCACCGGCCGAAACCACCGGCAAAGCTTGCCGCCACCGGCAAGTCCTTGCCGCCCCGCCCTGCCGCCCCCCGGCAAAACACCCCGCCACGCCCGGCGAACGCAAACTGGCACGGCCATTGCTTAGCCATCGACGCACACTGACGTGCGGAGACCGACCAAGGTGGACGAGAACAGTCTTTTCGGAGTTCATGGGGCAGCCCTGCAAGTGCGTTCGCAGCGCATGGGTCTGCTCGCCTCCAATATCGCGAACGCCTCGACGCCCGGCTTCAAGGCGAAGGACCTGGATTTCAAGGTCGCGCTTTCGGCGGCGGAGGGCTCGGGGGGCTCTCCGCCACCGGCATGGACAGCGCCACGCGCTACCGCAATCCGATGTCGCCCTCGATGGACGGCAATACGGTGGAACTCGCCGCCGAACAGACCGCCTTCGCCGAAAACGCCGTCCAGTATCAGACGACCCTGTCGTTCCTGAACGGCCGCATCAACACGCTCACGCGCGCGCTGAGGGGAGAATAAGCCGTGGCCGATCCGCTGACGATCTTCCAGGTGGCCGGAAAGGCGATGTCCGCACAGCTGCTGCGGATGAACACCACCGCCTCCAACCTCGCCAATGCCGGCGGCATCGCGTCCAGCGAAGCCGCCGCCTACCGCACGATGAAGCCCGTCTTCCGCACCGAATATGACAAGGCGACCGGCCTCGCGACGGTCAATGTCGAAAGCGTCGTGACGGCGGGCGCCACCCCCACCAAGCGCTACGATCCGTCGCACCCGATGGCCGACAAGGACGGCAACATCTGGGAAAGCGCGGTCGATGAGACGCGCGAGCTGGTCGACATGATGGAGACCGCGCGCACCTACCAGAACAATGTCGAAGTGATGCAGACCGCCAAGTCGCTGATCCTCGATACCCTCAAGATGGGCCGCTGATCATGAGCAGTTTCGATACCACGCTGGCCAATCTCGGCATCGCCAAATCCTCCGGCGCCGCGGCCAATACCGCGACGACCAAGTCGTCCACGCTCGGCCAGGCGGACTTCCTCAAGCTGATGACCGCGCAGCTGAAGAACCAGGATCCGTTCGCCCCCGTCGACAATACGCAGATGGTCGCGCAGATGGCGCAATTCTCGTCCGTCGCCGGCATCAGCGAGATGAACAGCACGCTGAAGGCGATCTCCGACAAGCTCGCCGGCACCAGCCAGAGCGACGCTCTGTCCTATGTCGGCCGCACCGTGCTGATCGAGGGTACGAGCGCCTACGGCCGCACCGCAGGCGGTATCGCCGGCGCGATCGAACTGGACGACGACGCCGGCGAGGTCAACGTCTCGATCCAGTCCGCCGATGGTCAGGTGCTGAAGACGATCCAGCTCGGCGCGCACGTCAAGGGCACGGTCGATTACGAGTGGGACGGCAAGACCGCGGACGGCGCGGATGCCGGCAGCGGCCCGTTCAACATCAAGGTCAATGCCGGCACGGACGGTGCGGAAATCACCAGCCGCTCGCTCGTCTGGGCACCCGTCGCCTCGGTCTCGATGCCGTCCTCGGGCACCCCCGTCCTCACCCTGCCCGGTATCGGTCAGGTCCCCATAACCAGCGTCCGTCAAATCGGCTGAACCGCCAAAAACCGCTAATCTTCAGGAGTTTACTATGTCCTTTTACACTTCGCTCAGCGGCCTTCAGGCAGCACAGACCGAGATGTCGACCATCTCGCACAACCTCGCCAACGTCGGCACCGACGGCTTCAAGAAGAGCCGCACCAACTTCGCCGACGTCATCGCATCGAACCTGCAGACCGATCCGCGCAAGCTGGTCGGCTCGGGCACGGTGATGAAGGGCAATACGCAGCAATTCTCCGAAGGCAGCCTGAAGACGACCGGCTCCTCGCTGGATCTCGCGATCAGCGGCGACGGCTTCTTCGCGGTCAAGACCAACGGATTGAGCGCGGCGGTCGCCTATACCCGCAACGGCAGCTTCCACGTCGATCCCTCGACGCACAACGTCGTCGATGATCAGGGCAGCAGGCTGCAGGTCTATCCGGTCGATCAGGACGGCAACGTCACCGCGACGGGCAGCGACGGGCTGACCAATCTGCGCCTGCCGAGCACCAGCGGATCGCCCAAGGCGACCACCGGCGTATCGCTCGGCGTCAATCTGCAGACCACGGCGAAGATCCCGGTCGGCACGTTCGATCCGCTCAACGCCTCGACTTACAACAACGCCACCACCACGACGGTCTACGATTCGACCGGCAAGGCGATGACGATGACGAACTATTTCCGTCACGAAGCGGACAATAGCTGGTCGGTCCGCTCCTATGTCGGCATTCAGGAACTGACTGTCGGCGGATCGGCCACGCCGACCACGCTCAGCTTCGACTCGAACGGCAACCTGACCGCGCCCGCTGCGCCGATCGCCTATGACGCGATCCTGCCCGCGACCGGTGGCGCATCGCAGTCGATCGGCCTCGATCTGGCCGGCACGACGCGCAAGGCCAGCGCCTTCTCGGTCGTCGGCCGCAGCCAGGACGGCACCGCGGTCGGCGAATTGTCGGGCGTCACGGTCGACAAATCGGGCATCGTCACGGCCAGCTTCTCGAACGGCGACACGATCGCGCTCGGCAAGGTCGCGCTCGCCAACTTCACCAACCCGGCCGGCCTGCGCCAGAACGGCAACAGCTATTGGTCGTCCAGCGGCATTTCGGGCCAGGCGTTGCTCGGCAGCGCGAACGACAATGGCTACGGTTCGCTCAATTCGGGCACGATCGAGGGGTCGAACGTCGATGTCACCGAAGAACTGGTCAACCTGATCGCGGCACAGCGCAATTTCCAGGCGAATGCCAAGGCGCTCGATACCGCGAACCAGATTTCGCAGACCATCTTCAACATGCGCAGCTGATCGATCTGACGGACGGGATCACCTGAGTGGACAAACTGATCTATACCGCGGCCTCGGGGCTGAAGGCGCACATGGCGTCGCAGGCCTCGATCGCGAACAACATGGCGAACGCGTCGACGATCGGCTTCCGCGCCGACCGCGTCGTGTTCGACCGGATCGAGATCAAGGGCGCGGGCTTCGAAGCGCGCACGCCCTCGTCCGAAGAGGTGATCGACGCCGATCGCAAGCAGGGCGCCGTCCAGCAGACCGGCCGCGCGCTCGACGTGGCGATGGGCGGCGACAGCTGGCTCACCGTCCAGGCGACCGACGGCAGCGAGGCGTATACGCGTCGCGGCGACCTGTCGGTCACCGAAACCGGCGTGTTGCAGACGGGCGACGGCTTCCCGGTCATGGGCTCCGGCGGCCCGATCACCATCCCGCCCTATCAGTCGATGACGATCGCCGGCGACGGCACGATCAGCATCATTCCGATCGGCGGCGATGCGAAGAACCCGCAGGTGATCGACAAGCTCAAGCTGGTCAGCACCAAGGGTTCGCAGACGCTGAAGGGTCTCGACAACCTGCTCCACGTCAAGGGCGGCGGCGTCCTGCCCGAGGATTTGGAAGGCAAGGTCACCGGCGGCGCACTGGAAGGGTCGAACGTCAACATGACGCAGGCCCTGGTCGACATGATCGAGAATCAGCGCGCGTACGAGGTTCAGGCGAACCTGATGAAAGAAGCCAAGACGATGGACGAAAGCGGCGCATCCCTGATGCGCATGCCGTCGTGATGGCCCCCGGTTCTTCTTCCCTCGCTGAAAGGGAGGGGCCGCCCTCTTCTCCTCCCCTCCCTGAAAGGGAGGGGCCGGGGGTGGGTAGGTTGCGACAGCTCCCCCCTCACACCGCGCGAACCCGTAAGCGTCCGCCACACGCCGCAACCGGGTATCGAACGATCGGAACGGCATCCCGGGCGTCCACCCACCCCCAACCCCTCCCTTCCAGGGAGGGGAGTAAGATCAACACCCCGCACGTCCTTCACGGAGCAAGACCATGAGCAGCGCAGCAATGCACATCGCCCGCACCGGCCTGGATGCCCAGGACATGCGGATGCGGGTGATCTCGAACAACCTCGCGAACGTCAACACGACGGGGTACAAGCGCGACCGCGCGGCGTTCGAAACGCTCGCCTATCAGACGGTCACCGCCCCCGGCGCGCCCAGCACCGCGGAAACCAGATTTGCGACCGGCCTCAATCTCGGCACCGGCGTCCGCATTCAGGGGACGGCGCGGATCGATACGCAGGGGTCGATGCAGACGACGGGCAACTCGCTCGATCTCGCGCTCGACGGCGACGGCTATTTTCAGGTCCAGTTGCCCGGTGGTACGCTCGGCTACACCCGTGCGGGCAATTTCTCGCGCTCGCCCGAGGGGCTGATCGTCACGTCCGAAGGCTATCAGGTGATGCCCGGCATCACCGTGCCGGAAGGCGCGACCGCAATCACGATCGGCACCGACGGCACCGTCTCCGCGACGATCCCGGGCCAGGCCGCCGCCAGCGAACTCGGCCAGATCCAGATCGCCGCCTTCCCGAATACCGAAGGGCTGCTGCAGGGCGGGGACAATTACCTCACCGAAACCGCGGCCAGCGGTGCGGCGAATCTCGGCGTGGCCGGCGTCGATGGGCGCGGCGGCGTGCGTCAGGGCATGCTGGAGGCGTCGAACGTCAACGTCGTGCAGGAACTCGTCGACATGATCGAAACGCAGCGTGCGTACGAGGTGAATTCGAAAATGATCTCCGCGACGGACGACATGTTGAAATATGTTAACCAAAATATCTGATGATGGTTAACGCCATGAAACAGATCATCTTCTCCGCGATTCTCATCGCCGTCACCGCCTCCGCCGCCCCGGCGCCGGCCGATGCCCGCCTGTTCGGCCGGAAAACGCCGCCGGCCGATTTCTCGGCATCTCTGCCGCAGCCGGTGGCGCTGCCGCCGGCGGTCGCGACGGGGTCGATCTTCCAGATCAACGACGGCTATGCCGCGCTTTACGAGGGATCGCGCGCGCGCCGCATCGGCGATCCGCTGACGATCGTCCTGGTCGAACGCACTGCCGCGTCCAAGTCGGCGGGGACCAAGCTCGATTCGGGCGGCAGCTTCGGCATCACCCCGCCGACCACCGGCCTCGCGTCCAAGCTGTTCAATCCCAGCGACGTCGCCGCCAGCGGCAAGCGCAATTTCGCCGGCAACGGCTCCGCCGATCAGTCCAACACGCTGTCGGGCGAAGTCAGCGTCACCGTGGCGAAGGTGTTCCCGAACGGCACGATGCTGGTGCAGGGGCAGAAACGCGTGACGCTCAATCGCGGCGACGAGTTCGTCCAGATCAAGGGGCTGATCCGCACCGCCGACATCGACGCCGAAAACCGCGTCCTCTCGACCCGCGTCGCCGACGCCCAGATCGCCTATACCGGCAAGGGCGACGTCGCCCGTGCCAGCCGCCAGGGCTGGCTCAGCCGCTTCTTCTCCGTGGTGAGTCCGTTCTGATGGGTGCGCTGATGATCTGGAAGTTGATCCCGAACCTCCCCCCGTTCGTCCTGAGCTTGTCGAAGGGCGTGTTCCGGGCACGGGCTTCGACAGGCTCAGCCCGAACGGCGGGGGGGATTGCTTGTCCTCCTCGCTACACGCCTCGCCACACTAATCCCGAACCTCCCCCCGTTCGTCCTGAGCTTGTCGAAGGGCATGTTCCGGGCACGTCCTTCGACAGGCTCAGGACGAACGGCAGGGATCATGGCCGCACTATTGGCCACCCTCCTCGCCACCCCAGCCTCGGCCGACCGGATCAAGGATCTCGGCGGGTTCCAGGGTATCCGCTCGAACCAGCTGACCGGCTACGGCGTGGTCGTGGGCCTGCCCGGCACCGGGGACGACAATCTCGAATATACCGTCCAGTCGCTGAAGGCCGTCGCCTCGCGCTTCGGGCTGCAATTGCCCGCCAGCGCCAATCCGGGGATGAAGAATGCCGCGGTCGTGCTGGTCACGGCGGAACTGCCCGCCTTCGCCAAGCCGGGCCAGCGGCTCGACATCACCGTCGCGTCGATGGGGAAGGCCAAGTCGCTGCGCGGCGGCAGCCTGATCCTGATGCCGCTGCTCGGTGCCGATGGCCAGATCTATGCGATGGCGCAGGGTAACCTCGCGGTCGGCGGCCTGGGGGCGGAGGGCAAGGACGGGTCCAGCATCGTCGTCAACGTACCCTCGACCGGCCGTATTCCGGAAGGCGCGACGGTCGAACGTGCGGTGCAGACCGGGTTCGAAACCAGCGCCGCTCTGACCTTCAACCTCGCACGCGCCGACTTTACGACCGCGCAGAACGTCGCTTCGGCGATCAATGCGCGCTTCGGGGCGGGCATTGCGGAGGCGACCGACGCGGTCTCCGTCTCCGTCCGTGCGCCGCGGGGGCCGACGTCCGCGCGACGCTGATGAGCCAGATCGAGAATCTCGACGCGGCCTCCGCCGAGCCATCGGCCAAGGTGATCGTCAATGCGCGCACCGGCACCGTCGTCATCAACAGCGCGGTGCGCGTCAGCCCCGCCGCCGTCACGCATGGCAAGCTGACCGTGCGGATCGACGAACAGGAACGCGTCGCGCAGCCCGCGCCGCTCAGCGACGGCAAGACCGCACGAGAGCAGAAGAGCGGCGTCGCTGTGGACGAGGAGAAGCGGCCTATGTTCTTGATTCAAGGCGGCCCGAAACTTGCCGATGTGGTCAAGGCGGTCAACGCGATCGGCGCCTCGCCCGCGGATTTAGTCGCGATATTGGAAGCACTTAAGGAAGCCGGAGCGCTCAAGGCGGAGTTGATAGTGCTATGACCGACATATCGCTCCGTGCGGCACCTTCGCCACCATCCGGAACTTCCACCGACACCACCCGCCTCGGCAGCCGCGCCAACCTCGAAAAGGCGGGCAAGGAGTTCGAGGCGGTGTTCGTCGGCATGATGGTGAAATCGATGCGATCGGCCCACCTCTCGAGCGAATTGTTCGAGAGCAAGGGCCTCGACACGTTTCGCGAGATGCAGGACCAGAAAGTCGCCCAGTCGATGGCCGACACCGCACCGCTCGGCATCGGCAAGGCAATGGTCGATTTCCTCGCCAAGGCCCAGGCCGCGCAGGAAGCCGCCGCCGCGTCCGAAGGCACGCCCGCATGAGCGACCTGCTCGGCATCGGCGCCAGCGGGGTGCGCGCATATCAAAGCGCGCTGACCACCACGTCCGAGAATATCGCCAACGCCTCGACCCCCGGCTACACCCGCCGCACGTCGACGATCAACGAGATATCCTCGACCGGTGGTTCGGTCGTCACGCGCACCGCGAACGACGTCAACGGCGCGCTCCTGTCAGGCGTGAAGCGCGCCGACGACATGTTCCGCAGTGCCGAAGTCCGCACCGCCGGCGCGGATCTCGCGCGGTCGGAAACGAGCATCGCGTGGATGGGCCGAATCGAAACCACGTTGTCGGGCAATCAACTCGGCGACCGGCTGACCAGCTTCTTCAACGCGGCAAAGGCGATTGCCGCCGATCCCACCGCGACCACGCCGCGTCAGGCGATGCTCGAGTCCGCTACCTCGGTCGCCAGTTCGTTCGGCGCCACCGGCAAGGGGCTCATCGCGATCGAGCAGGATATCGACGCGACGGCCGACGCTGCAGTCGCGACGCTGAACGGTCTCGGCGTATCGCTGGCCAAGGTGAATTCCGCGCTCGCCCGCGTCCAGCCGGACACGGCGGCGGCGGCGCAGCTGGGCGATCAACGCGACCAGTTGCTCGAACAGATGAGCGCGATCAGCGACGTCAACGTCGTCACCGACGATTTCGGCCGGGCGACGGTTCGCCTTGGCGGGGGGCGGGCCGGTCTTCGTCGCCGGCACCGATTCCGGATACGTCACCTTCGCCCGCGGCGAGGCCGGGGCGGTGAGCTTCGCCATGCATCGCGCGGGTACGACGTCCGGGCTTTCGCCCAATGGCGGCGTCCTGGCCGGTGTGGCCGAAGGCGCCGCGCGCGTTACTGCCGCACGGGATTCGCTGGATACCATTGCCAGCGGGTTCGTCGATCTCGTCAACAAGGTGCAAGACAAGGGCGAGACGCTCGATACCATTAAAGGCTCCCCGCTGTTCGATGTCGGCACGAGCCCGACCGACATCACGTTGGTCATGACCGATCCGCGCGGTATCGCGGCCGCAGTGCCGGGCGGCGGTGCGCGCAACAACGGCAATCTCGCCGGTTTCGAAACCGCGCGTACCGCCGGCAAATTCGAAACGGCGACCACGGCGATGGTGTCCGGCAATGCGGCGGCGCTTGCCGCGCGCAAATCGGTCGCCGAGGCGCAGGGCGCGATCCGCGACAATGCGATCACCTCCCGTGATGCCGTCAGCGGCGTCAACCTGGACGACGAGGCGGTCGATCTGATGCGCTTTCAGCAGGCGTATCAGGCGTCGGCGCGCGTCGTGCAGGTCGCGCGTGAAATCTTCCAGTCGATCCTGACGATCCAATAGGCCGTATATCATGCAGATCAGCACCAGCCAGCTTTACGATCGGTCATCCACGCTGATGCAGCAACTGGCGGCAAAGGCCGACAAGCTGCAGACCCAGATATCGACCGACAAAAGGATCAACACCGCATCGGACGATCCCGTGGCGTTCCAGAAGCTCGCGCTGATCAAGCGCGCGAGCGCGAACGACAGCGCTTACGGTGCGAACATCAAGGTCGCGCAGTCGCTGCTCGCGCAATCCGATTCCACGTTGGGATCGATCGAAAGCCAGTTGCAGAAGGCCGCGGAACTCGCCGTGCAGGCGAACAGCGACGCGCTCAGCCCGGAGAATCGCCGCGTGATCGGGGATCAGCTGACCGCGATCGTGCAAGACCTCGTTGGCTTGGCCAATACGAAGGATGTGCGCGGCCAGCCGCTGTTCGGCGGGGCGTCCGGAGATACGGCCGTTTCCCAGGCGCAGAATGGCAGCGTCACGTTCAAGGATGTCGGTGAGCCTTCACCTATTCCGGTCGGCGAAGGCGTCGACGTCCACGCGACCGACAGCGCCAAGCGCCTGTTCGGCAACATCCCGACGGCGAACGGCCCAAGCGACGTGTTCGCGATCATCTCCAAGTTTGCCACCGCACTGACCAGCAATACCGGCGCGACCGCTGCCGCATCCGAGGCAGGTGCGGACCTGAAGACCGCGCTGACGCAGATCGGGGCTGCGCGCGGTTCGGTCGGCGCGCGCGCTGCGCGGCTCGATCTGGAAACCGCGCGCCTGACCGAAGTCGCGACGATCCGCGAAGGCGACCGGTCGAGCCTCGAGGATACGGACACCGCCGCCACGATCCTCGAATTGCAGAAGACGATGACGGTGCTGTCGGCCACGCAGGCGAGTTTCTCGAAACTCTCCTCGCTGTCGCTGTTCAATTATATGAACTGATCCGGGAGCCGTTTATCCTAACGCGGCTTAACTAAAAAAGCGCCTCTGGTTAACGGCTTGGCTACCAATATCCCCTAATCATGAGGATCGCAGGCCAACAGGCCCAAACCCCGGGGAATACGCACTCACATGTTCGTCGTAATCGGCCTCGTCGTCCTTCTCGTCATGATCTTCGGCGGGTTCGCGATCACCGGCGGCGCGCTCGGCCCGGTGATGGAAGCGATCCCCCACGAAATGCTGATCATCGGCGGCGCCGCGGTCGGCGCGCTGATCATCGGCAACTCGATGAAGGAAATCAAAGCGCTCGGCGGTGGCCTGGGCAAGGTCTTCAAGGGGCCGAAATACAAGAAGCAGGACTATCTCGACGTCATCTTCCTCGTCAGCAAACTGATGAAGATGTTGCGCACCGAGGGCCCGATCGCGCTGGAGCCGCACGTCGAGGATCCGAAATCCTCCGCGTTGTTCTCGGAATATCCGCGCCTGCTGGCCGATCATGCATTGACCAATCTGATCGCCGACACGTTGCGCCTGGTCGTCGTGTCGTCGGGGACGCTCGACGTGCACGCGGTCGAGGACGTCATGGACAACATGATCAAGACGCATCACCACGAGGTCGAAGGGCCGCACGGCACGATCGCGTCGCTGGCCGATGCCTTGCCCGCGCTCGGCATCGTCGCCGCCGTGCTCGGCGTGGTGAAGACGATGGGTTCGATCGACAAGCCGCCGGCCATCCTTGGCGCGATGATCGGCTCGGCGCTGGTCGGTACGTTCATGGGCGTGCTGTTGGCATACGGGATCGTCGCGCCGCTCGCCAACCGGCTGAAGCAGGTGCTGGACGCCGATGCCGCAATCTATCACGTCGTGAAGCAGATCATCATCGCGTCGCTTCACGGTCATCCGCAACCGCTGGTGATCGAAGCCGCACGCTCGGGCATTGCACACAACAACCAGCCCGGCTTTGCCGAAGTGTTCGACGGCCTGCGCGGACGCTGATCGATGGCCGCCCGCGCACCGCACGGTAACAATCAACCCCCGAAGATCATCTACAAGAAGATCTATATAGAGGGGCATGGCGGCCATCACGGCGGCGCGTGGAAAGTCGCCTATGCCGACTTCGTCACCGCAATGATGGCGTTCTTCCTGCTGATGTGGCTGCTCGGTGCGACCAACGAGAAACAGCGCAAGGCGCTGGCGGATTATTTCGCGCCGACGCTGATCGAGTTCAAGCAGAACAGCGCAGGCTCGAACGGCCTGTTCGGCGGGTCGTCGTTGATCGACAAGGACAATTACCCGCACAAGGCGGCGCAGACCGGAACGCGGTCGCTGACCGTCCCGGCGGATTCTGACCGGGGGTGTCAACGTCGGCACCGGACAAAAGGGCAGCCTGAAGAACCGCGGAAAGACGGGCGCGGAGGACCAGAAGAATTTCGAGCGCACACGCCAGCGCGTCGAGGCTGCGATGAAGGTCAATCCCAATCTGGCGAAGCTCGGCAAGCATGTCCGTTTCGTCAAGACGCCGGACGGGATGCGCATCGATCTGGTCGACGACGCGGACTATTCGATGTTCGCGCTCGGCACGACGCAGCTGGATCGTGAGGCATCGGCGCTGATCGGGCTGATCGCGTCATCGATCCGCGATACCGACAATCCGATCATGATCCGCGGTCATACCGACAGCCTGCCTTATGGCGACCCGATGGCGATGAACAACTGGATCCTGTCCTCCAGCCGGTCGGAAGCGACGCGGCGGCGGCTGCTGGCTGGCGGTATTCCGGAAAAGAGGTTCGAGCGGATCGAGGGCGTCGCGGATCGCGAACCGATGATCACGGCCAACCCGTCCGATCCGCGCAATCGCCGCGTCGCGATCACGCTGTTGTACCGCCCGGGTAAATTCGGCGAGTGATTGCACCCGCCGCGCCGGATACGGCGTTGAGTGGCGTGATGTCTGTTTCCGATCCATCGCGCCGGCCGCCGGCATGGCCCTTGTGGCTGGGGCTGGCAGGGTTACTGCCGCAACTGCTCGCATTGTTCGCATTGATCGGCGGCAATCCCGATGCGCGCTTCATCGCCCTGGCCTGTGCGTTCGCTTATGGCGCGCTGATCCTGAGTTTTCTCGGCGGGATGTGGTGGGGTCTAGCCGCAGCGAAGGGGCGTATGCCGCCATGGATATGGATCGCAGCGGTGCTCCCGTCGCTGATCGCCTTTGCCAGCGCCTATCCGTGGATGGTCGGGCAGCCCTGGCCCGGCCCGTCGCTGATCTGGCTCGGCCTCGCGATCATCTTGTCGCTTGGCGTGGATTGGAGACTGCGCGCGATGGGCGTGGCGCCCGACTGGTGGATGTCGCTCCGCATACCCTTATCGATCGGGCTGGGCGGGATGACGCTGGCGATTGCCTGGTTGTAGCGAGTCAGCCCTTTGGCTGGACGTCGCGCAGCCCCTGCCACTCCGGATCGTCCACCGCTTCCAGTTCGATCGGATAGATCGTCTCGCCAGCGAGTGCTTTGGTGAAGCGGTCGATGAAATCCTCGGCATTCGCGGTGTAGAAGCGCCATTGGCGGGCGCCGTTGCCGGTGATCGCCGCCGCTTCCGTCGCCCAGTCGCCCTCGTCCAGCGCGGCGAACAGCACGTTTTCGAACCCTTCGATCCGGTCGTAGACGGGGCGGGGCGGCATTCCGCCGGTCGCTTCCCCGTCATAGGCCCAGGTGATCGACACGAGCACCGGGCGGGCGGCGCGCTGCTCCGCCATCGGCACGCGGGCGAGCGCGCGAATGATCGTACCGTTGCCGCCGGCCTTGCCCTGCGCCAGCGTCCAGTCTTCGGGATTGCGTACCGGCACCGTCAGGCGGCCTTGCGGAGTTCCAGACGGCTCCAGATTTCCACCAATGCGCCGGTCAATTCGCGCATCATCGCCTCGTCATGCGCTGGACCCGGCGTGAAGCGAAGGCGTTCGGTGCCACGCGGTACGGTCGGATAGTTGATCGGCTGAACGTACACGCCGTATTCCGCGAGCAGGATGTCGCTGATCTTCTTCGCCTTGACCGGATCGCCGACCATCAGCGGCACGATGTGCGTGGTCGAATCCATCACCGGCAGTCCGGCATCGGCGAACATCGTCTTCAACGTCCGCGCCGCGGCCTGTTGCCCATCGCGTTCGACGCTGGAGGACTTGAGATGCCGCACGCTGGCCAGTGCGCCGGAAACCAGCACCGGCGACAGGCTGGTCGTGAAGATGAAACCGGGGGCATAGCTGCGGATGACGTCGATGATCGTCTGGTCGGCGGTGATATACCCGCCCATCACGCCGAATGCCTTGCCCAGCGTTCCTTCGATGATCGTCAGCCGATCGGCCACGTCGTCACGTTCCGAAATGCCGCCGCCGCGTGCGCCGTACATACCGACCGCATGCACTTCGTCGAGATAGGTCAGCGCGCTGTATTTGTCCGCCAGATCGCAGATCTCCGCGATCGGGGCGACATCGCCGTCCATCGAATAGACGCTCTCGAACGCGATCAACTTCGGCGCGGCGGGATCGACGCTGGCGAGCAATTCCTCGAGATGCGCGAGATCGTTGTGGCGGAAGACGTGGCGTTCGCAGCCCGAATTGCGGATGCCCGCGATCATCGATGCGTGGTTGAGTTCGTCCGAGAAGATGATGCAGCCGGGGAGGATCTTGGCCAACGTCGCCAGAGTTGCCTCGTTCGAGACGTATCCCGACGTGAAGAGCAGGGCACCTTCCTTGCCGTGGAGGTCGGCAAGTTCCGCTTCCAGATTAACGTGATAGTGGGTGTTTCCGCCGATATTCCGGGTCCCGCCGGAGCCTGCGCCGACGTCGTGCAGCGCCTCTTCCATCGCGGCGATGACCGCCGGATGTTGGCCCATCGCCAGGTAATCGTTGGAACACCAGACGGTTATCGGCTTCGGGCCGTTATGCCCGGCAAAGCAGCGTGCGTTCGGAAACGCGCCCTTGTTGCGGAGGATGTCGATGAACACACGGTATCGCCCCTCCACATGCAGGCGATCGATCGCCTGGGTGAAGATGCGCGAATAATCGACTCCGCGCCCGGCCTTGAGGTCCGCGTCCATGCCAGCGCCCCTAAACCCATGAGCTGCGGATTTCCAGCGATTTCGCGCGCCTTCACCGGACCGCGTGACGACATTGCTCGAAATCAATTTCCAGCGCTGCGTCCCGTGCTAAATTCCTCGAATCGCGGGCCTACAGCCCTAGAGCACGTCCGCGACCGAGAGATACTTTGCGCTCCCGCTTTGATGATGACGGGACATATGATGAACGAGATGACGATGATCGCTCCCGCCACCACGGGTGCGGATACTGGCCTTGACTCCGGCGGTACCGTCAAGCGCGACTATTTCGTGCGGCGCGAGGCACAGGAACGAAGGCTCGTCGAACGCGCGACCGATCCGGTCGCCCGTCGCGTGCATGCCGAACTCGCCAAGCGCTATGCCGAATTGATCGGAAACCCCGCCTAAAGCGCTTCGAGGCGCGTCAGGCCGTAGCGCGCGAGCGCCGGTGCCAGAGCCTGCGCATCGGCATCCAGCCGCGTGAACACCGCGATGCCCTCACCGGGCGAGTCCGGCCAATCCTGTCCGTCGGTCAGTGCGAGCACGCGACGCGCGATCCCCGCGCTGCCATCGATGAAGCGCACCCCCGGCGGCGCGGCTGCGGCAAGTTCGTCCTCCACCAGCGGAAAGTGCGTGCAGGCGTTGACGATCGTGTCGATCCGCGCGCCCTCCGCCTGTCCGAGCAATCCCTCCAGGATCGCCGCATAGCGACCGGCCGGCGCAGGCTGCCCGTGCAGCTTCGCCTCGGCCAGCTTTACCAGTTCGGCCGATCCGTGCCGCAACACCGTGCAATCGCCGGCAAAGCGCGCTGCGAGATCATCGACATAGGGTTGGCGCACGGTGGCGTCGGTGCCCAATATTCCGATCACGCGCGTTCGGCTCATCGTGGCCGCCGGCTTGATCGCAGGCACGGTGCCGACGATCGGCAGGTCGAGCGCGGCCCGCACGTCGCCGAGCGCGATCGTGGACGCCGTATTGCAGGCGATGACGATCAGCCGCGGGTGATATCGCTCCGCCAGTCGCCCGAGCAATGCGGGCACGCGTACCGCAATCTCGCGCTCCGTCTTGGTCCCGTATGGAAAACCCGCCGAATCGGCCGCGTAGACGATCGGTGCATTCGGCAGCAGCGCGCGGACCGGACCCAGCACCGAAAGCCCGCCAACGCCGGAATCGAACACGAGGATGGGGCGGGTGTCGGGCATCGTCGCTGCATGTAGGCGAATGGCGAGGCGTGTCGAGTGGTGGGGCACGCGCGCGCGCCGCTTCGTCTCCTGTCGGCAGGTCAAATCCCGGCGCGCTCTCGAACGCCCATTGGCACGCACGGCGCTCGGCGCTATACGTGAACATAAGGGGGCCATGCGCTACAGTGCAGACTGACATCTTCTGGATCGCGCAGATCTGCGCCGTGCTGCTGGGCTATCTGCTCGGCTCGATTCCGTTCGGGGTCATCCTGACCCGGATGGGGGGTGCGGGTGACCTGCGCACGATCGGTTCGGGCAATATCGGTGCGACCAACGTCCTGCGCACCGGCCGCAAGGGCCTGGCCGCGGGCACGTTGCTGCTGGACGGCGCGAAGGGCTGGGTAGCGGTGGTGCTGTGCGAACATATCTGGCCCGGCACCGGGCCGATCGCGGCCGGGGCGGCGTTCATCGGTCACCTCTATCCCGTGTGGCTGAAGTTTCGCGGCGGCAAGGGCGTGGCGACGTTGATGGGCATCGTGCTGGCGCTGCACTGGCCGAGCGCGCTGGTCTATGCGGTGCTGTGGCTCGGGTTGCTGGCGACGCTCCGCATATCCTCCGTCGCGGGAATGGTCGCGGCGGTCAGCACGCCGGTCAGCGCGGCACTGTTCGGCCGGTTCGACATCGTGCTGCTGCTCGGCGCGCTGGCGGTGCTGGTGCTGTGGAAGCATCGCGAGAATATCGATCGGCTGCTGAGTGGAACGGAGCCGCGTATCGGCCGCAAGCGTGAGTGAGCCGGGAGCGGTCGATACATCCGCCGTCGCGCGGCTACGATTGATCCGCACGGCCCAGATCGGGCCGGTCACCTATCGTCAATTGATTGCGCGCTTCGGCGATGCGGCGGCGGCGATCGAGGCTTTGCCCGACCTTGCGAGGCGTGGTGGCGGGCGATCCCCCGTCGTCGCACCGGCGGCAGTGGCCGAGCGCGAACTGGCGGCCGTGGCACGGCTTGGGGCGCGGCATCTGTTCATCGAGGATGCCGACTATCCGCATCTCCTGGCAGAACTGGACGACGCACCGGTGGCGATGACCATCCGCGGCGATGCGGCGCTGTTGCGCAAGACGGCGGTGGCGATGGTCGGTGCGCGCAACGCCTCCGCCGCCGCCTGCCGGTTCGCGCGCGAACTGGCGTTCCGGCTGGCCGAGGACGGCGTCGCCATAGTGTCCGGACTGGCGCGCGGCGTCGATACGGCAGCGCATGTCGGCGCGGTCGGGCAGACCGGGTCGGGCGGCGGCACGATCGGGGTGATCGCGGGCGGCATCGATGTGGTCTATCCGCCCGAAAACGCCGCGTTGCAGGAAAGGATCGCGACGGAGGGCCTGTTGATCGCCGAACAGCCGCCGGGCACGGAGCCACGCGCGCGGCATTTCCCGTATCGCAACCGGATCATCGCCGGGCTGGCGGTCGGCACGGTGGTGGTGGAAGCCGCGCCGAAATCCGGATCGCTGATCACCGCGCGCCTTGCGGGCGAGGCCGGACGCGAGGTGATGGCGGTACCCGGATCGCCGCTCGACCCGCGCGCGCAGGGGTGCAACGGACTGATCCGCGACGGCGCGATCCTGATCCAGTCGGCGGCGGATGTGCTGGAAACTATCCGCCCGATCGACGCAAGGACGGTCCGCGCGCCGGGCCGTACCTTTGGCGGGCCACCACCCGAGGATGCGAGTGACGGCGAACGGCGCGACGTCATCTCGCTGCTAGGGCCGGTTGCGGTGCCGGTCGACGAACTGATCCGCCAGTCCGGGTTGGCGCCCGCGATCGTCCAGACGGTGCTGCTGGAACTCGAACTGGCGGGGCGGCTGGACCGGCATGCGGCGGGGCGCGTGAGCCTGGTTTGAAGGCGAGTGACGGAATTGGGGGGGCGTGCGACGCCTTTGCGCCACAGGGGAAATGTAACGCTCCTCGGCTGATCGATCTTCACAATCGAAGGACATGAGCAGCCCAAAACCCGCCGTCACCCCGGACTCGTTCCGGGGTCCACCGCGGCAGGCCGGTCGGAAAGGGGCTCGAATTACGTCCCTTGATGCGCCGTGGACCCCGGAACGAGTCCGGGGTGACGAGGTGCGATGGAAGCAACCGTTTCCCGCCTTAATCCCGAATGGGGCCTGATCCCGTCCCGTCGCGAAGTATTCTGTTCAACGGTCGGAAATCCGTTATCCTACAGCAACTTGCGCGCTTCCCCCGGAACGCGCCGGACGTGTGGGACATTTTGTCTAATCGTCGCCCCGACCCCGCGACCTTAGGTATGCGCAATGGACAGCAATTCGGTTTCCGCCCCGCACTTCGCATCGGACAGCGAGAAATTTCGCTGGATCGTCAAATGCGGCTGGAAGGGCCTGTGCCCGCGCTGCGGCAAGGGTGCGATGTTCAAGTCGTGGTTGAAGGTGGCGGACCGGTGCGGCGTGTGCGGACTGGATTACAGGTTCGCGGCGCCGGATGATGGGCCGGCCTTTTTCTCGTTGTGCATCATCGCCTTCCCGCTCGCCTTCTTCGTGGTGTGGGTACAGGTCGCTTTCGATCCGGCCTGGTGGGTGCACCTTTTCACATCGCTACCGGTAATGGTGCTGGGCACGCTGCTGCCGCTACGGCCGATCAAGGGCTGGCTGGTCGCGTCCCAATTCGTCAATCGCGCGCAGGAAGCGGGCACGCGACAGCTCTGGTCGCAACTTCACGGGACGGAAGCGGATTCGAACGACTTCGACCAGTGACGCGCGTTGCTCGCTCAGGCTGACGGAGATGCGCCGCGCCGGTCGCGACGCACCAGCCAGCTGACGATCGGCGATCCGACGACCAGCATGGCAAGCGCGAAGATCGGTTGGATCATCCCCAGCGCAAATGCAAGCGTGCCGATGATCAGCGGGATCAGGCTCGACCTGCGCATCAGTTTCACGTCGGCCGGATCGGCATCGTCGCGCAGCATCGCAGGATTGCCGAGCGCGCTCACGATCAGCCAGCGGTTCATCACGCCAAGGACGATCAGCCAGCCGGCATAGAATCCGACCGCGACGCGCAGTCCGTTGTAATCGCTGAACACCGCGGTCGGGAACGGCATGAATGCGATCGCCATCAGGAACAGCAGGTTGATCCAGACGAGCCGCCGGTCGAGCCCCTTGAGCAAACCCATCACCGCGTGATGCCCGACCCAGAAACGACCCACGACCATGAAGCTGACGACGAAGCCGATATATTTGGGCAGAAGGTCGAGCAAGGCCTGGCCGAGCACCGCGTCGCTATGGACGTGGATTTCGGGCACGCGAACCTCGATCACGAGCAGCGTCATCGCGATGGCGAAGACGGCGTCCGAGAAGAAGGTCATCCGCTCGAGCTGCTGATGGCCCCCATTATTGACGCTATGAACCACCGCAACTGCCCCCTATTGACCCGCCTATTGACGGGGCCAGCCCCTGCTTGCCACCCTCGCGCGTACACGTAAGGACATCGCACACCTCCATGCAGCTCGTCATCGTCGAATCGCCCGCCAAGGCGAAAACCATCGAAAAGTATCTGGGCAGCGATTATCGCGTCCTCGCCTCGTACGGCCATGTCCGCGATCTGCCGCCGAAGGACGGTTCGGTGAATCCGGACGAGGGCTTCGCGATGGAGTGGGAGAATTACGCAGACAAGTCGAAGCAGCTGAAGGCGATCACCGATCTCGCCAAGACTGCCGACCGACTGATCCTGGCGACCGATCCGGATCGCGAGGGCGAAGCGATTTCCTGGCACGTGCGCGAAGTGCTGCGCGCGCGGAAGGCATTGCCGAAGGAGGTCGAGCGGGTGACCTTCAACGCAATCACCAAGGCGACGGTGACGGCGGCGATGAAGGCGCCGCGCGAACTGGACGACGACCTGATCGACGCATACCGGGCGCGCCGCGCGCTGGACTATCTGGTCGGCTTCACGCTGTCGCCGGTCCTGTGGCGCAAGCTGCCGGGGGCGAAATCGGCCGGGCGCGTGCAGTCGGTCGCCTTGCGCCTGATCGTCAGCCGCGAACGCGAAATCGAGGCGTTCCGGGCGCAGGAATATTGGTCGGTCACCGCCGACATGGAGCAGGACGGCACGCCGTTCCAGGCGCGGCTCGTCACGTTCGAGGGCAAGAAGCTGGATCGCCTGTCGATCGGCGAGGAAGGTACCGCGATGCGCGCGAAGGCGGCGGTCGAGGAGGGACGGTTCGCGGTCCAGTCGGTCGAGACGAAGCCCGCGATGCGCAACCCGCCCGCGCCGTTCACGACATCGACGTTGCAGCAGGAGGCGTCGCGCAAGCTGGGCTTCTCCGCCGACCACACGATGCGGATCGCGCAAGGCCTGTATGAGGACGGCGCGATCACCTACATGCGTACCGACGGCGTGCAGATGGATTCCAGCGCGATCTCGGCCGCACGTCTGGCCGTCGCGAACCGCTATGACGCGAGCTATGTGCCCGACAAGCCACGGCAATATACGTCTAAGGCGAAGAACGCGCAGGAAGCGCATGAGGCGATCCGACCGACCGATTTCGCCAAGGACAAGGTGGGCGGCGGGGATCATGCGCGGCTGTACGACCTGATCTGGAAGCGTGCGCTGGCGAGCCAGATGGCGAGCGCGCGGATGGAACGCACGACGGTCGAGCTGCTCGATGGCAGCGGCCAGACCGGTTTGCGCGCGACCGGGCAGGTGGTTCTGTTCCCGGGCTATCTCGCCTTGTACGAGGAAGGATCGGACGACAGCGAGGGCGAGGATGCGAAGCGCCTGCCGCGACTGCGCGAGGGCGATGCGCCGGCTAAGAAGGCGGTGAATGCGGAACAGCATTTCACGCAGCCGCCGCCGCGCTTTTCGGAAGCGTCGCTGGTCAAGCGGATGGAGGAACTCGGGATCGGGCGCCCATCGACCTATGCCTCGATCATCAAGACGCTGAAGGACCGCGCGTACGTCCGCGTCGAGAAGAACCGCTTCTTCGCGGAGGAGAGCGGGCGGCTGGTGACGGCGTTCCTCGAACGGTTCTTCGAGAAATATGTCGGCTACGATTATACCGCCGGCCTCGAGGACGAACTGGACGAAGTGTCCGGCGGGCGTGCGGAATGGCAGGCGGTGCTCGCGGCGTTCTGGCAGGACTTCAAGCCGCGTACGACCGAGGTGATGGAGCAGAAGCCGTCCGAAGTGACGGCGGAACTCGATATCTTCCTGGAGCCGTATCTGTTCCCGGCGCAGGCCGATGGCGGCGATGCGCGGCTATGCCCGAATTGCGGGCAGGGGCGGCTTGCGCTGCGTGGCGGAAAGTTCGGCGCGTTCGTCGCATGTTCGAACTATCCGGAGTGCAAATATACGCGGCGCTTCGGTCAGGGCGGTGGTGAAGATGGCGCGGATAGCGGGCCGGAGACGCTGGGCAACGATCCCGAGACCGGTTTGCCGGTGGAGCGCAAGTCGGGGCGGTTCGGTCCGTATATCCAGCTTGGCGAGGGCAAGGAAGCGAAGCGCGCGTCGATCCCGAAGGATTTGCCAGGCGAACTGGACCTGGAATGGGCGCTGAAGCTGTTGGGCCTGCCGCGCACCGTCGGGACGCATCCCGAGAGTGGCGAGCCGATCACCGCGTCGATCGGACGCTATGGGCCGTATCTGGCGCATGCGGGGAAGTATGCGCGGCTGCAATCGACGATGGACGTGTTCGAAACGGGCATGAACGCTGCGGTGGTCAAGTTGGCCGAGGCGGCGGCGGGCGGCGGCCGTCCGCAGCGCGGCGCGCAGGCGCCGCTCAAGGTACTCGGCCTGCATCCGCGTACCGAAGCGGAGATCAAGCTGATGGAGGGGCGTTACGGCGCGTATGTGACGGACGGCGAGACCAATGCGACCTTGCCCAAATCGATCGAGAAGGACGCGCTGACGCTGGAAGAAGCCGCGCAATTGATCGACGCTCGTGCGGCGGCGGCACCGGCGAAGAAGGGCAAGAAGAAGGCCCCGGCGAAGAAGGCGACTGCGAAGAAACCGGCGGCTGCGAAGGCAGCGGCGGTGGACGGCGCGAAGCCTGCTGCCAAGAAGGCGCCGGCCAAGAAGACTGCGGCGAAGAAGGCGCCGGTCAAGAAGAAGGCGGTGGTCGAAACGGAGGCGTAATCCCGTCCGCCGGTCGCGGTCGCTCGCGGAGAGCCACCTCTACCATTCGCTGAATGCTTATGGTCCCCTCCCCGTGCCGGGGAGGATCGGATTCAGGCGGCGCGGCGCTGCGTGGTCCGGAGCCAGGCACGGGCGGCGGTCTGCGCGGTCGCGATCTCGCGGGCCGTCATGTCCTCGGCGATTTCCGCGCGGCAGGCCTTGGCTTCCTCGCTGCCACCGACGGCCGCCAGGTTGAACCATTTGTGTGCCTCGATCAGGTCGACATCCACGCCGCCGCTGCCGCTCGAATAGGCCATGCCCAGATCGTAATAGGAGTCCACGTCACCGCGGGCGGCACCCGCCAGCCGGCTGTCGATCAGAAATTGCGCGCTCTTCAGGCTGCTGCCCATTGCATTCACCCCGTTAACCAATGTCCACGGCCTCACCTTGGCAAGGCGCGGTCAACAAATGGTTAACGGGGATCGGCGGCAGAGAGCGGAATCAAGACCCGAAACAATTCTATTCGGGTGCCGGACAGATGCAGCAGAGATGTGGCAGGCCGATCAGGGTTAATTTCGAAGCGTTTTCAGGTCCTCGGCAAAGTCGTTCTAATTCTGTTGGGCCGGTAATATTGCGAGATTGTCGATCAGTCGCGTGGTACCGATTCGCGCGGCGGCAAGCAGCCTCCGATCGCGTGTCGCATCTGGTACGCCGAGCGATTCGGCATCGACCAGTTCGACATAATCGATCGTGAAGCCTGCCGCGATCAGCGTCTCGCGCGCGGCATTCAGCGCGTCGTCCACGGGATCGCCCTTCGCGATCGACTTGGCTGCCACGCCGAGCGCACGGGGCAAGGCGACGGCGCGTCCACGTTCGCTTTCGTCGAGATAGATGTTGCGCGACGACAAAGCGAGACCGTCATCCTCGCGCTGCGTGGGGACGCCGACGATGTCGATCCCCATGTCGAGATCCGCGACCATCCGGCGGATCACGGCCAGCTGCTGGAAATCCTTCTCGCCGAAATAGGCGGTGTCGGGGCGCACCTGGTTGAACAATTTCGTCACCACGGTCGCGACGCCGTCGAAATGGCCGGGCCGCGCCGCGCCGTCCAGCCCGTCGCTGACGCCTGTGACCGAAATGTTGGTGGCGAAGCCCGCCGGATACATGATGTCGACCGGAGGCATCCACAGCATGTCGCATCCCGCATCGTTCAGCATCCGCGTGTCGGCCAGTTCCTTGCGTGGATAGCGGGACAGATCCTCGTTCGCGCCGAACTGTTTCGGATTGACGAAGATCGACGCGACGACGCGCGTTCCCGGCCGTTTCGCCGCCTCGATCAGCGCGATATGGCCGGCATGCAGCGCGCCCATCGTCGGCACCAATGCGATCCGGCTGCGATCGCCGCGCAGTTCCGCCAGTCCCGAACGGAGAAGATCGAGGGTACGGATGGTTTGCACGGGCGAAGGGCCTTCGGTAAGGGTGCGTACAGAACGCAGGATGCGGTTGGTCGGCCTTCTATGAGGGGGCTTCCGACCTAGCAACCAAGCAGGCGCCGGGGGCAAGTTTTCAAAGTGACGACGGTTGCGCAAAAGCCACACATCATCGTCTTCGCCAACGAAAAGGGCGGGACGGGCAAATCGACCACCGCTGTGCACGTGGCGATCGCGTTGCAGGCACGGGGCGCACGCGTCTCCGCGATGGATCTCGACCACCGGCAACGGACTTTAGGCCGATATTTCGACAATCGTGCGGAAACGGAGCGGCGCACGGGCAAGGACCTGTTCATCCCCCGCCACGCGACGCATGACGGCGAAAGCCTGGAATTCTTCACCGATACGTTCGACGCGCTGTGCGAGGGGGCGGACTTCATGGTCATCGATACGCCCGGTCGCGACGATCGCTTCGCCCGGATCGCGGCACAGCGCGCGGATACGTTGGTCACGCCGATGAACGACAGCTTCGTCGATTTCGACCTGATCGGTCAGGTCGATCCGGATACGTACAAGGTGACGCGCCCCAGCTTCTACGCCGAATTGATCTGGGATGCGCGCAAGGCCCGCGCCAAGGCGGACGGATCGACGATCGACTGGGTCGTCCTGCGCAATCGCGTCCAGCATATCGAGGCGCGCAACATGCGCCGCGTGTCCGAGGCGCTGGACCAGCTGGCCAAGCGCGTCGGTTTCCGCATCATTCCCGGCCTCGGCGAGCGCGTGATCTATCGCGAACTGTTCCCCAAGGGGCTGACGATGCTGGACGCGCGCGAATTCGGCGAGATGGGCCTGTCGCATGTCGCGGCGCGCCAGGAACTGCGCGAGATGATGGCCGCACTGGCCTTGCCCGAACGGACGGGCGACGCGACGATGCCGCTCTTCGCATGATGTCGTCCGCTCCGGCCGCGAACGGAGCCACCCCATGTCGAAGCTGATCCTGATCGGCCTGATCCTGTTCGGGGCATGGCTGCTGATCCGCAAGCCGCGTGCCGCACGCAAGGCCGCACAGCGCCCGACCTATGCCGAGGCGGAGGCGCGATCGCTGCTGGGCGTCTCCGCCACGGCGGACGACGACGCGATCCGCGCGGCCCATCGGCGATTGATCGGTACGGTCCATCCCGACCGTGGCGGATCGCAGGACATGACCAGCCGGATCAACGCCGCACGCGACCTGTTGTTGAAGCGTTAGGCGGTTGGTCCATAAGAGTTGAACCAAATTCGGTGCTGCGCTTTTCAGCGGCGACCGAAACTTCCCCAAGGAGCACCGATGACCCATCGTTTCGACCCCACGTCCCTGCGCGAATACGACATTCGCGGCATCGTCGGAAAAACCCTGGGAACGGCGGACGCCAATGCGATCGGCCGCGGGTTCGCGACACGCGTTCGGCGGGTCGGCGGGACGCGTGTCGCGGTCGGATATGACGGCCGTACGTCTTCGCCGGAACTGGAGGCCGCGCTCGTCGCCGGCCTGACGGCCGGCGGTGTGGACGTGGTGCGGACCGGCATGGGGCCGACGCCGCAGCTTTATTATGCCGAGGCGATCCTGGAAGTGGATGGCGGCATCCAGATTACCGGCAGCCACAATCCGGCCGAATATAACGGCTTCAAGATGGTGTTGCAGCACAAGCCGTTCTTCGGCGCCGATATCCAGGATCTGGCCAAGCTGGCCGAGGAAGGCGATTGGGAAGAAGGCGAGGGAACGGTTTCCGAGGTCGATCTGGTCGACGATTATGTCGGTCGCCTGCTCGCCGGTTATGCCGGTGGCGCCTACAAGATCGGTTGGGACGCCGGCAACGGCGCCAGCGGCCCGGTGATCGAGAAGCTCACCAAGCTGCTGCCGGGCGAACATCACCTGCTATACACCGAAGTCGACGGCAATTTCCCCAACCACCATCCCGATCCGACCGAGGAAAAGAACCTCGAGGACCTGAAGAAGCTGGTCGCCGAAAAGGGGCTCGATTTCGGGCTGGCATTCGATGGCGACGGCGACCGGATCGGCGCTATCGACGGTGAGGGCCGCGTGATCTGGGGCGATCAGCTGCTGTCGATCCTGGCGGTCCCGGTGCTGAAGGAACTGCCCGGTGCTACGATCATCGCCGATGTGAAGGCCAGCCAGATGCTGTACGACCGGATCGCGGAACTGGGTGGCCAGCCGCTGATGTGGAAGACCGGCCATTCGCTGATCAAGACGAAGATGCGCGAAACCGATTCCCCGCTGGCGGGTGAGATGAGCGGGCACATCTTCTTCGCGCACGAATATTACGGCTTCGACGACGCGCAATATGCCGCCGTTCGCCTGATCCGTGCGGTTCACATGATCGGCAAGTCGATGACCGAGATCCGCGGCGCGATGCCGGCACTCGTCAACACGCCCGAAATGCGGTTCCAGGTCGATGAGAGCCGCAAGTTCGCGGTGGTCGAGGAAGTGCTGAACCGTCTGGAAGCCGAAGGGGCCGATGTCGACCGTACGGACGGCGCGCGCGTCAACACGCCGGACGGCTGGTGGCTGCTGCGTGCATCGAACACGCAGGATGTGCTGGTCGCACGCGCCGAGGCGAAGGACGAGGCGGCGCTGGAACGGCTGCTGGCGATGATCGACGCTCAACTGGCGGCGAGCGGGCTGGAGCGGGGGCCACAGGCAGGACACTGATCCAAGCCCCCGCTATCCTTGGATAAAAACCTGGCATAGGACGTTAGGGACTGCATCGGCCGGGGGCTATGGACCGGCGCAATCGGGAGCGACGGTGCAGCCAGACCATTCCAGCGCAGGACCGGTGTCGCTTCACCGGGCGGCCATGACGGCCGCTGCGCTGGCAACCGCCATCGCGATGATCGGACTGTTCGGTCACGCGATGGCGGTGCCTGCGCTGTATTCGCTGCACGTCGGATTTCAGGCGATGTCGCTGACGACGGGGCTTGGGCTGGCGATCGTCGGCGCCGCGCAGATCGCATATTTCACCGGGCGACGGCCGATCGCCGCCGGTATGGCGCGGGTTGCGTTGACGCTGGCCGCTATCGTGCTGACCAGTCATGCCGTATCGAACGGCGATGTCGTCAACCCGACGCTCGCCACGATAATTGGGCTGGATCCGGCGATGATCGGACGGACATCGGTCAGCACCGCGATCGCCATCGTCTGCCTGTCGTTCGCCTTGCTCCCGCGCGCGGACCATGTCGGCTGGCTGGGCGATGCACTCGCGACCACCGCGTTCCTGATCGCGCTGCTCGCGCTCGCCGGCTATGCCTATAGTTCGACCGATCTGTACGCGCTGCCGATGTTCAGGACGATGGCGCTGAACACCGCGGTGGTGACGCTGCTGCTCAGTATCTCGTCGATCCTCGGCAAGCCCGGTCAGGGATGGGCAATGACGATCGGCGCGCCGGGCGAAGCGGGGGCGACGACGCGGCGGCAATTGATCTTCCTCGTCGTGCCACCGGTGCTGGGCTGGTTCCTCGTGCGCGCCGCGAACGCCGATCTGCTCCAGTTGGGCAGCGCGATGGCGCTGCTGGTCGTGCTGACGATCGCGCCGTTCCTGTGGCTGATCCTGCGCGACGGGCAACGGCTAATGGCGCTGGATCAGGAACGCGCGCGCAGCGATGCGCTGGAGGCGGCGCATCTGGATACGCTGGAGGCGCGGCTGGCGGCGCAGGCGGTGGAACTGGACGACAAGAACCGTGCGCTGATCCAGTCCGCCGAACGTGCGCAGGCCGCCAGCGAAGGGCGTTACCGGCAATTGTTCGATTCCATCGATGCCGGTTTCTGTGTCATCGAAATGCGCTTCGCGGCGGACGGAACCGCGGAGGATTACCGCTTCGTGGAGGTCAATCTCAGCTTCGTCTCGGCGACGGGGTTGCAGGACGCGCAGGGGCGGTGGATGCGCGAGCTTGCGCCCGAGCATGAACAGCATTGGTTCGACACTTATGGCGAGATCGCCCGGACGCGGACGCCGCTGCGTTTCGAAAGCCCGGCGCGCGCGCTGGAGGATCGCTGGTACGACGTGCATGCCTTTCCGGTCGACGATCCGGCGCTGCACCGGGTCGGCGTGCTGTTCAACGACGTCACCGTGCGGCGGCGGGCCGAGATCGCCCTTCGCGAGTTGAATGCCACGCTGGAACAGCGCGTGGAGGCCGAGGTGGCCGAGCGCGAACTGGCGCAGGCGGCGCTGCGCCAGAGCCAGAAGATGGAGGCGATGGGCCAGTTGACCGGCGGCGTCGCGCACGATTTCAACAATCTGCTGACACCGATCGTCGGCAGTCTCGACATGCTGTCGCGACGCGAGGGCGCAACCGACCGGGAGAAAAGGCTGATCGACGGCGCGTTGCAATCGGCGGAACGTGCGCGGGTGCTGGTGCAGCGCCTGCTCGCGTTCGCGCGACGCCAGCCGTTGCAGCCGGGGCCGGTTGATGTCGCCGCGCTGATCGAGGGGATGGCGGATCTGGTGATCAGCACGTCGGGTCCGCAAATCCGCGTTCAGGTCGAAACGGGGGATGCGCTGCCGCCGGCGATCGCCGATGCCAACCAGCTAGAGATGGCGATCCTGAACCTGTGCGTGAATGCGCGCGATGCGATGCCCGATGGCGGCACGCTGACGATCGCCGCCGCCGCCGAAGCGGTCGATCCCGGGGCTGCGCTTGATCTCCCCGCGGGGCGCTACGTGCGGTTGACGGTAGCGGATACCGGCATGGGCATGGATGAAGAGACGGCGAAGCGCGCGGTCGAGCCATTCTATTCTACCAAGGGCGTCGGCAAGGGGACGGGGCTCGGCCTGTCGATGGTGCACGGACTGGCGGCTCAGCTTGGCGGGACGCTCGACATACGCAGCCAGAAGGGGTTGGGAACGCGGATCGACCTGTGGTTGCCGGCCAGCGAGGCGGCTGCGGCGGTCGAGGCGGCGGGCGGCCCCGACACCGCAATCGAACGCGTGCGCGGGTCCGCCTTGGTGGTGGACGACGAGGCGGTCGTGCGCATGACGACCAGTGATATGCTTCAGGACCTGGGGTATGCGACGACCGAGGTCGCGACCGCGCGGGAGGCGGTGGAACTGCTCGAACGCGGCGCGGCGTTCGATCTGGTCGTGACCGACCACATGATGCCGGGGATGACCGGCGGCGATCTTGCCGTGGCGATCCGCACGATGCGGCCCGGGCTGCCGGTGTTGCTCGTCACGGGCTATGCCGAGGCGGAGGGCATAGCGGCGGATATACCGCGTCTCGCCAAGCCGTTCCGGCAGGAGGAACTCGCGCGGGCGCTGGCCGAAATCGTCTGACGCTACCGTATCCGGCGGGCCTTACCCGCGCAGCCGCCGTTCCTCCTCGATCATGTAATCGCGGGTGATCGGGACGCCGATACGGCTGCGGGACAGTTGGAGCTGATAATTGCACAGCCCGCCGAAGCGGAACGCCTGGCTCGCGCCCGCCAGATAGAAGGTCCACATCCGGTAGAAACGTTCGTCGTACAAGGCGACGATCTGGTCCTTCGCCGCCACGGTGCGATCGTACCATGCGTCGGTGGTGTAGGAATAATGCAGCCGCAGGATCTCGATATCCGTCGGGAACATGCGCAGCCCTTCATAGCCGCGAACGATCTCCGACAGAGCCGGGCTGTAGCCGCCGGGAAAGATGTATTTGGCGGTGAAGTCGTCCGTCACCCCCGGACCACCCATACGCCCGATCGTGTGCAGCAGCATCACACCGTCGGTGGTCAGCAGTTCGCGGCACTTGCGGAAGAAGGCGCGGTAATGTGCGGGACCGACATGTTCGAACATGCCGACCGAAACGATGCGGTCGAAATGCCCGCCGAACCGGTCGGGCGTGACGTGGCGGTAGTCGACCAGTTCGAAGCGCACCTTCTCGGCGACACCCGCTTCGTCCGCACGGCGACGCGCGACTTTCAATTGTTCCTCGGACAGGGTGATGCCGATCACCTCCGCGCCGGTTTTCTCATGAAGATACAGCGCCATGCCGCCCCAGCCGCAGCCGATGTCCAGCACGCGCATGCCGGGCTTCAGCGCAAGCTTCGCAGCGATGTGCGCTTTCTTGTCGTCCTGCGCCTGCTCCAGCGTGTTCGACGGATCGGTATAGTAAGCGCAGCTATACTGGCGGTCGGCATCCAGAAACAGGTCGTAGAGCCGGTCGCTGAGATCGTAATGATGCGCGACGTTCCGCTTCGACTTGCGTGCCATGTTGATGCGGTTCAGCCGGTGCGTGACCGCGGCGACGGCTCGGCGTCCCGGCGACGGTTTCAAACCACGCCCGCCTTCTTCCCACAATCCATTGCCCGACAACAGGTTGACGAGATCGCGAATGTCACCCTGTTCGATCAGCAGGCGGCCGTCCATGAACGCCTCCGCCGCGCCAAGCCCCGGATTGCGCACGATGAAGTTCGCCGCGCCGCGATCGGCGAAGCGGATAGTGACGTCGTTGAACGCGGCATCCGCGGTGCCGAAGCGGCTCGTCTTGCCATCGGCGTGGTGGACGGTCAGCTGCCCGCGCTTGACGCGGCGCGCAAGAAAGAGATCGATCAGGGCCATGACCGATTTCGTAACCAATCCGAAGTGGTTTGAAAACTTAGATAGGTAAAGCGGCGGACTTAAATCCCGGCGAACCAGTCATAGTCGATCCGGTCCTCCCAATAGCCGCCCTTGCCCAATCCGATCCCTGACAGCGACGGTACGGCGTCGATCGCCATGACATATTTGGCATGCTTGTAACCCAGTTGCCGCTCGACGCGCAGGCGCACCGGCGCGCCGTGGCCGACATCCAGCACGCGATCGTTCATTGCCCAGGCGAGGATCGTCTGCGGATGCAGGGCATCCGTCATGTCGATCGTCTCGTAATATGGTTTGCCGCCATACAGGTCCGCGCAGGTGAACAGCACATAGCGTGCCTCGGGTTTCACGCCCGCCAGTTGCAGCAGGGATTTGAGCGTCGGACCGTGCCATTTCCCGATCGCGCTCCACCCTTCGACGCAGTCGTGACGCGTTATCTGCGTGCGGGCGGGGATCGACCGCAGTTGCGGAAGCGAGAGTTCGGTCGGCTTCGTCACCAGCCCGCCGATCTTCAGCCGCCAGTTAGCGAAATTCTCCGCAACCATCCGGCCATATTCCGGAGTACCGGGGTTTGCGGTGCCGTTGGTGCGAAAGCGGGGCGACATCTGGTCGGGGCGGAATTCGGGCGCGAGCGCATTCCGGTCAACAACCAGACGCTGCAGATGGTAATTGATCTTCTCACCCGAGAAGAGGATCTGCCGGAACTGTTCGTTCTCCGCCAACCGGTCGCAGCCGGACAGCAGCATCCCCCCAGTCGCCGCCGCACCGCCGGCCAGTGCGCCCCGGGAAATCAGGGCACGTCGCGTCATCAGCGTCATATCTCGCCCTCCGGCGGTACGGTCCAGCGACCGGTGATCATCGATCGTACCTCGTTGAACGGGCCGGCCAGAATGACGAGCGCGAGATGCACGATGGTGAAGGCGACCAGACCGGCGGCGGCGATGAAGTGGATGGACCGCGCTGATTGCCGCCCGCCGAACAGATCCAGCAGCCACGGCCACCCCGCATTCATGCCCGGCGACATGGCGAGCCCCGTCAGGATCATCAGTGGGATCAGGACGAAGATGACGAGCGCGTAGGAGAGCTTCTGGAAGACGTTATAGGCCTGGGGATTCTTCGGATCGTGGAACCGCAGCGCCAGATGTTCCTTGAAGTCGTGCCACAATACGCCGCCGCGAAAATCCCGCGCGCGCAGCCGGAGATCGCGCTGGAAATGTCTGTTCAATAGGCTGGCGATGATCAGGAACAGCAGGCTGAATGCGAAGATGAGTGCGAAGCTCAAATGCCAGCGGCGGGCGATGGCGAGATTGTAACTCGCTGGAATCGTAAGGTAACTTGGCCAGTGCGGCGTGTGAAGCCAGGCATGGTCGAAGTTCGCACCATAGACGCCCCAATACAGATGCGGATGCGCATTCAGGATCGTAAGCCCGCTGCCGAGAAGCACGAAGATCGCGATCGCATTTACCCAGTGCCACAGGCGCGTGGCAATGCGGTGACGATAGACGGTCGGTCGTGTACCGGGTGACGCCGCAGCGGGCGGCAGCATTTCGGGGTCCATCGTGTCAGGCATGTACGCCCCTATTTCCCGGACCCGATCGTTCGCGTTCGGCAGCGGCCTGCTTATCGGCTAACGCCTTCGAAGTGAACAGCCTTCGCCGGAACGGAGACGCATAAACATGGTCGATCCTCACTTCTACCAGCCCGCCGACGGGCATGGACTGGCGCACGACCCGCTGAACGCGATCGTCGCACCGCGCCCGATCGGCTGGATCAGTACGGTGAACGAAGCGGGGGTGCGCAATCTGGCGCCTTATTCCTTCTTCAACCTGTTCAATTATTCGCCGCCGCTGATCGGTTTCTCGTCGATGGGGTGGAAGGACAGCGTCGCGAATATCGCGGCGACGAAGGAATTCGTCTGGAACCTCGCGACACGTCCGCTGGCCGAGGCGATGAATGTCAGTTCGGCGATGACGACGGAGGACGAATTCACGCTCGCCGGTCTGGAATCCACGCCCTCCCGGCTGGTCGCGCCACCCCGCGTCGCATCCAGCCCCGTCGCGTTCGAATGCCGCCTGACGCAATTGATCCGGCTGGAAACGAAGGAGGGCCGAGCGCTCGACCAATGGCTTGTGATGGGCGAGGCGATCGGCATTCACATCGATCCCGCGCTGATCGAGGACGGCGTGTACCAGACGGCGAAGGCGCACCCGATCATGCGCGGCGGCGGCTGGGGCGATTATTTCGAGATCGGCGAGGACCAATTGTTCAGGATGCGTCGCCCGACCGGCCCTCATCCATAAGCGCGCCAGAAGAAGACCAGGGTCGTCACGCCGGTGACGAGCAATGTCCAGATTCGCACCGCGAGCGGCGGCAGCATCCGCCCGACCTTCGCGCCGAACCAGCCGCCGAGGATCGATCCGGCCAGCATCGGCAGGCACGCGGCCCAGGCGACCAGCCCGAAGGCGACGAACACGATCGCGGCGGCGGCGTTGGCGACCGCCAGCATCAACGTGCGCGGCGCGAACAGGGCACGCGGCGACATGCCCGCCAGCAGCCCGTAGATCGCGGTCGTCATCAGCCCCACGCCGCCGCCGAAATAGCCGCCATAGATGCCCAGGATCGTCTGCGCCGCGACCAGGCTCCGCGCGCCGATCGTGACGCGCGAATGCAGCCAGTCGGCGGCATGATGCCCGAACGCCAGCACGACGAACGCGAACAGCAGCAGCCACGGGATGATGACGTCGAACGCGCGGCTCGGCGTGACGACGAGCAACAGGCTGCCGGCAAGCCCGCCAGCGAAGGTGATTCCGGCCAGCAGGCGATGGCCGACGCCGCCGACCGGGCCCAGTTCCTCGCGAAAGCCGTACGCGCTGGTCGCCGCGCCCGGCAGCAATGCGACGTTCGACGTGGCATTGGCGACGTTGGCGGGCAGGCCGATCGCGATCAGGGCGGGCAATGTGGCGAAGGTACCGCCGCCCGCGAGCGCGTTCATCGTGCCCCCGACGATCCCGGCGCAGAGCGCGAGCGCGATGGTCGTCGGTTCCAAGTGTCGGCGCTCCCCCGGTTAAGCTGCGCGCCGTAGCCGGATATCCTGCCGGAACGCCAGTTATCTGTGGTGCGCGCGTAGGGAGCGGCGCTGTTTTCCCGATCGTCCAATCGCGCGGCAGGTCTTCCCGGCGTCACGCCGCTTCGACCCTTCACGGCCGGTGCATCACTCCACCGTCACGGCCGCGTGGCGCCGCATCATCGCCGTCACCGCCTGCGATACCCGGCGCAGGCACGCAATCTCCGCGTTGCTCAGCGAATCCCGCGGGTGCTTGTCGATCACCCACAAGGCACCGAGCGGCATCCGGTCGTCATCGAGCAATTGCATGCCGGCATAGAAACGAAACCCGTCCCGGCGGTCGACGGTCGAATGGCTGCTGAAGCGATCGTCTTCGCGCAAGTCGGGTACGATCATCAATTCTTCGGATTGAAGTATCGCATGCGCGCAAAACGAGTCGGATCGATTGTATCGGCCGACCGGAAAGCCGGACGCGGCAATGATGAACGCCGACTCTTCATAGATGATCGTAATGCCCGCAGCGTCGCTATTCAGCTCGTTCCGGATGACCTCCAGTATCGGCGTGAACGCCTGACGCTGAAACAACGTGAGTGCCCCGGACCGGATCACGGAACGCCCGCGCCGTCTTTCCTCGGGATGTTTCCCGGGATCTGTCGAAGTCGAAACTGTCATGGGCGGCGAAAGAAACCGAATAACCGGGATCGGTCAAACGAATTCAGAATCAAAATGGTATATAAATTTTCAGGGCTTACGGGAACCTTCGACGAAAGCACGTAAAGCGCGGTGTAAAAGAAATCGAGATCAAGTAACGAATAGGTCGATCCGCGTTTTAAGCGTCGGACACCAAGCGAAGTAATTGTAAAAAAACGACAGGAATTTGCGGCTCTGCTTGTTGTGTTGCCGTAACGTAGGTCGCGGCGGATTCGTGCCGAGTTATAGTAGGTGGGACCCGCAACGCCTTCACGTTGCGCAGGACTTAGCCGAGCGCAGCCTGCTTTTCGGCGGCCATGCGATCGAGATCGGCGCGGCTCTGCTTCTCGCTCGCAGTCTTCAACTGGCCGCAGGCGGCGTCGATGTCGCGCCCGCGCGGCGTGCGGATCGGTGCGGAGATTCCGGCGTCGAAGATGATGTTCGAAAACGACTTTATCCGCTCGGGCGTCGAACATTCGTAAGGCGCGCCGGGCCACGGATTGAACGGGATCAAATTGACCTTCGCGGGCAATTGATAATGCTTGATCAGCCGGACCAGTTCATGCGCCTCGGCGTCGGTATCGTTCTTGTCGCGCAACATGACATATTCGAATGTGATGCGGCGGGCATTGTTCGCACCGGGATAATCGGCGCAGGCCTGCAGCAATTCCTCAATGCCGTACTTCTTGTTGATCGGCACGATCTCGTCGCGCACTTCCTTCGTCACGGCGTGCAGCGACACGGCGAGGTTGACCGCAATCTCTTCTCCCGCGCGCGCCATCATCGGCACCACGCCCGAGGTGCTGAGCGTGATCCGGCGGCGCGACAGGCCAAGCCCGTCGCCATCCATCACGATCTTCAGCGCATCGCGGACATTGTCGAAATTATACAGCGGCTCGCCCATGCCCATCATCACGATGTTGGTCAGCATGCGCCCCTCGGGCTGGCTCGGCCATTCGCCCAGCGCATCGCGCGCGAGCATCACCTGGCCGACGATCTCACCCGGCGTCAGATTGCGCACCAGCCGCATCGTGCCGGTATGGCAGAACCGGCAATTGAGCGTGCAGCCGACCTGGCTGGACACACACAACGTCCCGCGATCCGCATCCGGGATGAACACCATCTCGTAATCCTGGGCATCGTCGCTGCGCAGCAGCCACTTGCGCGTGCCGTCGGCCGACACCTGCGCCTCGACTACTTCGGGACGGCTGATGACGAAGCGCTGTTCGAGCCAGGGCTGCATCGTCTTGCTGATGTCCGTCATCAGCGAGAAATCGGTGACGCCGCGATTGTAAATCCAGTGCCACAACTGCTTCGCGCGCAGCTTCGCCTGTTTTGGCTCCAGCTGCGACGTCTCCAGCGCCATGCGCAGATCCATCTTGGTCAGGCCTAACAGGTCGATCCGGCCATCGGCGCGCGGCTTCAATTCGCGCGGCACGGGTACGGGGTCGAAATGCCCGGGAATGGGCATGAGAGCAGTCGCGGAATCTTGCATGCGCTACATATAGCGTAACTGGCGTCTTTTTTCCAGCGCGCGGGGCGACGGTCCGGCCGCGACTTGACCACGCTATATGTTCTTTATATGTTCCAATTCTGAAATGGGGGGGCAATATGATGATACGTGGAAGTTGTCTGTGTGGGGACGTTGCGTTCGAGCTATCCGGAAAACCGCATTCTCTCAGCTATTGCCATTGCAGCAGGTGCCGGAAGTCGGAGGGTGTGTTTGCCGCGGTACTGATCGGTTCGGCCGAGGACTTCACGCTCGTGCGTGGGGCAGACAAGATCACGCGGTTGGAGCCTGTCGCTCCCTGGACCCACGCGCGGGCGTTTTGCCGAACTTGCGGGTCGGCACTGGGCGAAATGCAGGCGGGGAAAATCTATGTGGTCGCGGCGTCGGCGCTGGATGACGATCCGGGCCTGCGCCCAACTGCGCATCTGAACATTGCATCGAAACCGGCATGGTATGAGATCGAGGACGATCTCAAGAAGTTCGAGGGCAATTACGTCCCTGCTTGAATCCGATCAGCGCCCCGCGCAACCCAAAGCGGCGGCATCGATCGCGGTCGCTGCGCCGCGCAGGGCGTAGACGTCGGCAAAGGGCTGGCCGCCCTTGCCGAGCGATTCGACGCTCATGCTGCGGCCGGACCGGATCGCGGCGACGATCGCGGCGTCGGTGCGCTTGTCTGGCGACCAGGCGTCGGCGGCGCCCGCGATCAGGGCGAAGCGCCGCTCCCCGACCGACAGCGTCACGCGCGCACGCGGGTCGCGTTCGCGGCTCAGGCGGATGTGGAGCTGGTTGCGCGCACCGCGGCGTGGCCAGCTGGCGATGCTCGCGAACGGGCGCCAGCGGGATGCGCCGCCGGACTGGACCGGCTGGGCGATGGCATAGCAGCGTAAGGGTGCCGGATCGACGAACGCGCCCCAGCGATCGAACACGCCGAGCGATTGCCTGGCGGGCGTCGCGCTTTTCGGATCGGCGGCCGCCTCACGCGCGGCCAGCAGCGCCAGCAAGGCGATCGGCAGCGCGATACGACGCCGGATCAAGCCCCGCCGCCGCCCGTGCCAAGATGCACGACACGCTCCAATCCGCCCCGGATTTCCACCACCGAGCCTTGCGGCAGGCCGGGCAGGGCGGGTGCCCCGAATCCGGCGACGTGTGGCGCATCGGTCAGCACGCCGCGCAGCACGCGGCTGGAAATGCCGTGCATCACGACCAGACGGTCGCCGTCATCCTCCGCCGTCTCCGCCGCCCATGCGCCGACGCGGGCGGCGATCTCGGGATAGGTTTCGCCATCGGGCGCGCAGAGCAGCAGGTGGCTGACGGGATCGAAGACCGGGCCGACCTCCGCAATGACGTCGGCATAGTATCGGCCGCCCCAACCGCCCATGCCGATCTCCACGAGCCGCGCGTCGGTGCGCGTGTCGTGCCAGTCGAGTTCGAGGTGTTCGGTGATCACCGCCAGCGTCTGCAAGGCCCGTCCGGTCGGCGACGACCACAAGGTCAGGCGCGGTTTCGCCCCCAATTCCTTGCGCAGGGCGATCCCCATTTCGTGCGCCTGCGCGAAACCGGCATGCGTCAGCGGGGTGTGCGGGGCGTCCCCCTGCAATCTTTTCGCCGCATTGAATACGGTTTCCCCGTGCCTTGCGATCAGGTCGCGGCCTTTCCTCCGGCCGGTATGCGGCGGCATTGTGGCGTTGGTTTCCATCGGCCGTCCTTCAACCCCGTGTGACCCAAAAGCAACGGATTTCCGCGTTTATCTGAGGTTCATGCAACCTCCGATCGCGCCGCCTATTTACGCAGTCCCAGCCGCGAACCGGCGGGCCCAGCCGTCAATCGGCGGGATAGTCGCAATGGAGTTACCAGTATGAAGATCGTTATGACCGCCGCCACCGCCGCGATGGCCCTGGGCCTTGCCGCCCCCGCATTCGCACAGGACGTTCCCGTCGAGCGCGCGCCGTTCACCGGTGCCCGCGCCGAAGCCATCCTGGGCTATGATCGCGTCGCGGACGGCGAAGACAATTCGAACGGCAAGGACGGCCTGCTGTACGGCGGCGCGGTCGGTTACGACGCGCAGGTCGGCGGTGTCGTGCTCGGCGTCGAGGGTGAAATCACCGGTTCGACGATCAAGACGCGCACCAACAACCTGCTGACCGCAGGCGACAATGTCCGCGTCAAGGCCGGCCGCGACCTGTATGCCGGTGCGCGCCTGGGCTTCGTGATCTCGCCGGACACGATGATCTATGCGAAGGGCGGCTACACCAATGCGCGCTTCAACACCGACTACCGCGTCGGCACCGCACGGCTCGAGCAGGGTGAGAATCTCGATGGCTTCCGCGTCGGCGCGGGCATCGAGCGGATGCTCGGCGCGAACACCTATGTGAAGGGCGAATATCGCTACTCGCATTACGGCGAACTCGACGGCTACGATATCGATCTGGATCGCCATCAGGTCCTGGCCGGCGTGGGCGTGCGCTTCTAACCACACCACCAATTCCGATATTTCGGACAGCGGAAGAAGGGCTGGAGCGCTTGCTCCGGCCCTTTTTTCGTTAAGGTTGGACGACGAACAATACCCCCGACTCCTTACGCTCGGCGGGAACGAAATTTGGGCGGCGGCCCGGGGGAATCACGATGAAGGCGACGATCGAACGCGCAACCCTGCTGAAGGGGCTGAGCCACGTCCAGTCCGTGGTCGAGCGGCGCAATACCATACCGATCCTCAGCAACGTGCTGATCGAGGCGACGGCCGAGGGCGGGTTGAAGCTGATGGCGACCGATCTCGACCTGCAGATCAACGAGACGATCGCGGCGGCGGTGGATCAGCCGGGCGCGACCACCGTCTCCGCGCACACCCTGTTCGACATCGCGCGCAAGCTGCCGGAGGGGAGTCAGGTCAGCCTTGCCGCGGCCGAGGGCAAGATGACGATCATGGCGGGGCGTGCGAAGTTCCAGCTCGGCACGTTGCCGCGCGACGACTTCCCGGTGATAGCCGAGGGCGAGTTGCCCGTGTCGTTCGAACTGCCGGCCGAGACGCTGAAGCAGATCATCGACAAGACGCGTTTCGCAATCTCCACCGAAGAGACGCGGTATTATCTGAACGGTATCTTCTGGCACGTGTCGGACGATCCGCAGCCGGTGCTGAAGGCGGCTGCGACCGATGGCCATCGCCTCGCGCGCATCACGCTGCCCCGTCCGGACGGGGCGGAATCGATGCCCGACGTGATCATCCCGCGCAAATGCATCGCCGAATTGCGCAAGCTGCTGGAAGAAATCGACGGCTCGGTCGGCGTGTCGCTGTCGCCGACCAAGATCCGCTTCGATCTGGGGCAGGCGCTGCTGACGTCCAAGCTGATCGACGGTACCTTCCCGGATTACAGCCGCGTCATCCCGACCGGCAACGACAAGATCCTGAAGATCGACCCGCGCAGTTTCGAGGAAGGCGTCGACCGCGTCAGCACGATCGCGACCGAAAAGACGCGGGCGGTGAAGATGGCGCTGGATCGCGACAAGATCACCTTGTCGGTCACTTCGCCCGAAAACGGCACTGCGGCGGAAGAGGTGCCCGGCGACTATACCTCGCTGGGGTTCGAAATCGGCTTCAACAGCCGGTATCTGCTCGACATTCTCGGGCAGCTGGATGGCGACACGATCGAAGTCCATCTCGCCGACGCGGCTGCCCCAACGCTGATCCGCGAGAACGACAAGAGCCCCGCGCTCTACGTCCTGATGCCGATGCGCGTCTGAGCGGCGCTCAGCGCAGGCGCATGACGACCGTCGTGATCGTGCGGAGCGACGCGGCGGTGCGAACCAGCGGTTGCGCGTGACGTAGCGGGAAAGCCCCGAATGTCATGCCGGCCGGGCTGGTCCGACGGTCCCGGCCCTCAGCGCCGACATGGCGACAGCGAGAATGTCGCCGCCGCCCTCGACGAGGATGTCGGGTTCCAGCAGCCAGCGTGGCCGGTCCATCACGTCGTAGACCGGCTCGGCCGAATATTGCAGTTCGAGCCCGGTCCGATCGAGCCGCAGCGGAAACACTGCGGCGCCGACGCGCATCATCGGCGTTCCGACGATCATCGCGCGGCCTATCCCGCGCATGCCCATCGGAAATCCTTCCGCCATGCTCGCGCTCCAGCGCGTCGTCAGGACCGCCACCGGCTTGTCGTACGTGAAGGGACCACGCGGCTCGACGGTCTCGGTCCACGCGGAACGCAGCCGCGCGCCCTCGCGGCGGCGCATTCGGGCATACGGTTTGGGGCGCGTGATGAAGCGTCCCATGATCGGCCGCGCGACCGCCGTATCGCCGCCGCCATTTTCCCGCACGTCGATGATCAGCCCGGCCGTATCCTTGAAGCGCAGCAAGGCGGCATCGACGGCAGCGACGACCGCATCGTCGTCGAAGTTCCGAATGACGATAAGCCCGATATCGTTCGCGAGCATCCGACTGTCGACGTTGGGCTGTGCCACCGGGGTCTTCACCGGCACCCGTATCTCGCGCACGCTGCCGTTGGCTGAGCGCAGGGAGAGGCTGCGGGGCTGGGCGCGGCGGCCGGACACCGCGACGTTATAGGCAAAGGCTGTGGCGGCGGGGTCCGGACGGGACAGGCACCGGGGCATCACACCGGCGGCGATCGTACGGATCGGGCGCCCGTCCACGGCAAGGACCGCATCGCCGACCCGTATGCCGATATCCGCCGCGGCCGAACTGGCCCGCACGCTGGTGACGAGCGCGGATCCGTCCTGCGCCGGTTCGACCCATAGATCGAAATACGGCCCGCGCGGCCCATCGGCGGGCGGGTCGCTCATATGCGTATGCGCGTCGTACAGCTCGCGCAGCACGTCCGCGACGATCGCGCCGAACGCCTCTCGGGATTCCGCCGCAAGGGCCCGCGGCCGGTAGAAGCGGCGCACGGCGTTCCAGTCCGTCGTCTTTTCGCCAAAGTAGCAATAGCGCTCCCCCAGCGTCCGCCAGAGTTCGTCGAAGTCCTCCGCAAAGGTTACGTCGTGCGGGGGTTCCTTCGCCCATGCCGGTACGACGCCGATCGCCTGCGCCCCGATCAGTCCGAAGCCGGTACGCAAAAGCGATCGTCGTGTGGGAAGGGTCATCATTGAAGCGGCCTCGACTTCAGAAAGGTTTGCAGAGCGCGCCCCTGTCGACTACGCTCGTAAACATCGTTCAACCACATTTGTAGTCGGTGCGGAAGGCTATTTATCACCGCCATGGTAACGAACGCGAATTTCCGAAGCGCGCTGAATAATTTTCGAAGCAGGACACTTGTTGCCAAGCAGAGAATGGCATTAAGCTCAGAATCCTGCCGGGCGGGGGACGTCCGGCGTCAGGGGAACAGGTATGATGATCCACCGCCTCGGCACCATGCTGCTTCTCATCGGTATCGGCGCTCTTCCGGCACAGTCGCAAGTCGCTCCGCTGGCCCCGAGCGACATCACCAACATTCCGCCGGACCCTGCGCTGAAGAACTGGAGCGTCCGCACGGTGCAGATCCCGATGCGTGACGGGGTGAAGCTGAACACGATCGTAATCCTGCCGCGCGGTATCAAGAATGCGCCGATCATCTTCGCGCGCACGCCCTATGGCGCCGAAAAGGCGCTGACCGGGGCGCCATCGAACGATTTCCGGTTGGCCTTGCCGACCTCCTATGCGGATCTTGCCGCGGCGGGATACATCGTCGTCGTGCAGGACGTGCGCGGGCGGTACGGTTCCGAAGGCGACTATATCATCAATCGGCCGCTGGTCGGGCCGCTCAACGACACGAAGGTCGATCATTCGACCGATGCCTATGACAGCATCGACTGGATGGTGAAGAACATCGCCGAAACCAACGGCAAGGTCGGGACGATCGGGGTCAGCTATGGCGGTCTCACCACGCTGTACAGTATCGTGAATCCGCATCCCGCGCTGAGGGCCGCCGTGCCGATCAACCCGTTGGTCGATGGCTGGATGGGCGACGACTGGTTCCATAACGGCGCCTACCGCCAGAGTTTCCTGGACTGGGTGTACCGGATGAGCGCGGACAAATCGTCCAAATATGCGCTGCAATTCGACCGGCAGGACGTCTATGAAAGCTGGCTGAAGGCGGGGTCGGTCAGCGACATGGCGAAGCAGTTGGGCGTCGATACGATGCCGATGTTCCGCAAGCTGGTAGACCATCCCGCCTATGACGAGTTCTGGCAGTTGCAGGCGCTCGACAAAAGGCTCGGCAAGGAGCCGCTCAAGGTGCCGACGCTCCACGTCCATAGCCTGTGGGATCAGGAGGATATCTACGGCGCGCCCGCCGCCTATGCCGCGATGGAGCCGAAAGACCGCGGCAATGACGAGAATTACATGATCATCGGCCCGTGGCGCCACGGCCAGGGCATGGTCGCCGACGGATCGAAGCTGGGCGCGATCACCTTCAACGGCAATTCGGCGTCATGGTATCGGCAGAAAGTGCTGATCCCGTTCTTCGACAGGAATCTGAAGGGCAGCGCGGATCCCGGAATCGCTCCGGTGACCGCATTCGAGACCGGCGCGAACGAGTGGCGGCGGTACGATCGTTGGCCGATGTCGTGCGCCAGCGGCTGCCCGTCGCGGTCGAAACCGATCTACCTGTCGTCAGGTGGAGGTCTCGGCTGGACTTCGCCGACCGGCGCGGGCGGGTTTTCCGAATACGTCTCGGACCCGGCCCGGCCGGTCACGTACCGCCAGCGCCCGATCCTCGGCACGTACAACCCGCTGACCACATGGGGCCAGTGGCTGGTCGACGATCAGCGCTTTGCCGAGGCGCGTCCCGACGTCGTCACGTTCGTCAGCGAAGTGCTGACCGACGAGGTGCGCCTTGCGGGGCAGCCGATCGCCAAGTTCTTCGCCTCGACCAGCGGCACCGACAGCGACTGGGTCGTCAAGCTGATCGACGTCTATCCCGCCGAATATGCCGAGGCGCCCGAAATGGGTGGGTACGAACTGGCGATCTCGATGGACATCCTGCGCGGCCGGTATCGCGAGAGCTTCTCCAAGCCCGCACCCATCCCGGCCAATCAGGTGCTGCCGTACGAGATCAAGCTGCCGAACGTCAGCCACCGGTTCCTGAAGGGACACCGTATCATGGTGCAGATCCAGTCGAGCTGGTTTCCGCTGTACGACCGCAACCCGCAGAAGTTCGTGCCGAACATCTTCACGGCGCAGAAGTCCGACTATCAGAAGGCGACGCAGCGTATCTGGACGAGTGCCCGCTATCCCAGCCGGATCGAACTGCCCGTCATGCCTTGACGTGGGATCGGGGCACGACGTCGGACGGCGCGATCATTGCGATACGCGCTTCAGCTTGGCCTGCGCGGTTCCGACCTCGACCTCCAGCGTATCGCCGCGCGGATCGAGCGCGATCGCCGGAATGTCGAACGGCTCCTGGTCGCTGGGATAATAGGTGAAGCGGAAGCTGTTCGGACCGCCGGGCGTGAACTTCACCGTCCGCAGGATCGTGCGGTCGGACGATCGTACGATCTTCACCAGCGTCGCCTTGTCGATCTCCTGCGTCCGCGTGACGTGTCGGCCGTCCGACATCATGTACAGGCCGTTCGCGTTTTCCCATGTCACCCCCAGCCCCTGGGCGGGACTGCCATCCGCGTTCGTCGCCTCGACCGACAATCCCACCGAGCGATCGCGCGTCGGCGTGCCTTTCGGCTCCAGCCGGACCGGCCCGGGCTTGTTGTGGATGTGAATGTACGGATTATCCAGCGTCCAGAACCCCGTCAGGCTGATGAAGTCCGCCTGATCTTCACCCGTCCTGATCCGGTAGAGCGCGGTGTGATCCGCGTTCAGATGCACGTCCATCTTGAAGCCGTCGCTCTCTTCCTCGTAATGATAGTTGCCGATCAGCACGCGCTCGTCAGCGATGAATTCGGGAAGACTGTTCGACGGCAATTGCGCGGCCGCGGGGGCGGCCACGACGAACAGGAGCGGCAAGGTGATGCGTATTATTCGGGTCAGTCTACGAAACATTCGAGCTTCCTCCCGGCGATATCCGCCAGCCTGACGTGGTGTGGACGAGACCTAGGGTAAAGCCGAATATCTGCGCAGCGTCATCCACAACCTACGCGAAAATAACGAAACTCCGCCAGTCATGGAAACGTGATCGCCAACCGACCGGGCATCCGATATCCATTGCGGAGCGATGGCTGACATGCCGTGCGTCTCGACGCAGCAGGCCGGTCCACGCGCGGAGACCGGGAAAGTGAAGGCCGTTTCGGTGCGGCTGCATAATTGCAGGTCAGCCCCGCGGAAATGTTCGTTGCCTGCAATCGTGCAACACGGCAGAGTTATGGAAACAGGAGAGTGAGCATGCGTATCATCGATCATCTGATCGCGGGGCATTCGGGCGGTGGCGCGGGTCCCACCGGCGATGTCTACGATCCCAATACCGGGCAGGTGCAGGCGAGCGTCAAGCTGGGCGACCAGGCCTTGCTCGATATCGCGGTGGCCGCAGCGCAGAAGGCGCAGCCGGGCTGGGCGGCGACCAATCCGCAGCGTCGCGCGCGCGTGATGTTCAACTTCAAGGCTTTGGTCGAACAGAATATGGAGGAACTGGCGCATCTGCTCAGTTCCGAACACGGCAAGGTGATTGCGGATTCGAAGGGCGACATCCAGCGCGGGCTGGAAGTGATCGAATTCTGCTGCGGCATCCCGCATGTGCTGAAGGGCGAATATACGCAGGGTGCCGGGCCCGGCATCGACGTCTATTCGATGCGCCAGCCGCTCGGCATCGGCGCGGGCATCACGCCGTTCAACTTCCCCGGCATGATCCCCCTGTGGATGTCGGGCGTCGCGATCGCGACCGGCAACGCCTTCATCCTGAAGCCGTCGGAGCGGGACCCGTCCGTACCGGTGCGTCTGGGCGAACTGTTCCTGGAGGCGGGCCTGCCGGAAGGCATCCTGCAGGTCGTGCACGGCGACAAGGAGATGGTCGACGCGATCCTCGATCATCCGGCGATCAGCGCGGTCAGCTTCGTCGGATCGTCCGACATCGCGCATTACGTCTACAAACGCGGCGTCGCGGCGGGCAAGCGCGTGCAGGCGATGGGCGGCGCGAAGAACCACGGCATCGTCATGCCGGATGCCGATCTGGACCAGGTCGTCGCGGATCTTTCGGGTGCCGCGTTCGGGTCGGCGGGGGAACGCTGCATGGCGCTGCCCGTCGTCGTGCCGGTGGGCGAGAAGACCGCGGTCGCCCTGCGCGAGAAACTGATCCCCGCGATCGCCGCTCTGCGGGTCGGCGTCTCGACCGATAACGACGCGCATTACGGCCCGGTGGTCAACGCCGCGCACAAGCAGCGCGTCGAGAACTGGATCCAGACGGGCGTGGACGAAGGCGCCGAACTGGTCGTCGACGGCCGCGGGTTCGAGTTGCAGGGGCATGAGAAGGGCTTCTTCATCGGCCCCAGCCTGTTCGACCATGTCACGCCGCAGATGGAATCGTACAAGGAGGAGATTTTCGGCCCCGTCCTCCAGATCGTCCGCGCGGACGATTTCGAACATGCGCTGCGCCTGCCGAGCGAGCATCAATATGGCAACGGCGTCGCGATCTTCACGCGCAACGGGCATGCCGCGCGCGAATTCGCCGCACGCGTGAACGTCGGCATGGTCGGAATCAACGTGCCGATTCCGGTGCCGGTCGCCTATCACACGTTCGGCGGGTGGAAGCGCAGCGCGTTCGGCGACACCAACCAGCACGGCATGGAAGGCGTGAAGTTCTGGACCAAGGTCAAGACGATCACGCAGCGCTGGCCCGACGGCGGAGTGGGCGACGGCGCCAACGCCTTCGTCATCCCGACGATGGGCTGACGACCGCACGGCGGCGAACGGCGGGAAACGGACGGCAGGGATCATGTGACACGATCCCTGCGTTCACCCTGCAATCAGCCGTCAAAAGGCGTCGTCATCACAAGGGAGCATCCATGATCCGTCACCTTCTCGCCGGCCTGCTCGCCGCCACTGCGCTCGGCGCCTGTAACCGCGAGCCGTCGTCGGCCGAGAAGGATGCGGCGGCGGAAGCGGCGGTGGCGCGGGCCGAGAAAGCCGCGCGGGACGGAAAGGTCGCCCCCGGACTGCCCGTCGCGGCAAACCCGGCAAAACCGGTCGCGCCCGGTTCGCTGCCGCCCGCGTTCGACGGCCATTGGGGCATGCGGCCGGCGGATTGCGACATTTCGCGCGCCGATACGAAGGGCCTGCTGATCGTGAAGGGCGACACGCTGACCTTCTACGAGGCGACCGCCACCGCGAAGGTCGTCGGCGGCCCGTCGCGCTACAAGGTGGTCACCGACTTGACCTATAAGGGGGAAGGTCAGGAATGGAGCACCCGCGAGACTCTGGAACTGACCGCCGCCGGCACAGTGTTGCTGCGGACCGGGCAATCCCCGACCAAGACGTACCGGTACGAGCGCTGCTAGACGCGATGGGTGAAGCGCACGCCCGGCGATCGCACCTTCACCCGCCGTTCCCGATTCCCTAGAGAGACCCCATGACCAATCAATTCGACCTGACGGACGACCAGCGCGAGATCCAGGATCTGGCGCGCAAATTCACCGCCGATCGCATCACGCCGTTCGCCGGCGAATGGGACGAGAAGAAACACTATCCGGTGGATGTGTGGAAGGCGGCGGGCGAACTCGGCTTCGGCGCGATCTATGTGGGTGAGGAATCGGGCGGCATCGGCCTGGGCCGGCTGGAAGCGGCGCTGATCATGGAGGCAATGGCCTATGGCTGTCCCGCGACCAGCGCGTACATCTCGATCCACAACATGGCGACGTGGATGATCGACCGGTACGGCGACAAGCAGCTGAAGGACCGCTTCCTCCCCGATCTGGTCGGCATGGACAAGATCGCCAGCTATTGCCTGACCGAGCCCGGTTCCGGCTCCGACGCCTCCGCGCTGAAGGCGACCGCGCGGCTCGACGGCGATCACTATGTCATCAACGGCACGAAGCAGTTCATCAGCGGCGCGGGCTATAACGACGTCTATGTCTGCATGGTCCGCACCGGCGACCACAAGTCGAAGGGCATTTCCTGCCTGGTGGTCGAGAAGGATACGCCCGGCCTGTCCTTCGGCGCGCCGGAGCGCAAGCTGGGCTGGAACGCATCCCCGACCGCACAGGTGATCTTCGAGGATTGCCGCGTGCCGGTCGAAAACCGCGTCGGTGCGGAAGGCGACGGCTTCGGCTTCGCAATGGCAGGATTGGACGGCGGACGGCTCAACATCGGCGCCTGCTCGCTCGGCGGGGCGCAACGCTGTCTCGACGAATCGATCCGCTACACAAAGGAACGCCAGCAGTTCGGCCAGCCGGTCGCCGACTTCCAGAACACGCAGTTCATGCTGGCGGACATGGCCACTGACCTCGAAGCCGCCCGCGCGCTCCTGTACCTCGCCGCAGCGAAGGTCACCGCCAACGCACCGGACAAGTCGCGCTTTTCCGCAATGGCCAAACGCCTGTCCACCGACAGCGGCAGTGCGATCGTCGACCGCGCGCTGCAACTCCACGGCGGATACGGCTATCTGCAGGATTACCCGATCGAACGCTTCTGGCGCGACCTGCGCGTCCATTCGATCCTAGAAGGCACCAACCAGGTCATGCGCATGATCATCGGCCGGGACCTCACCCGCCAATGATGTATTTTCCCCGCGCAGCGGCTCCTGTCGCTTTCTTCGTGCCTTCGCGCCTTCGCGTGAACCATTTTTCTTTCTCGCGAAGGCGCGAAGACGCGAAGAGGACATGAATATGGACGTCCTTACTCCGATCGAGGGATCGATCGCCCGCATCCGCCTGAACAGGCCTAAGGCGCTGCACGCGCTCAACACCGCGATGTGCACGCAGATCCTGTCCGCACTCGACGGATGGGCGAAGGACGAACACGTCGCCGCGGTGATGATCGATCATGCCGAGGGCAGGGGCTTTTGCGCCGGCGGCGATATCCGCATGCTCGCCGAATCCGGCGCGAAGGACGGCGCCGATGCGCGCGCGTTCTTCCATGTCGAATATCGCATGAACCACCGCCTGTTCACGTATGCCAAGCCGACGGTCGCGTTCATGGACGGCATCACGATGGGCGGCGGCGTCGGTCTGGCGCTGCCGTGCGATTTCCGCGTCGCGACCGAAAACACCAAATTCGCCATGCCCGAAACCGGCATCGGCCTGTTCCCCGATGTCGGCGGCGGCTGGTATCTGTCGCGCCTGCCCGGCCGCATCGGGCGCTATCTCGCACTCACCGGCCACCGGCTGGACGGCGCGGAGTGCCTCGCGCTCGGCCTCGCGACGCATTATCTCACCAGCGACGCGCTGGACGAGGCGAAGACGCGCATCGCCGCCGACCCGCAGGACATCGCCGGGATCCTGGACTCCCTGTCCAGCCCCGCGCCGGACGCCCGCATCCTCGCGCACCGCGACGCGATCGACCGCCTGTTCGCCTCGGACGAACTGGAGGACATCTTCGCCGCGCTTGCCGCCGACGATGGCGAATGGGCGCAGCAGCAGCTTGCCACCCTCAAGACCAAATCGCCGCAGACGATGAAGGTCTCGCTCCGCCTGCTTCACGAAGGCGCGATGATGAAGACGTTCGAGGACGAGATGCGCCAGGAATATGCCGTCGGCGCGCATGTCGTACAGCGTCACGATTTCCTGGAGGGTGTCCGCGCGGTGATCGTCGACAAGGACAATGCGCCAAACTGGAACCCGGCGACGCCCGAAGGCGTCACCGACCATGTCATCGACCAGATCTTCGCGCCGCTCCCCGATGCGGAGGCGTGGGCACCGTCCTGACCCTACACCGTCATCCCGCGTAGGCGGGGCTTCATAATTACTGCGGGAATGAAATCATGTCACAGTACGAAACCATCCTCGTCGAACAGCGCGGCCCGGTCACGCTGATTACGCTCAACCGGCCGCAGGCGCTCAACGCGCTCAATGCGCAGGTACTCGCCGACCTGCTCGCCGCGCTTGCCGCGTTCGATGCCGATGACAGCCAGGGCTGCGCCGTGCTGACCGGCAGCGAAAAGGCGTTCGCCGCGGGTGCCGACATCAAGGAGATGCAGGCGCAAGGCTTTGCCGAAATGTACGGCACCAACCATTTCAGCGGCTACGAGACGCTGACGAAAACGCGCAAGCCGATCATCGCCGCGGTCGCCGGCTTCGCGCTTGGCGGCGGTTGCGAACTGGCGATGATGTGCGACTTCATCCTCGCCGCCGATACCGCCAAGTTCGGCCAGCCCGAGATCAAGCTGGCCGTCGCCCCCGGCATGGGCGGATCGCAGCGCCTGACGCGCGCGGTCGGCAAGGCCAAGGCGATGGAGATGGTGCTGACCGGCCGGATGATGGGCGCGGAGGAAGCAGAACGCGCCGGCCTGGTCAGCCGCATCGTTCCCGCCGCCGATCTGGTGGAGGATGCGGTGAAGACCGCGACCACGATCGCCGGCATGGCCCCGCTCGCGGTCAAGGCGAACAAGGAAATGGTCGACGCCGCATTCGAAACCGGCCTGTCGATGGGGGTCCAGTTCGAACGCCGCCTGTTCCACGGCCTGTTCGGCACCGCCGACCAGAAGGAAGGCATGGCCGCGTTCATCGAAAAGCGCCCCGGCGCCTGGACGGGGAAGTAACTTAAACTCCCTTCCCCTTCAGGGGAGGGGCACCACTAAACTCCCCTCCCGCTTGCGGGAGGGGCAGGGGAGGGGAAGGCCACAAGCGAGACGCTCGCGGCACTGCCCCACCCCAACCCTCCCCTGAAGGGGAGGGAGCAGAAAGGAGAGAGAAATGGCGCGCATCGCATTTATCGGCCTCGGCAATATGGGCGGCGGCATGGCCGCGAACCTGGCGAAGAAAGGGCATGACGTCCGGGCCTTCGACCTGTCCGCCGGGGCGCTGGATCGCGCCAAGGCCGCCGGCTGCCTCGCCGCCGGCACCGCGGTCGAGGCGCTGGACGGTGCCGAGGCGGTCGTCACGATGCTGCCCGCGGGCACGCATGTCGAAAGCGTCTATACCGACGCCGTCTTCGCCACCGCACCGACCTCCGCGATCCTGATCGACTGCTCGACGATCGACGTCGCCACCGCCAAACGCATTGCCGAAGCGGCGCAAGCCAAGGGCTTCACCCCCGTCGATGCCCCCGTCTCGGGCGGGATCGGTGCCGCCAATGCCGGCACGCTGACCTTCATGGTCGGCGGCAGCGCGGAAGCGTTCGACCGCGCACAGCCGTTCCTCGCCGACATGGGCAAGGCGGTGATCCACGCGGGCGCGAACGGCAGCGGTCAGGCAGCCAAGATCGTCAACAACATGCTACTCGGCGTCACGATGGCCGGCACGTGCGAGGCGTTCCTGCTCGCGCAGAAGCTCGGCCTCGATCCGCAGAAATTCTTCGACATCTCCAGCGTCTCGTCGGGCCAGAGCTGGTCGATGACGACCTACGCCCCCTTGCCCGGCGTCGGCCCCGACACCCCCGCCGACCACGATTATCAGGGCGGGTTCGCCGCCGCATTGATGCTCAAGGACCTGCGCCTCGCCATGCAGGCCGCGACCGACGCCGACGCACAGACTCCGATGGGCGCGAAAGCCGCCGAACTCTACGAACGGTTCAACGCGGACGGGCAGGGCGGCAAGGACTTTTCCGGCATCATCCGCATGTTGGACGCGGCCGAGTAGGACCCTGCGTCGGGGCGCGTGCTAATATTGAGGACATCAGCGTCCTCCGGCCGCCCGCATCCCGCCACGACGCGGCCAAACTCGTCGTTGCAGGCGGGGACAAGTCGTCGCATCATGACCGCCGTCAACCATTCTTGGACTCGTCATCATGCTCAGGAAGATCGGTCTGGTCGCGGCGCTTCTGATCGTGGCGCCTGTTTCGGCGCAACTCAGCCCCGGCGTGCGGATGCCGCCGGAGATCGGCGCGGCGTACGGACGACTCGGAAAGGCCATGATGGCGCGCGATGCCGACGGCGTGCGGGCGGTATGGGCCGAAGACTTCGTCGTGAATTCGCCCAACAACACCGTCCTGCACCGCGAGGACGTGATCGCCGCGATGGCCAGCGACTTCCTCGATTATAAGGACTTCCGCAAACACATCACGTTCGTCGGGGAAAAGCCCGAGGTGACGGTGGTGATGGGCTATGACACGATGGTCCCGGTCAAGGGACCGGGCGCGGGCAAGCAGGTGATGCGGCCGTTCACCGACGTCTGGGCGAAGCGCGCGGCGGGCTGGCAATTGATCGCACGGCAGGCGACGATCGCCGAGGCGCGCTGAGCGGCATCGCCGCGCGCCCTATCGTTTCAGCGCGAAGCGGCGGCAATGCTGAAGATAGCCCGTCTCATGCGACCCGGCGAGCGAGACGATCGCCTCCCACAGCCAGGATGGCGCATCCAGCGTGCCGTCGCGCGCGGTCAGCTTGTCCCGCCACGCCAGTCTCGCCTCGTCGCTCAACTGACGGGCATGCGCCTCGCCGACGATGAACGACAGATAGGCGGCGGCGACGATCGCTTCCTTGCGGCTGAACTGGTCGATCTCGATCTTCAGATCCTGCGGCGCGAGTTCACGCAGGATGACGGGTTTGCCCAGGATATGTGCAGCGATCATGCGGTCGCCCAGATTCGGCGACAGCGCTTTCGCCCCTGCAAGTACGCGCTCGCCAAAGTCCGCGGGCATCGCCGCCTTTTTCGCGACGGGCACGACCGGGGGAACGGCTTCCTTGATATCGACCAGCGCGAGGCGTTCGGTCTTCGCCTTCCCGTCCGAAATGCCGATCAGCACCGCGTAGCGCAGGCGCCCGAGCGAGCTGCACCCCTTGCGCCAATAGGCGGCATCGACGACGCGGAGCGTACCCGCGCCCGTCACGCCGGCCAGTTCCATGCTCTTCGCGCGCACCGGACGTTCGGCGAACAGCGCCTCGATCGCGTCCTTCTCGACGCGGGCGAGCTTCCAGAAGCGCTTGTTGTGCGGGATGGTCGGCTCGACATCCTCCAGCCGGTCCTTGGCGAGGTGCCGCCAGCGCCGGCCGATCGCCTCGCGCCGGACGGAGCGGACGACATCGGGCTCGCGCGGGTCGTCCTCCTGCGTCGGGGTCATCGCCCGGCTATACCCGTCGATCATCGCCTCGATCATCTGCGCGGTGGTGACGCCGGGCAGGTCCGAACTGCGCGCGGCCGTTTCCAGCGATAGCCCGAGCCGGATGAGATCGTGCGCCGGATTCCCGATCACCGTCTGGTCGAGATCGCGGATCTGGATGTCGACGTGGCGATCCGCATCGGCGAGCGGCCCCAGGTTGCCGAGATGGCAATCGCCGCAAATCCACACCGGCGGACCTTCCGGAATGCTTCTGGCGACTTTGGATTCGGCCAACCATTCGTAGAATTGCGCCGTATTGCCGCGCACATAGGCATGGACGGACCGCGCCATCTTCAGCGCACGCGTGCGCTCCAGCACGGCCGCGCGTTCGTCGGGAGCCACGGCCATGCAAAGACTTTCGAAGCGAGAAGCGGAAGATCGACGCACGCCGCCTCGCCGATCCGACAGCCACTAGGCCGTACGAAACGCGCGGGCAACATTCGCGGATCCGCTACGTCGGGCTGCGAGCTTTGGCGCGGTCCAGCACACGCTCGACAGTACCGCCCTGTACGATGACCGAGAAAAGCACGACGATGTAGGTGGCGGCCAGCGCGATCGACCGCGCCGGGCCGTCCGGCAAGCCAAGCGCCAACGCCACCGAGATGCCGCCACGCAGCCCGCCCCAGATCAGCGTCAACGGGGCGAGCCGACCCAGGGAAAGGATCGGTCGCAGGATCGCAAGCGGCGCGACGACTGCAATCCCGCGGGCGAGGAGCACCAACGGCACGGCCGCCAGGCCGAGAGCGATCAGCCGCGGATCCCAGGGAATGGTCACGACCTCGAGCCCGATGAGAAGGAACAGGACAGCGTTGAGGATGTCGTCGATCAACGCCCAGAACTTCAGCAGATAATCGCGAGTGATGTCGCTCATCGCATCGGCGACGCCCTTGTTGCCGATCAGCAGGCCGGCCACTGCCATCGCCACCGGACCGCTGATGTGAAGTTGCGTCGCGAGCGCATAGCCCCCCATCACCACGGCCAGCGAGATCATCACCTCGACATTGTATTCGTCGATCGAGCGCATCGCGCGGTAGCCGATCCAGCCTGCGACCAGCCCCAGGAGCAAACCCCCACCGGCCTCTCGCAGGAACAGCGCAGCGCCGTGGCCGAGCGACAGCGGCTCCGTTCCGAGCGCCGCCTCCAGCAAGATCGCGAAGACGACGACGCCGACACCATCGTTGAAGAGGCTCTCCCCGGCGACCGTCGCCTTCAACGTGGGCGACACCTCCGCCCGGCCGAGGATGCCCATGACGGCGACGGGGTCGGTGGGGCTGATAAGAGCACCGAAGACGAGGCACCAGATCAATGGGAGGGCGAGGCCGAGCCACCCGGCGATCAGGTGAAAACCTCCGCCGATGATCATGGTCGACAGTAGGACGCCGAATGTGCTGAGCACGACGATCGGCCAGCGACCGCGTCGCATGTCGTCCCACTTCACGTGCAACGCGCCTGCGAACAGCAGGAACGACAGCATGCCGTCCATCAGCGTCGTGTGAAAATCGATACCCGCGATAAAGCCGACGACCTGTTCACCAACCTGACTGCCGGGCAGTAGTCGATCGATCCCGACCACCAGCAACGAGGCGACCGCCCCCATGATCGTCAAGCCGATCGAGGTCGGTAGTTTCAGCACGCGATGATTGAAGTAGCCGAGCACTGCGGCGAGCACGATGAGGATCGCGGCAGCGTCGAACGGGGTCAGCACAGGCGAACTCATCCTTGTTTATCTGCCAACGATCGCCCGGGGGAGCATGTTGCGCGGAGTATAGCGTCGTCGCTCGCCGGACAGCCTTTTTTCAGGCCGTCCCGGCCAGCCACGCCGTGCCGTCGCGCAGGCGACGCTTATAGTCGGGTTGGTCGAGCGCGCTGCGCAACTCGGCCGTGCGGGTCCGGACTCGGGTCAGGTTGAAGCCCTTCAGCGCCTCGGCCGCCAGTTCCTCAAGCCTGTCAGCATGGAGGCGGATCGTCGTCAGCCGGTCAGGTGCGTCGCAGTCGAGCGACACCTCGCCCAGTGCGTTCAGGTAGCGCAGGCTCGCCACCATGTCGGCCGCGCAATATTGCGCCAGTGCGCCGAACGAACGGTCCATCAGCGATGCGAAGGTGGTGGGATGCGCGATCACCCGGAGCATTCCCTGATCGTCGACCCGCAAGTGCGACGGCAGCGACCGTTCGGCCAGGTCGGACATGGCAGCGCTCAGCCAGTCTAGGCAGGTCACCGCCGTGAAGGGATCGTTGACGCCGGGGGACAAGGCCCGTGCCGCGATCTCGACCAGTTCATCGACGAGGAAGCGCAGGTCTTGCAAAGCCGATCTCTGGGAGCCAACCGAGAAGGTATTGCGTAGATCGTCTGCACAGGCATCGTCGCACCTTTCCGGCGGCCAGGCTTCGACCAGCGCCCGGCCGACATGGACGAAGTCACCGGGTTGGTATTGCAGGCGCAGGACAAGATCGTGCTTGGACGCGATGCGCAGGACCGCCTCGTCGTCGAGGAACTGGATATACCCCGTATCCTTGGCCGCTACGATCCGACGCTGCTCCCCGACGCTCTCGCTGGCATCGTCGCGGAAGGTGGCCGGCATCTCGGCTTTGGTCGCTGCACGATCGTCCGGCGCGCTGCCGACGAAGCGGGGGAAGCGATCGTCGATGCCGCGCAGCAATCGGTCGCCGACATCCTCGATCACACTGTTGATGTGGATTTTGCTGGGTACGTGGTGGATGAAGTAGATCAACACCGCGATCGAGCAGAGCGCCAACAGTACGCCGACCAGCAGGGCGAGGTTGGGCACGAAGCCGTAGCCACCGGACTCCTCAGCCGAGTGGATCGTGCGCAGCACCAGCAGGCAGTAGAGAAAGGTGGCGATGAAGGTGCCGAGCGTCACCTGATTGCCGCGATCGCGCATGAAGTTCGTCAGCAGCCGAGGCCCGTACTGGCCCGAGGCGTAGACGACCGCGGCGATCGTGACCGAAAAGACCGTGCCGGCGACGGTGATCATCGACCCGCCGACCGACGACAGAACCTGCCGCGCCCCGTCCGGTCGCGACGCGTATAGCCAGACATAGTCGTCCATCCAGGACGAACCGACCATCGTGTCGAGCGCGACCATGCCGCCCGCCAACAGCACCGCGGCGACGGCCATCACGGTAGGGACGAACCAATAGCTGGAGCCGAGATAATCGGCGAGGCGGCGAAAGCCGGCGTTCATGGGCAAGGCTTTCGGATAGGGCCCGGCCGCGTTACCAGCCAGGCGCTGGGATCAGCGGACGGCTGCCGCCTGATTGGCGACGATTGCGTCCCGCTGTTCCTGGCTCATTGCCGCGACGTTCATATCGGCCGCTTCGATCGCATCCGAACGGGATTCGCCGGTGTCGCGGGCCTTTTCGGCACGATTGTCGAGCTGGGCTGCCTGATTGCGCAGGACGTCGGCGTTGGCCTCCATCGCATCGGCACGGGTGTCGGCTGCGTTTTCGACACGATCAGCGAGTTTGTCGGATGGGCTTTTGTTGCACGCGGACAGTGGAAGCAAGGCGGCAACAGCAACCAGGGTGACGATCGACTTCAAGGCATCTCTCCTGACGAAAAGCGCCAGGACGGGTACCGAGCGCGCCGAGCGCATGGTCCGGTATGGGTCAACAGCGGAACAACCGCGGCGGTTCCCAATCTGGATCAGCTTTCCACTGCGTTTTCCGAGGCAAATCGGGCCTTTCGGTGGGCACCAGTGATTTCGCGCGGGCCGCTTGAACCTTTGGAGGTGAACAACTTTCCGAACGTGGGAAGTTTCTCGGGCGTCGCTAGCGGCTGCATCCGGGTCTCGCTGTTCCAAGAAGGCCTCCACGAGCCGACGACGGTTCGTTGGTTGAGTGGATTCAGCGCTCCATATAACCCCGGCTTGGCGTTGAGGGCCGCTCAGCCATATTGTGTCCGGCCAGATCTGGCGGCAATGACTATCAAATGCGCATCAGCCGAACCGATCTCGCGGATTATGCCTATTTTCTGGCTCTTGCAAAGCACCGGAGCTTCCGACGTGCAGGGCTGGATCTGGGTGTCAGCGCGTCGGCGCTCAGCCATTCGCTTAAAGGCCTGGAGACACGAATTGGCGTGCGCCTCCTCAACCGGACCAGCCGCAGCGTTACGCTGACGGCCGCGGGGGAAGAACTTTACGGGGCGCTTACCGCGCCCTTCGACGCGATCGGGTCTGCGGTCGAGGGGTTGAACCGCTATCGCGACGTGCCGGCCGGTCGGATCAGCCTGAATGTCATGGAACAGGCAAGCTCGCTTCTGCTCGGGCCGGTGCTGCCGGTGTTCGTACAGCGCTACCCCGGCATCGCGGTCGATGTCACGATCTCCAACCTTCTCGTCGATGTGGTCGCGCGAGGGGCCGACGCAGGCATCCGCTGGGGCGGGACCGTTCCAGAAGACATGATTGCGCAGCGGTTGTCGAGCGACGTCCGCTGGGTCGTGGTCGGGGCGCCGGCGTACCTCGATCGCCACGGCACGCCGACGCATCCGTCCGAGCTTGCCGAACACCAGTGCCTGCGGATCAGGCTGGGAGACGAGAGCCTCTATCGATGGGAGTTCGAGAAGGATGGGGAGGAGATCGCGATCGAGGTACCAGGGGCGATCTCGCTCGATGAGACGCAGTTCGCCTTGGCCTTGGCTGCGGCCGGGACGGGGCTTGCTTACCTTCCGGCTCCCAGTGTTGCCGGGTTCGTCGCCGAGGGCAAACTGCGCATCGTGCTAAAGGACTGGGCGCCACTCGGGGCCGGATTTCACATCTACTATCCAGGCCGACGCCAACTCCCTACCGGACTGCGGCTCCTGATCGATCTCATCCGTGAGTTGAAACCCCTAGGGCTCTGAAGGGCCACAACCGGTGAGCTCAGCTCATCGCTTCATTGCATGACCTTGGGCTCATCTTCGCCGCTGCCCGGCATATATCCGATAGATCCGTCACGCGCCTTCTGCCTGTGACGGTTCGTGGAGACCTTGTGTGGCGCAATCAGCTGTCCTGGATGGCCAAGCAAATCCGCACGAGCAAGCGCGGACAGGGTGGTCTGCCGTGTGGGCGCTCACGCTGTGCGTGTCGACGCTGATCGCGTCGGAGTTCATGCCGGTCAGCATCCTCACTCCGATCGCATCCGACCTTCATCTCACCGAGGGTGCGGCTGGGCAGGCCATCGCCGTTTCCGGCCTGTTCGCGGTGCTGACCAGCCTGTCGATCGCGACTCTGACCCGCGGGATCGATCGCCGCACGCTGTTGCTCGGCCTTACTCTGCTTATGCTGCTATCTGGCCTGACGGTCGCCTTTGCGCCCAACTACCTCGTGTTCATGACCGGTCGCGCATTGCTGGGTGTCGTCGTTGGCGGCTTCTGGTCGATGTCGGCGGCAACCGTGTTGCGGCTGGTACCCGAGGATCAGGTACCCAAGGCGCTCGGCCTGCTCAACGGCGGCAATGCGCTGGCGACGACGGTGGCCGCGCCGCTCGGCAGCTTCCTTGGCCAGTATATCGGCTGGCGCGGCGCGTTTTTCGTAGTCGTCCCGCTCGCGGCCGTTACCTTCGCGTGGCAGTGGCTGACGCTCCCTGCCATGCCGTCCGACCGGAGAACGGTCGGTACGAGCGCGCTCGGTATTTTGCGCCGCCCGCGCGCTCGGATCGGCGCCGCCGCCGTGGCGTTGCTCTTCGCCGGACAATTCGCCTTGTTCACCTATGTGCGGCCGTTCCTCGAAGGGGTAACGCAGCTTGGCGTTTCGTCCCTGTCTGTCGTCCTGCTGCTGATGGGAGCCGGAGGACTGTGCGGCACCTGGCTCTTTGGCCGTTTGGTCGCCCGCAGCCTGTCCACCGCGTTGATCCTCGCGCCAGTCGCACTGGCCGCGATCGCGTGCATGCTGGTGGCGTTCGGGACGCTGGCGGTGCCCACGGCCATCCTGTTGACGCTCTGGGGCGTGGTTGGCACGGGCGCGCCTGTCGCATGGTGGACGTGGGTCGCGCGGCGCTTCCCCGACGATGCCGAAGCGGGCGGCGGGTTGCTGGTGGCAGTCGTCCAGCTCGCCATCACGCTTGGCGCGGCCGGTGGCGGGCTTCTGTTCGATGTCGGCGGGTACCGCGCGACCTTCCTGGCCAGCGCCGTGCTGCTGCTCGCAGGGGCAGTGCTGGCTGCGCTCGACGCTCGACCGGCGAACGCGGCCACAACTGGCGTTGCACGTTGATGCTCGGCCTTCTTCTGGCAGTCTCGTCCGTTCTGGCACCCGACGTCTCGCCGCCTATACCGCGAAGGAATCACATGATGGAAATCAGCCGCAAAGATGACATGAAAACGGTCGATGGTCCGGCCGAATATTTCACGGGCAAGGTCACCATCACCGGGCAGTTCCAGCGCCCCGATCCGTCGCGCGTCGGCGGCGCGATCGTCCACTTCGAACCGGGTGCCCGCTCTGCCTGGCACAGCCATCCAGCAGGTCAGACCCTCATCGTAACCGAGGGCGTTGGCTGGACGCAGGTCGAAGGCGGGCCCAAGCTCGAGTTCAAGGCAGGCGACATCCTGTGGTGCCCCGCCGGGCGCAAGCATTGGCACGGCGCGACACCTCATCAGGGGATGACCCATGTTGCCGTTCAGGAGTCCGTCGACGGGAATGCCGTGACCTGGATGGAGAAGGTGACCGACGAACAATATCTCGCCAGCACAGAGTAGGGGCGGCCGTGACCGCTTCGGCCAAATATTCAGCGTTGGTCGAGGGAGTGCCGTCATCCCGGTGATCTGGCTGAGAGCTCACGGCATGCTGGCTGTAGCGTACCAGAGTGCAAGGGAGCACATGCGATGAGGAAGATCCTGATGGCCATATCTTCTATGATCCTGTCGCTCTCGGCGACCGAAGCGATTGCTGCCAACGCTTCGCCGATGGTCCGGATCGCGGAGATCGAGGTCGATCCCGACCAGCTCGCCGCCTACAAGGCTATTCTAGCCGAAGAGCAGGAGGCGTCGGTGCGGCTGGAGCCCGGCGTCCTGATGCTACACTCGGTAGCGATCGCTGCTCAGCCAAACCAGATCCGCTTGCTCGAGGTGTACGCCGATCGAGCCGCCTACGAGGCCCACATCAGGTCGTCGCACTTCGTGAAATACAAAACATCCACCGAACGGATGGTGCGGTCGCTGAAGCTGATCGAGACGACGCCGATCCTCCTCTGCGCTAAAGCTGCTGCCGACTCGAAGAGCTTAGTTCCTACCTGCCGATGAACGCACGCGCGACACCTATAGCGGTTGCGGCGGGCATGAACGATGGTCCGAGACCCGGGGGCGACCGGCTCACTCTGAACGCCTGCAACCGGGTTTGGTTGAAGGTACGCGGCATGGATTTCCGATTCCGACCGAGAACTGCCGAGATTTGAACGTAGATTTGGCGGACTGATCTGCTGCGGGTCCTACAGACGAGAGGTCAGGCTATGGTTCAACCAGCGTCCTGAGCTGTCCGTTGCCATCGCCGCAAAGAATTTCTACGATCGCGTCGGCTTATTCGGAGTGTCATTCCGCCGCCAGATTTCCTCGGACAGCAAGGTCGCAAAACCGACCCACGCAACCAGCGGTACGCCGACGCGAGATGCGGTCCTGTCCACCTTTTCCGCGGCAACAACGTACTCCAATGCCGAGGCGCCAAGCGCCGCTGATGCCACGGTGCCCCAGCCTGGCGCCCGTCGGCCGAAAAACACCTCAGTCCATCCGCCGATGCCGATCTGGTTCGTACCCCACAACGCCAACGCGGTCGTGCGTTGCGGCGATGGCTCGGCGCGCAACAATCGGTAGCCGCCATAGGCCAGGCCAGTCTGAATGGCCGTCCAGGCAATCGGGTAGATCGCCGACGGGGGTGTGAAGTTCGGCTTGCGCAGACGACGATACCAGCGCCGCGTGTTTGGATTGTCAGGGGTGGGGCCGGCCCGGCTGCCAGCTAGCAGTGCCAGCGATACAGCACCGAGCGCGAGCCCCGCGGCCCATCCCGGCGATAGACCATCAGTCTGTCGATCATCTGCCATCGCTTTCATCTCCCTTTCAAGGAGACCAACGAGCGTAATCCTGGTTCCACTGATTACAGTTCACCCGATCACTCGTTTCCGGCACGCCGCACGGTATCCCGGGTCGCGGATCACGCAACCAGCCGGCCAAATACGACAAGCGCCGCGACCAGCGCCGCAGTCGCATCGAGATGGTGTTCGGGCGTGTGACGGACTGGAGTCGCGTCGCCATTGGCTACGACCGATGGCCCACGGTCTTCTTCTCCGCCATCGTCCTCGCGGCCACCATCATGCTCTGGCTATGACCAATGAATCCTGACGCTAAAGTGTAAAAAAAAAGTTGGAATATGAGTGCGCTAGCCACCTCCGAGAGATTATTTTATTATACCGAACACATCATTGTTGATACTTACATCCTTGAGGCAACCCCAATGAGCACTAACTCTTTCAGTTAGCAGAAGACTTTTTGGGTTGCCTGTCGATGGAAGTCTCTGTCCTATCAGCAACGGCATACATGTTCTTGATATATCTAAAGTCTCTAATTCGTTTAAAAACGAACGCCAATTATTAGTGACAGTGATTGTCAATCGCCGATCTCCGATTGCTCATGTGGGTAGATTGACAGGCTACTCGTGATTCGATCTAACTGACCTCGAAGCAAGCCACTGGCTGCTCAGCATTAGCATCGTTTTACCATCGCCCGATCTTGATCGGTCGAATGTATATTCGCGCCTTTTATTTATTTGCTACGGCAATGTTCTCTGCCGACGTTCATCAGTATGACGATATCACTATGAGGGAGGCTTCTAAGTACCATGACGCAAACTGCTCAATTGAAGAATAGCGCCGCTTGGACGGCAAGCAGCTTCTTCAGCACGACCGCCGAAAAAACTCCCGTCGTGGACGGACCGATCGGCAGGTCCTATGGCTATTACACCGGAAAGGTAGTTACGACTGCATTCGATCTATTCTACCCTGGTGCGATCGGCGTGCCTGAATTCAGTCGACAGTGGCATCTGACCCGGTTGGGCGATATCGGCAAGGTGTGGGAAGACTATACCGGCCGCGGTGTAAGCGTCGGCGTGTATGACTCCGGCGTCCAGAGCACGCATTGGGATCTGGCAAGGAACTACGACGCCTCCAAGCACGTCGTGGTCGATGGCATAACGATGAGTGGTGAGCCCGGCGCGGACATGCAGGGACACGGTACATCCGTCGCCGGCTTGATCGCCGCGGCGCGCAACGGTCGCGCCGGCGTCGGCGTCGCGTTCGATGCGCAGGTCACGGGCATCAATATCTTCAACGCCGCTCTTCCGATCGACGTCAATGGAGGAAATAGCGCCGCCTTCTTCAACGCGCTGAGCCAAGCGAACCAGTTCGACGTCGTCAATCATAGCTGGGGCGACAGTCGCACATCGGTCAGCACGGCGAATTCTCGTGCAACCCCCGGCACGTTCCAGAACCTGTTGTCGGAGTCCTTTGCATATGCAGCCGAAACCGGTCGTGGCGGTTTGGGCACGATCACTATCGGCGCCGCGGGGAATGACGGACGCGACCATCAGTCGCAGGGTTCCAAAACCGATCGCCACGGCATTGCGGTGTCCGCCTATCGCGAAGCCGACGGCGTATCGTCCTATTACACGTCCAAGGGCGCACACATCCTGGTGGCCGGCCCCTCGAACGACTTCAGCGAGCTGGGCGGGACGGGGCTGGTGGCCACGGATCTTCTCGGCGTCGATGGCTATAACATGAATATCGATCCCGAAACGGCCGCTGATTACACGGACTCGTTCGGCGGAACCTCCGGCGCGACGCCAGTCGTGACCGGCGTCGTGTCGCTGATCCTGGATGCCAATGAGGGGCTTGGCTGGCGTGACGTCAAGAACATCCTCGCAGCGTCGGCCAAGATGCCCGTCGCATTCGAAACTGGTGCGGTGGTCCAGAGGCTCGTCAGCAACGGCTTCACGGTACTGGTCGGCATGAACGAGAACCCGTTCCAGCTCAATGGCGACACGGCCGGATGGAACGGCGGCGCGATGCACTTCAGCAACGATTACGGCTATGGCGCGGTAGATGCCTATGGTGCGGTGCGCATGGCCGAGGTCTGGTCGCTGTTCCGCGCAGCGCCGCTGGTGTCCGGCAACGAGACGATGGCGACCACGGGCATCATGCCTGTGGGACTGACGGCAAACACCGATATCGATCTAAGCTCTATCAGCACGTTCGATGCCAATTCCGACATCACCGGAACACCGCAGCGTTTTACGTTCGAGGTCAATCAAAGCACTGACGTAGAGCATATCGACCTGACTATTAACTATACTCATACTGCTATCGAAAAGCGCAACGGCCAAATAGAGTCGACGTTGGTCGGTGGTCTCGCAAACGCGCAATTCAAACTGATCGCTCCCGACGGAACCGTCGGCTTCACGTTCCAGGACGGCGATTTCTTTGAAGATTCTGGGCCAGGGCAAGAGTTCGTCTTCGGGTTCTCCGGTTTCCGGGGCGTCGAGACGAAGGGCACATGGACGCTGGAGTTCCAGTCGCTGGACATGGACTTCGATGTCCGGTTCCCGGGGAACGATTTTCCGCTCATCGACAATTCACTGACGCTTAACAGTATAAAGATGGATATGTTCGGCTCCACGCCGACCGCGGATGACGTGTACACCTACACCAACGAGTTCTTCACGATGAAGGCCATCGATGGTGAAAGCGCGACGCGCGGTGTCCTGTCGGATACGAACGGCGGGGCGGACTGGATCAACGCGGCGGCGGTGACGAAGGCCGTCGATGTCTCGCTGGCCGCAGGCGGTCGCACCACCTTCGGCGGCAACGCTGCCTTCACGATCGCAGCCGGCAGCGTGATCGAGAACGTCGTCACCGGCGATGGTGCCGACCGACTGTTGGGCAACGGGGTCGACAACAAGCTGTACGGCATGCGCGGCAACGACTGGTTGAACGGCGGAGCCGGCAACGACACGCTGTTCGGCGGAACCGGCAACGACGTGTTCTGGTTCGAGACGCTTGCCGTCAGCGGCAAGGACAAGGTTCTCGACTGGAGCTTCGGCGACACGATTGCGACGTCAAAGCAGCTGCGCGGCGCGGATCAGAACGGCATCCTGACGGTGGGATCGAATGCGCTGCTCCTGCTCGATAACAGCGTACGCGGCGATACGGCCGAACTGGTCGGCGAAGGCGGCGCGACGCTGATCGCGCTGGGCAAGTCGAACGGCCAGTGGATTTACGGTTTCCTGACCGAAGGCGATGCCGACTTCACCGACGGTCGCGTGCAGGAATCGTCACTCGGTCAGACTGGCCGCGCTGCAAACGACACGGCGGCGTTCGCGTTCGCCGAACTGCCGGGGGCGCATACGGGCAACAGCTTCGATATGCACCAAGCCGCCTTCTACCTCTACGACACGATGGGTGACGCCATGGCGACGGGCGCTCAGCTCTACGCCTGACGACCTTGCCGGGGCAGTCCATCACGGACTGCCCCGGTCCTCGTTTTCCCGATACCGACCGGAGTTTCCCCTTGTCGATAATGCTGCACCGGCGCGCTGGGCCACTGAAAGCGGGTGGCCCTTCGCCACGTCCTTCGGCGGCCGCCTCTTTCGCCCGTCGGCGCTGATCCGATCATGCGGAAGATTCTGCACCGGCTTGCGACGGTCGCCCTGTCGAGCGGCACCATGGCCATCGCCACCCCAGGCGCGGCGAGCGGCGAGACGCTAGCCGATGCCATCGTCGACGCCTATCGGAACAACCCCGTCCTTCAGGCGCAGCGCGCCGAATTGCGTGCGCTCGACGAGACGGTGATCGAGGCCATGAGCCCGTACCGACTCGGCGCCCAGCTCGACGGCAACATCAATTACAACGAACGCCGTCAGCGCGGGCTGTCGACGTCCGGCTTCACCATCTTCGAACAGCGTTCGATCGGCACGGCAGTGACGGTCAACCAGTTGCTGAGCAGTGGCGGCCGGGTGGCCGCACAGGTTTCCGCGGCGGAGGCGGACGTCCTCTCGGGACGCGAACGGCTGCGCGACGTCGAGAACTCGACGATGTTCGAGGTCATCAACGCCTATGTCTCCGTGCGGCGCGACCAGCAGCTCGTCGCGATCCAAGCGCGCGCGGTGGACAATTACGACAGGCAGGTGAAACAAAACCGCTCGCGCGCCAAGGAAGGCGATCTCGCCAGCACCGATGTCGCACAGGCGGAGGCACAGTTGCTCCTCATCAGCGCCGCCCTGGCACAGGCGCGCGCCAATCTGGAACAGAGCCGGTCACGCTTCGCCGCTGCGGTCGGCCGCAATCCCGGCATGCTCGATCCCGAACCGGATTTGCCGAACGTGCCCACCACTTCCGGGGAGGCGCAGCGGGTCGCCGCCGCGGAAAGCCCGGTGCTGTGGCAGGCCAAGCTGGCCGAAAAGGCGAGCGGCTACCGGATCGCCGCGGCGCGTGCCGAACGCCGGCCGACGATCACGGCGCAAGGATCGTTCGGCTACGTCAATCCGCAGGGGTTCGAGACACGGGATCTGGGTACCAACATGGGTGGCGGGGTCAGTTTCAGCCTTCCCCTGCTCACGCGTGGTGTCGTGGGGTCGCGGGTCCGGGCGGCCATCGCGCGCCAGCAATCGGCGGAATTCCAGATCGAAGATGCGCGGCGCACGCTGGCTGCCGGCATCCTGAACGCGTGGAACCAGACCGTCACCGCGCAGGAGCAGCTCCGCGTCGGGACGGCCGCAACGACCGTCGCCGAAGCCGCCCTCGGCGGTGTGAAGCGTGGTTTTGCGGAGGGTTTCCGTTCGAATTTCGAAGTGATCGATTCCGAACAGCGGCTGCTCAGCGCTCAAATCCTCACCGTCAACGCCCGCTATGGCCTGTATCTGGGGCAGGCGACGATGCTTGCCTTTATCGGCCGGCTCCAGGCGGATACGCTCGTCACGGGATCGATCGCCTATCGCCCGGAAACCAATCTCGTCGTGCAGCGCCGCGGTCAGTTCGGCCCGTTCGTGCCGGTCGTCCGTCTGCTGGACCGCCTGCCACCATATGAGGGCAAGGGACGTCCGGCCCCGGTCATACCGCAGGCATCCTCGCCGCAGATCGTGACGCCTTCGCCCGCTGGCCCTTCCGGTCCGCCCGACGGTCCACTGGCCGACAGCCTGCCGCTGTCGACCGAGACGGTCGAACCCATCGCAACCAATACCAATCAACCAGGGAGAAAATGACATGACGAAGACCATCAAGGCAATGCTGCTGGCCGCCCCGCTGGCACTGGTTTCCACATCGGCAGACGCGGCGACCTATCGCTTCGACTTGTCGGGTGCATTCGACGCAAGCTTCACCATCGATTCCGATCTGCTCGCCCCGCCGGTCGACAGCGGCAGCGATTATTTCCTCGTCACAAACATCGGCGGCACCTTCGGCGGCATGGCGGACGTCGCCAGCTCGATCCAGTTCAGCACGCTCGCCGGAAACGGCGGCCTGACGCTCGAACTGTCGGGTGGCGATTTCCTCGGCTTCTTCGGGTCGCAGCTGTTCACCGGCATGACTTCCATGCCCAGCTTCACGCTCGGCCAATACACGCTGACCGCGGACATCGACGGTGCTCCCGCGCTGCTCGACATTTCCGAGATCACCGCCTCGGCGGTTCCGGAGCCCGCTTCCTGGGCGATGATGATCGCCGGCATGGGGGGAATCGGCTTTACGATGCGCCGTCGCAAGCCGGTCGTCTCTGTCTCCGTGGCGGTCGCCTGATCCGTTAGCGCTTCAGCGTAGACAATATCCCGAGACGCTCCGAACCCGAAGGGGTTCGGAGCGTCTTCGGCACCAGGACAGCGTGATGCCCGATCTTACTGCACCCAATTGCCTGACGGAGGCGCTGCGTTCCGCGCGACGCCATTTCTGGGCGGCGGCGCTGTTCAGCGGGCTGGTCAACCTTCTGTACCTGGCACCATCGCTGTTCATGCTCCAGGTCTATGACCGGGTAGTCCCGACGCGTGGGGGCGCGACGCTGGTCGTACTGATCCTCATCCTGATCGCGGCACTGGGCGTGTTCGCGGTGCTCGATCTGGTTCGCATGCGCCTCCTGCTGCGTGCCAGCGTGCGCCTGGAGAAGCTGGCGGCCCCGGCGATCCTCGACCTCGTACTCGGGGCGGGCCGCGTGACGACGGTCGAGCGGACGACGGCGCTGCGCCAGTTCAACGCAATCCGCGGCACATTGACCGGGCCCGCGATCGTGGCGCTGTTCGATGCGCCCTGGACCCCGATCTATATCCTGGTCTGCTTCATGCTGCATGCCTGGATCGGCGCGATGGCGATCGCGGCGATGGTGGTGCTGACGATCGTCGCCATCGCCGGCGAGCGCGCGACCCGCAACGATCTCGCCGCGGCGGGGGCAGGCGAAGGTGCGCTCTCCCGTTCGCAGGATTATTCGGTAGCTGCCTCCGAGGTCGCGCGCGTGCTGGGCATGCGCGGTGCGCTGGTCCACCGTCATCTGGGGGAACGCGCGTCGATCGTTGCGCAACAGGGCGTCGTCGCGGCCACATCGGGTGGCTTTCTCGCCGCGACGAAGTTTCTCCGCATGCTGTTTCAGTCGCTGGCGCTGGCGCTCGGCGCCTGGCTGGCGATCCAGCAGAGCATTTCCGCCGGCGCGATCTTCGCCGCATCGCTGTTGATCGGTCGCGCGCTTCAGCCGGTCGAGCAGATCCTGGGGGCGTGGAAGAACGTGAGCAGCGCGCGGGTCGCCTATCAGGGCCTGTCCGCCTTCCTCACGCGGAATACCGCGCCGGTATCGCGAACGGCGCTGCCCGATCCGGAGGGGAAGATCGAGGTGAGCGGGGTCACCGTACGGGTGCCCGGCGGGCATCGTCCGATCCTGAAGAATATCGGCTTCACGGTCGCGCCGGGCGAGGTCGTCGCGCTGGTCGGGCCAAGCGGCGCGGGCAAGTCGACGCTGCTGCGCGTCCTTTCCGGCGCGATCGACCCGGATGAGGGGGAGGTCCGCCTCGATGGCGCAAGTCTCGCCGACTGGGATCGCGAGGCGCTCGGTCGCCATATGGGGTACCTGCCGCAGACGCCGACCCTGTTTCCCGCCACCGTGCGCGCCAATATCGCTCGCCTCCAGACCACGACCGGTGATGACACCGCGGCGTTGGATGCGCAGGTTATCGAGGCGGCGCGACGGGCAGGCGCACACGAAGTGATCCTGCGTTTCGCGCAGGGCTACGACACGATGCTGACGGTTCGCGAGGGCGGTGGCCTTTCGGCGGGACAGCGGCAGTTGGTCGCGCTGGCCCGGGCGGTGTTCGGCCGGCCGCGCGTGCTGTTGCTCGACGAGCCCAACGCCCATCTCGACATAAGCGGCGAGGCGATGTTGACCGAATTGCTGAAGCAGGCGCGCGCGGCGGGCATCACCGTCATCGTCTCAACCCATCGCACCGGGCTGTTGCACGCGGCCGACCGCATCCTGCTGCTGCGCGACGGAGAGGTGCAGTTCTTCAAGAGCCGGGAGGACGCGATGCGCGCGCAATCCGGTCCGAACGATTCCGGCCAGATCGTGAAAGCGGAAGCAGCGCCGACCGCGGCACCAGCGGCATGAGCGTCCACACCATGTCCACCACCGTCGCATCCGGCTCGCGGGTCGCCGATCCGGCCGCGCTCGACGACTCGCCGCGCCGTGCCATCCTGATCGGAGGTATCGTCGCCGCGCTGTTCTTCGTCGGCTTCCTCGGCTGGGCCGCGCTGACGCGGCTCGACGCGGCCGCGCACGGCGAAGGACGCGTCATCGTGGCGGGCAATCGCCAGGTCATCCAGCACCGGTACGGGGGAAACATCGAACAGCTCCTCGTGAAAGAAGGGGATCATGTCCGAGCCGGGCAGATTCTGGTCCGACTGTCCGAATCCGAGGTGATGGCGACCGAACGTGCTCTCGCCGCAGCGGTCATCGATCTACAGGCGCAGCGTGCGCGGCTGGAAGCGGAAGTGACGGGTGGCCCGATCCGCTGGCCCTCGGCCTTCGCCAAGGCCAGCGATCAGGACCGGCCGTTGATCGAGGCCGCCAAGCAAATCCAACTGGCGCAGGCCACCGCTCGGCGGAGCGTGCTGACGTCGGGGCGCAGCGTCTTCAGCGAACAGCAGGACCAATATGGTCGCCAGATCCAGGGCTTCGAGGCGCAGGCGATATCGATCGCGCAGCAGCGCCGGTCGCTTCAGGCGCAGCTGGAAAGCACCAGCCGCCTCGCCGAACGCGGCGACGTCTCGCGGAACACGGTGCGGGCGCTGGAACGCAGCCTGGCCGAACTGGACGGCAATGCTGCCGACTACGCCGCCCGCGCCGCCGCCCTGCGCGAACAGATCGCCGGCACGGGAGAACAAAAAACCCAGCTTGCCCGACAATCGACCAACGAAAGCGCGAAGCTGCTGCGCGATACCCAGTTCCAGCTTAATGACGCGCTGCCGAAGTGGATCGCCGCCAAAGAGCAGGTGGAGCGCGTCGTGATCCGCGCGCCGGTCACCGGGCGTGTCGTCGACCTCCGGGCGCATTCCGTCGGTGGTGTCGTCGCGCCCGGGGAAACCGTCCTCGACATCGTTCCCGATGTCGCCTCGCTGGAGATCCGGGCAACGTTCGCGCCCGAAGACATTGACGGTGTCCAGTCCGGGGTCGAAGCGGAAGTCAAATTCCTCTCCCTGCACGACCGTGCCCTGCCGATCCTGATGGGCAGGGTTCGATCGGTTTCGGCCGACAGCGTCCAGAACCAACGCACGGGGCTTTATCACTTTACCGCGGACATCGTCGTTCCCGACGACCAGATCGCGCGTCTTCGCTCCGTCCGCGGGGCCAACACGGGCATCCGCCCCGGCGTCCCCGTTCAAATCACCGTAAAGCTGCGCCGCCGGACCGCACTGGAATATATGATCGAACCGCTGCGCGACACCATGACCTATTCGATGTCCGAGCGATAAATCGGTTGGCGCGCGGCTTGCGGCAGCTGATCAGAGGAGAGAGCCCCGGACCGATATCGATGCTGCATGAGGTGTTCGATCCCACGGCTTGATGGTGCAATCCTTTCGTCGGAATGGAAGGAAGCCGCATAGGACAAGTTCGTCACGGGCGCGCCACGCCAGTCCTGAGCCTGGCGAAGCGCCCGCGCACGCCGTCCGAGCGGCAACATCGCGATCGCAAGCTTCGCTCGCGACGCCGACCCGCACCGTCGAGACGCGAGGTCAGGGTTTATCGGAGCCGCGACAATGTCGAACGCCTCGCCCTGATCGCACCCGGCCATGACGAGCCGATCGCGCCGACCCATTGGTCGTTGGCCAGTTTTGGAGCTTGGTCGCAGCGCCCTCGGCTATCTGCGAGAGCTGCCCGCGCCGCTTGCCGGTATCAACCTCCAGCACGGGCTGCTCAACCCCCGTGCCGAGCTGATGAAAACGCTCGAAACCGAGGACGGGCGTACCGGGCTGGGCGCAGTGACGCGTCCCGATTACGGCCGGGTCCGGGATCATGAGCTCGTCGCGGCGGTCATGAAGATCGCCGGCAACGGCACCGGCGACACGCGCTGAAAAGTGCCTGGCCTGCTCGACTGGTTCACGATGATGCACGATCCGAATGTCGAGATCACCAAGGACAACACCACGCTAAACTCCAGCGAGCGACGTGTTCCCGTTCCCCCTCGACGACGCCCACCCGATCAAGGCCGTCCGGCTGCCTGATGGCGATCCCGAGAGCAAAACCTCGAAGCTCCTCGCCCCCGTGTACTGACCCACGTCGGTATCGCCAGGCGCGCAGTCTCCTTCCTGGAACTAGCGGGCTGTGCCATTCCCGTGGCGGGATGAATGTCGGGAGAGGGCCTCAGTACCTTCCCGCCATATGGAGAACTGACGTGGCGAAAGCCCAACCCAGGCTTGTCCCGGCGCCCGCGCAGGGATGGTGCACCCGACTGGATTCGAACCAGTGGCCTCTGCCTTCGGAGGGCAGCGCTCTATCCAGCTGAGCTACGGGTGCCGGCGCGCGGATGTGCCTAGCAAAGGCGTCGGCGGGGCGCCAGCCAATTAACGCCGGGCTTTCTTCGCCAGCGTCACGGGCTGGAACTGGCCGAGCCCGCAACTGGCGCCGCGCATGACCGGCGGGCTTTCCAGCACGGTGATGATGTCGGTCGAACAGAGCTGGCTGAGCGACGTCTGATAGGCGAACGATTCGCGGAAGCCCAAACCGGGGCAGGAGTTGGGCAGGGTGTTGCGATAGGTCTTGCCGCCGTTCGTCTCGAAATCGATCACGCTGTCGCTGCGCACGTGCGACGCGCGGATGCGGGAGATCGAGATGCAGCTTTCCGCCTTGCCGGCCGGCACCGCCTCGGGAACCTTGTTGCGGTCGCGCGCCATGCCGGGCGCGGTGAGCGCGATCGCGGCGATCGCCAGTCCGGTTCTAAGCATCGTCTCCCTCCTCATCCTTCCGCGCGCCCGGCACGACCGGCGCGGGCGTCTTGGGCTTGAACGCGCAAAGATCGCGGACGATGCATCGCCAGCATTCCGGCCGCCTCGCCTTGCAGACATAGCGCCCGTGCAGGATCAGCCAGTGATGCGCGTGCAGCCGGAACGGTTGCGGCGTCGCCGTGTCGAGCTTCAGTTCGACCGCGAGCGGCGTCTTGCCGCGGGCGAGACCGGTGCGATTGCCGACGCGGAAGATGTGCGTGTCGACCGCGAACGTCTCCGCGCCGAAGGCGACGTTCATCACCACGTTGGCGGTCTTGCGCCCGACACCGGGCAGGCGTTCCAGCGCGTCGCGATCCGACGGTACGACGCCGCCATGTTCGTCCACCAGCATCCGCGACAGCGCAATGACGTTCTTCGCCTTGGTGTTGAACAGGCCGATCGTCTTGATATGCGCCTTCAGCCCGTCCTCGCCGAGCGCGAGCATCTTTTCCGGCGTGTCGACCTCCGCGAACAGAGCGCGGGTCGCCTTGTTGACGCCGATATCGGTCGATTGCGCGGACAAGGCGACTGCCACGACGAGCTGGAACGGATTGCCGTATTCCAGTTCGGTCACCGGATGCGGATCGTGTTCCGCCAGCCGCCGATAGAATTCGAAGACGTCCGCGCGCTTCATGGCCGCTTATTCATTCCCGTGGCATCACAGCCCGAGCACCTGCCCCATCGTATAGCGTCCGGCGGGCTGGCCGGAGAGCCAGATGGCGGCGGTGATCGCGCCTTTCGCGAAGATCGCCCGATCTTCCGCGCGGTGGCCGATCTCGATCCGTTCGCCCGTGCCGGCAAAGATCACCTGATGATCCCCCGCGACCGATCCGCCGCGCAGGGACGCGAAGCCGATCGTGCCCTCGCTGCGCGCACCGGTCAGCCCGGCGCGGTCGGCGACGCGGGTCTCGGACAGCGTCGTGCCGCGCCCGGCCGCCGCCGCCTCGCCCAGCAGCAAAGCGGTGCCCGACGGCGCATCCACCTTGTGGCGATGATGCATCTCTACGATCTCGATGTCCCAGTCGGGGCCAAGCCGTTCCGCCGCCTCGCGCACCAGTTTCGCGAGCAGGGTGACGCCCAGCGAGACGTTGCCGGTCTGCAGCACGGCGATGTCGTCGGCGGCGGCGTCGATCAGCGCGTGGTGCGTCGGCGACAGGCCGGTCGTGCCGATCAGGATCGGCGTCCCCGTCGCGCGCGCGGCGGCCAGCGTACCCTCCAGCGCGGACGGGGCGGAGAAATCGACCAGCACGTCGGCATCGTGCGCCAGGACGACCGCATCGCCGCCCGCATCGATCCCGCCGACCAAGGTCCCGCCCAGATCGGGCACGACCGCTGCCAAAGCCTGACCCATGCGCCCTGCGCTGCCGATGATGCCGATGTTCGTCATGCGCGTCCTGCTGCCACAGGGGGACGGAAGCGAACAGCCCTTAGGCGCGTGACGGCACGTTTTTGTTCGCACGCATGTGGCGTTTGCGCGCTCCCGGATTCCGCGCTAGGGCGCGGGCATTCGCATGGACCCGGTGCAATTCCGGGTGGCTATTCCGGCCGCCGATCCGCCGGACAACGCATCCCTCGCACAGACATTCCGCACCCGATCGATGATTCTTCGTTCGACGGCGGCGCCGCTGCGATCAATTTGCGGACCGAAGATCATGAATATCTCTCCCATCGCGCGATACCGCGCCGAATGGTTCGTCGATGCAGGCGGCGCGCGACGCGACATACTGGCCGGGATGGTCGGCACGTTCGCCTTGATCCCCGAGGTCATCGCCTTCTCGTTCGTCGCCGGGATCGACCCGGAGGTCGGGCTGTTCGCGTCGTTCGTGATCGGGATCGTCATCGCCTTTGCCGGCGGGCGCCCGGCGATGATCTCGGGCGCAGCGGGGTCGGTCGCCTTGGTCGCGGCGGCGCTCGTCCATGCGCACGGGCTGCAATACCTGCTCGCCGCCACGGTGCTGGCGGGGCTGTTCCAGGTCGTGTTCGGGTTGCTCAAGCTCGACGTGCTGCTGCGGTTCGTGTCGCGTTCGGTGCGAACGGGCTTCGTCAACGCGCTCGCGATCCTGATCTTCTCCGCGCAGGTGCCGCAGATGCTGGACGTGACGTGGCATACCTATGCGATGATCGCGGGCGGGCTGGCGATCATCTATCTGGTGCCGCGGATCACCACCGCGATCCCGTCGCCGCTGATCTGCATCGTGGTGCTGACCGCGATCAGCGTCGCCTTCCCGATGCCGGTCCATGTCGTGGCGGATCTCGGGCGCTTGCCGGATTCGCTGCCGTCGCTCGGCCTTCCGGGCGTGCCGTTCGCGTGGGAGACGGTGCGGATCGTCGCGCCTTATGCCTTTGCGATGGCGGCGGTCGGGTTGCTGGAATCGCTGATGACGGCCAGCGTCGTCGACGATCTGACCGAGACCACGAGTTCGAAGGCGCGCGAATGCACCGGGCTCGGCCTCGCCAACGTGGCGGCCGGCATGTTCGGCGGGATCGCCGGGTGCGGGATGATCGGCCAGACGGTCGGCAACGTACGCTATGGCGGGCGCGGGCGGCTTTCCACCCTTGTCGCGGGCGTATTCCTGCTGCTGGTGATGGTGCCGCTGCGCCCGTGGATCGCGCAGGTGCCGGTGGCGGCGCTGGTCGCGATCATGATCATGGTCTCGATCAGCACCTTTTCGTGGAGCTCGCTCGCCGATCTCGCGCGGCATCCGAAGGTGTCTGGCGTCGTGATGCTCGCGACCGTGGCGGTGACGGTGTTCACGCACGATCTGTCCGCCGGGGTCGCGGTGGGCGTGGTGCTGAGCGGCGTGTTCTTCGCGTTCAAGGTCACGCGGCTGATGCGCGTCGACGTGACCTACGACGCAGCGATGGATACGCGCATCTATCTAGTTTCAGGGCAGATATTCTTCGCCAGCGCTGATATCTTCGCCGATCGCTTCGACCTGCGCGATACGGCGCGAACGGCCCGGATCGATCTGACCGCCGCCCATCTGTGGGACGTCACCGCGGTCGGCGCGCTGGAGGATGTCGTCACGAAGATGCGGCGGCACGGCATGACGGTGGAGCTGATCGGGCTGAACGAAGCCAGCGCGGTGCTGGTCGATCGGCATGCGCCGCTGGTTCGGGCGGACGTGGCGGCAGGGTAACCAGCGGCCGGTGGTGCGGAGAACGGCCGTTTCCGACCGGTCACCTGTCCTACACGCCTTCGATCCGCTACGGCCAGCACCGCTCTTTCGCATCGCTGACCATCCCGGCCCGCTCGCCGAATTTCGGATCCCGATAGTGTGACCCCAGTGTGACCCCAGTGTGACCCTAAGGCCGTTCCCGACCTCGCAAGACCTGATACCGTGTGACCTTGTGTGAACTTCGAACGGTTCGCATTGCCGCCTCCAAACACTTCCGAACAGCCCGCCGACCGCGTATCCCGTTCCGATGCAAGACATTCGGAACATCATCGTTCTCACCGGCGCCGGCATCTCCGCCGAAAGCGGCATCGCCACGTTTCGCGGCCCCGGCGGGCTGTGGGAGGGGCACCGCGTAGAAGACGTTTGCACGGCGGAGGCGTTGGCGGCGGATGCGGAGCTGGTGCACCGCTTCTACGATATGCGGCGGGCGGCGCTGGCATCGGTCCAGCCGAACGCGGCACATCACGCGCTCGCCCGGCTGGATGCCGAATGGCCGGGCGAGTTGCTGATCGTGACGCAGAATGTCGACGACCTGCATGAGCGCGCCGGGGCGAAGCGGATGCTGCACATGCATGGCGAGTTGCGATCGGCCTTGTGCGCCGACTGCGGCGCGCGTGCCGCATGGCCGGGCGACCTGCCGCCGCGTTCGGTCTGCGCCGCCTGCGGGGCGCCGGCGTTGCGGCCCGACATCGTGTTTTTCGGCGAGATGCCGTACCAGATGGACCGGATCGAGGATGCGCTGGCGACATGCGACCTGTTCGTATCGATCGGCACGTCGGGCGCAGTCTATCCCGCCGCGGGCTTCGTCCAGACCGCCCGCCACTACGGCGCACGAACGCTGGAACTCAATCTGGACCCATCCGCCGGCAGCATCTTCTTCGACGAAAGCCGCATGGGCGCGGCGGGCAAGCTGGTGCCGGAATGGGTGGACGAGGTTCTCGGCTAAAGATCCTCCCCGGCACGGGGGTGGCAGCCGCAGGCTGACGGAGGGGGCCATCCACGAGCGGTGCGCCTTTGGAGAGCCCCCTCCACCATTCCCTGAATGCTCATGGTCCCCCTCCCCGTGCCGGGGAGGATCAGAAGCTTTTCCCCGCCGGAAGCCCCGCTTCAATCGACCCAGTCGAGACCCATTTCACGGTACGAATCGCGATCCTCGTCCCAGCCCGGCTTGACCTTGACGTGCAGGTACAGATGCACCGGGCGGCCCATGATGTTCGACAGTTCGGCGCGGGCACGCGCGCCGATCTCCTTGATCCGCACGCCGCCCTTGCCCAGCACGATCGCCCGCTGCGTCGGGCGCTCGACCAGAATCTGCTGGTGGATCTCGACCGATCCGTCCTCGCGCTCCTTATACTGCTCGGTCTCGATCGCGGACGCATAGGGCAGTTCGGCGTGCAGCTGCAGATACAGCTGTTCGCGAGTCACTTCGGATGCCAGGCTGCGCTCGGTCGCGTCGGACACCTGATCCTCGGGATAGTGCCACGGCCCCTCGGGCATCGCCTTGGCCAGATGCGCCTTCAGGTCGGCCAGCCCGTCGCCGGTCGCCGCGCTGACGAAGAACGTCTCGGTAAACTCGACCGCGGCGTTCAGCTTCTCGGCATGCACCAGCAGCTTGGCCTTGTCCGCGAGATCCACCTTGTTGAGGATCAGATATTTGGGTTCCGGCCGACCGGCGATGCTTTCCGCAATATCGGTGACCTTCTTGCCCAGCCCGCCCTTGGCATCGACGACCAGAGCGAGAATGTCCGCGCCCTCCGCGCCGCCCCACGCGGCCTGAACCATCGCGCGGTCCAGCCGGCGCTTGGGTTCGAAGATGCCGGGCGTGTCGACCAGCAGCAACTGCGTATCGCCCTCGATCGCGACGCCCATCAACCGCACTCGCGTCGTCTGCGCCTTGGGACTGACGATCGCGACCTTCTGCCCGACCAGCGCATTGACCAGCGTGGACTTGCCGGCATTGGGCGCGCCGAGAATGGCGATCAGGCCGCAATGTTGAGTCATGTCAAAGTCCTTGGGTCATCGTTACGGCCCCACCTGCGTGGAGGGCGTGGGCCTGTCTGTCGCTGTACATATACCGTCTGCCTCCGATCTTGTCGAAGGGGCCGTGGCGCCTAGCCCAGTTTCGCGAGCAACGCCGCCGCCGCCGCCGTCTCCGCCGCGGACTTCGAGCTTCCCTCCGCCGTCGCCTCGGCGAGCGTGCCGATGCTCGCCTTGACCGTGAAGCGCGGCGCGTGGTGCGGGCCGGATCGGTCGATCACTTCATAAGCCGGGGTGCGCCGGTTGTGCGCCGCCGCCCATTCCTGCAACGCGGACTTGGGGTGTTGCGGCGCGGCCGAGCCCTGGGTGCGGACGCGGTCGCCCCAGGCGGTACGGACCGCATTCCGGGCGGCGTCCAGCCCGGCGTCGAGATACAGTGCGCCGATCAGCGCCTCCATCACGTCGCCCAGCACGTTGTCGCTGTCCTTCGCGCCGTCGTCGCGGGCCTGCTTGCCGAGCTTCAGATGCTGCGCGACGCCGAGACCACGGGCGACATCCGCGCAGACCGCGCCGGTGACCAGCGCGTTCAGCCGTTTGGACAGCGCGCCTTCGGGTTCGTTCGGGAACAAGGCGAACAGCCATTCGGCCATGACGAGCCCCAACACGCGGTCGCCGAGGAATTCAAGCCGCTCGTAATTCGCCGCCGCCTGGCTGCCATGCGTCAGCGCACGATCGAACGGCGCAAGGTCGGCGGGGCGGTGGCCGAGCGCGCGCTCGATCCAGTCCGCGACCGGCTCGCCGCCGATCGCCTCAGGCACGGCGCGGCTCACTCAGAAGCCTTCCCCGATGCGGCTCCACCGGGCGGCGCTGAACCAGGTCCAGGGCAGCAGCCACGACGCGCTGCCATCGGTGGAGAAGAAGCCGACCACCGCCTTGCCCTGGATATGATCCATCGGAACATAGCCCATGCCGACCGCTTCGCCCGGCATCGCATCCGCGGGGGCGGGGAAGCGGCTGTCTGCGCTATTGTCGCGGTTGTCGCCCATCACGAAGACGGACCCTGCAGGCACCGTATAGACGCCGGTATCGTCCGCCCCGGTGTCCGCCGCATCCAGCACGTCGTAGCTGCGCCCGCCGGGCAACGTCTCGCGGAAACGCTTGTAGCGGCACACCTGCTTGCCGTCCGCCCCCGTTTCGAGGTGCGCGGTGTCGCACTTGGCGTTGACGTCGCCGACCGCGGGATAGTTGGGGCTGATCGGCAGGATGAAGTCGGCGACGCGTTCCTTGGGGATCGCGCTGCCGTTCAGGATCAACTGGCCCGCCCGCATCTGCAGCGTATCGCCGGGCAAACCGATGACGCGCTTGATCACGTCGACATCGTCACCCGGCGGTCCGCGGAACACCACCACGTCGCCGCGCGCCGGATCGCGCGCCAGGATACGGCCGGGGATCAACGGTACGCCGAGCGGCAGCGACCAGCGCGAATAGCCGTAATTCCATTTCGAGATGAACAGGTAATCCCCGATCAACAGCCGTGGCAGCATCGATTCGCTGGGGATGCTGAAGGGCGAGAAGATGAAGCTGCGAAAGATCAGCACGATCACCGCCAGCTTCAGCAGAAACGTAAGCGTTTCCCGCGTTTCGGATTTGGGCTTGGCCGCAGCCTTGGATGCGGGTGCTTTTTTGCTGTCGGTCAGGGGAGTTTCGGCCATGCGCGGCGGTTTGGGGGGACGCGAGGATTGCGTCAAGCTGGCGGTTGTAACTGACCCATACTAGGGCGATCTAAGGCCCGGACCGAACGGAGTAGACGTGACGATGCCAAATGCCGACTGGAACGCGATTCAGGCGTTGCCCGCAAAGACGCTGACCGACCTGTTCGCGGAGGATTCCGCCCGGCTCGGCAAGTTCTCCGTCGATGTCGCGGGGCTGCATTTCGACTGGTCGAAGACGCATCTGACCCAGGATGCGGTGACCGCCTTCGAGGCGCTGGCGAAGGCGCAGGGGCTGGCGGCAAAGCGCGAAGCCCTGTTCGGCGGAGAGATCGTCAACGTCACCGAAGGCCGCGCGGTCGAACACACCGCCGAACGCGGCGAGGGCAATCCGGACAGCGTCGGCAAGGCACGCGCGCTGCACGCCCGCATGCGGGGCATGATCGACGCGATCGAGGGCGAGGCTTTGGGGCCGATCCGCCACGTATTGCATGTCGGTATCGGTGGCTCCGCACTTGGCCCGGATCTGCTGGTCGATGCGCTGGGGCGCGATGCCGATCGCTACGACGTGGCGATCGTGGCCAATGTCGATGGCGTCGCGCTGGAGGATGCGTTCGCGCGCTTCGACCCGACCGCAACGTTGCTGGTAATCGCGTCCAAGACCTTCACCACGACCGAGACGATGCTGAACGCGCAGAGCGTGCTGCAATGGATGACCGAACACGGCGTGTCGGACCCTTATGGCAAGGTCGTGGCGCTGACCGCCGATCCCGACAAGGCGCTGGAATGGGGCGTGGACGAAACGCGCATCCTGCCGTTCAGCGAAAGCATCGGCGGGCGCTATTCGCTCTGGTCCTCGATCGGCTTCCCCGCGGCGCTGGCGCTCGGCTGGGATTGTTTCGAGGAATTGCTGGAAGGCGCGGCCGAGATGGACCGCCATTTCCGCCTGACCGCGTTGCACGAGAACGCCCCCGCGCTCGCCGCCTTTGCCGACCTCTATTATACGCAGGTCCGCCATGCCGAGACGCGCGCCACCTTCGCCTATGATCAGCGGCTGAAGCTGTTGCCGCCCTATCTCCAGCAACTTGAGATGGAATCGAACGGCAAGAGCGTGACTGCGGAAGGCGAGCCGCTTGGCCGTCCGAGCGCCGCGATCACCTGGGGCGGGGTGGGAACCGAGGCGCAGCATGCGGTCTTCCAGCTGCTGCATCAGGGCACGCATCTCGTCCCGGTCGAATTCGTCGCGTCGATCGAACCCGGCGATACGCTGAGCGAGGATCATCATCGCCAACTGCTGCTCAACGCCTTCGCGCAAGGGGCCGCGCTTATGGCGGGCAAGCATAATGAAGACGCCGCGCGCAGCTATTCGGGTGACCGGCCGAGTTCGACCATCCTGCTCGACGATCTCGACGCCCGGTCGCTCGGCGCGCTGATCGCCTTCTACGAACACCGGACCTTCGTGAACGGCGTGCTGCTCGGCATCAATTCGTTCGACCAGTTCGGTGTCGAGCTGGGCAAGGAAATGGCCAAGGCCGCGGTCGAGGGAGGGCAGACGTTCGATGCCTCGACCGACGATTTGATCAAGCGGGCGTTCGGCTGACACGCCGTCCTTCTGCCCTGTTCGCACCACCTATCCCGTTCGCCCTGAGCCTGTCGAAGGGCCGTTCTTTTCTTTCCGTCGTCGAAATTACGAGCTGTGCTTCGACAGGCTCGGCACGAACGGATCTTTCTTGAGGCACTGAAGATGAGCGACTCCCAATACGATTACGACCTCTTCGTCATCGGCGCAGGATCGGGCGGCGTGCGCGCGGCTCGCGTTTCCGCAGCGCACGGCGCGAAGGTCGCGGTCGCGGAGGAATACCGGATCGGCGGCACCTGCGTGATCCGCGGCTGCGTGCCCAAGAAGCTGCTGATCTACGGCGCACACTTCGCCGAGGATCTGAAGGACGCGCGCCGCTTCGGCTGGAACGTGCCCGACCAGTGCGATTTCGACTGGAAGGTGCTGCGCGACAACGTGCTGGAGGAGGTCGACCGGATCAGCGGCGCCTATACGTCCACGCTGGAAAACCATTCGGTCGAGATGATCGCCGAACGCGCGGAGGTGACCGGTCCGCACGGCATCCGCCTGGCAAGCGGCCGCGAGGTCACGGCGAAGACGATCCTGATCGCCACCGGCGCGACGCCGTCGGTGCCGCAATGCCCGGGGTCCGAACATGGCATCACCTCGAACGAGGCGTTTCATCTGGACGCAGTGCCGAAGCGCATCCTGATCGCGGGCGCAGGCTATATCGCCAACGAATTCGCGGGGATATTCCACCAGTTCGGCGCGCACGTGACGTTGATCAACCGCACCGACGTCATTCTGCGCGGCTATGACGAATCGATCCGCGACCGTTTGCTCCAGATTTCCATGATGAAGGGCATCGAATTCCGCTTCCACGCCGATTTCCAGGGCATCGAGAAGGGCGAGGACGGTTGCCTGACGGTCAAGATGGCGGGCCATGAACCGATCACCGTGGATTGCGTCATGTTCGCCACCGGCCGCGAACCGAACACTGCGGGTCTGGGCCTCGAGACCGCAGGCGTCGAACTGGACGAAAAGGGCGCGGTGAAGGTAGACGACGACAACCGGTCGACCTGCGAGAGCATCTATGCCGTCGGCGACGTGACCAACCGCGTGCAGCTGACCCCGGTCGCGATCCGCGAAGGGCAGGCGTTCGCCGACACCGTGTTCGGCGGCAAGCCGACACGCGTCGATTACGAGAATATCCCCGCCGCCGTGTTCAGCCACCCGCCGATGGCCGGTGTCGGCATGACCGAAGCGGAGGCCAAGAACAAACTCGGATCGTGCAAGGTCTACACCTCCGACTTCCGCCCGATGAAGAACGTGCTAGCCGGTCGCAACGAACGCGCGCTCTACAAGATGATCTGCGACAGCGAGACGGGCAAGGTGCTCGGCCTGCACATGATCGGCCCCGACGCCCCCGAGATCCTGCAGGCCGCCGCAATCGCAGTGAAAGCCGGGCTGACCAAGGACGCGTTCGACCAGACCGTCGCACTGCATCCGTCGATGGCCGAGGAACTCGTGCTGATGCGGTGAGGCCGGGCGGCACGGCGGAGGCCGCCCGCTTCCCGGGCCGGTGTCGCCGGGACCGCCACTGACAAAGAAAAAGGCCGCCGTCCCGATTGGGGCGGCGGCCTTTTCTTTAGGCCTCAGATGAGGACCGATCCGATCAGAACTGGACGTTCAGCGTACCGATAAACGCGCGCGGCGAACCGATCTGGATGAACGGAACGTTGTACAGCGTTGACGAACCACCCGACGAACCGAAACCGCCGACATAATATTTGTCGAAGATGTTCTGCACGTTGAGCTGCAGATACGTTGTCTTGTTCAGACCGACGAAGTCCAGCGCGATACGGGCATCGACGTCGAACGTGGTATAGCCCGGAGCCTTCGCACCATAGACTTGATATTCGAAGCCACGCGTGCCGGTGAAGGCTGCCGGCGTCGCAGCGGCGGTCGGGCAGATCTGGTTCACTAGAGAAGCCGTGCATTGCAGGTTCGGCAGGTTCTGGTCGTTCAGGTAACGCGGACCGGTCCGCTTGCCCTGCACGCCAACGAAGACCGGACCGAACTCGCCCTGGATACGACCACCGAACGTGTAGACCGGCGCCGCCGATTCACGCTTGCCGGCGGTCAGTGCAATGATCGGCGCACCGGCCACGATGCAATTGTTGGTCGTGTTCGCGGCCGTCAGTGTCGTCGGGCAGCTGCCGATCTGGACGTTGTTCTTGATCTCCGACCACAGGTACGAACCATAGGCGTAGACCGTCATTTCCGGGATCGGACGGTAGGAAATGCTGCCGTCGATGCCGTACTTATCGACCCGGCCGAGGTTGCGGTAGATCGTCTGCTGCGTGTCCACGTCGAACGCCGATGCCAGACGGTTCTGGAAGCGCGTATACCATGGGCTCAACGTCGCCTGCACCCGGCTCGACGTGTAGCGAATGCCGGCGTCGAGGTTGTCGGTAGTTTCCGGCGCGGGGTTCGCGGCCGGGTTGCCGAGCGCATAGAAGAAGGTCTGGTACAGGTTGTCCGTACCCGGGACCTGCAGGCCCTTCGAATAGTTGGCATACAGCGTCACGCTCTGCATCGGCTTGAAGGTAACGCCGCCGTTCGGAAGAACGCGATTATACTTGAACGTGCGCGACTGGGGTGCCGCATAGTTCGGGTTGGCCGTGGCGTAGGTCGCATTGTCAGCCGTGTTGCCACGACCCAGGCAGTCGACGTTGCCGTTGGCTGCCGTGGTGAAGCAGAACTGGTTCAGCTGGCGCTTGAAGAACGGCGCACGCACGCCAAGATTGACGGTGATCGCGCCGAAGTCGCCACGATATTCGCCCGAAACCTGGTCCAAGGTTGCGAAAGAAAGACGATCGCGCTTTTGGATTACGCGACCGTTGACGTCGCGCAGCGGGTTGTTGATCGGGAAGACGTCCTGCGGGAAGCCGTTAGCTTGCAGCAGGCCGAGTTCGCCTGTCTGGCGATGACGACCATAATCGTGAACGTAGCTGACGCGAACGGTGTTGTTCTCGTCGAAGTCGTAACGCAGCGAAGCGTTGACGCCGTAACGGTTGGTGACCGTCTGGCTCGGTGCGAGGAAGGTGACACCGCCGTTGGTGGTGGTCGTGCCTACGACCGTCGTCCGGTCGAGAACGTCGCCGTCGCCGTTCAGGTCTCGTCCGAAATAATAGCTGTTCCCGATGAAGCCATAAAGCGGGGTGGTGATCGCGCCGCGCGGAACGGACGTGCTTACGGTTTGAGTATAACCGCCTTCCTGACCTCGGACGGTGCCGCCGCCATTGGCCTTGGTGTACTGGTAGCTCGGATCGACCGTCAGCACCACGCCCGGTGCCAGCGTGAAGCGCGAGTTGATACGAATGCTGCCGGTATTCGACGGGTTGTACCGTTCGTCGAAGCTCGTGCCACAGCTGTTCGGTACGTCGTTGGCGCCGGCAACGCCAGCGCCACGGACCTGGCAGCGAGCGACGCTGTACGGCAGTTCGTCGCGGCTATTGGGGAAACGGTTCGTCGAGCCAGTACCAGGCGTACGAACCGCACCCGTCACCAAAAGCGGATTTTGTGCCGTGATCAGCGGGTCGGTGGTTGACGAAGTCGCCTGCGTCAACACGTTGGTGTCTTCGCGGAGCGGGGCCGAACCGAAGAAGTTGTTCCGGTTGACGTTATAGTTACCGGCAACCGAGACGAAATCCCCGTTGCCGCCGATCGGCTGATAGACGCGACCATTATACTGGGCCTTGTCGATCTTGCCGAAATTGTTGAAAACGACGTCGTTCTCTGCGTGGCTGGCCGACAGCCAGGCTTTGGTGCCCCACGGCGTAAACACGCCGGTGTTGAGCAGACCGAAGATACGGAAGAACTTATAGTCGCCGATCGATCCCTGCATGCGCGCGCCGAATTCGTCGGTCGGCACGATCGTGCGGTAGTTGACGGTCGAACCAGATGCCGCGGCGGTGGGGCTGTCGACGTCGGTCGAACCGTAGCTGACGTTGACCTGCTCGATCAGTTCCGGATCGAGCTGCTGGTTCGAATAGACCGCGTAGTTGCCGGTATCGTTCAGCGGGATACCGTCGAACGTCAGGCCGATGCGGCTCGAGTCGAAACCGCGGATGGTCAGCGTGCCGCCGGCCGAACCGAACGGATCGTTGTTCTGGAAGCTGACGCCCGGCAGCGAGTTGATGGTATCGAGGATCGAATTGCCCGGCGTCTGCCGCGCGATGAATTCCTGCGTCAAGACACCCTTGGCCTTGCTCGTGTCAGGGATCTGTACGCCACCGACACCCTTGGTGCCGCGCGCCGTGACGACGATTTCCTGGTCGAGATCGGCCGATCCGGTCGACTGGGCGTAAGCCGCGCCCGGAATGATCAGCGCCGCAAATGCAACGCCGGCAAAAAACTTCGTCCGCATGATACTTCCCCTTGGCGGGCTCATGGCCCTGAAATTCCGGCGTCCCGCGCCACCGAATGCGCCTTGCGCGCTGTTCATGACGGATAAATGACAGCGTGGACCTTGTGTAGGGGGGCTTACAAGTGTTTCATGCTGCGTTGCAAAAAAGCATCACCTGAAACCATCTCGGTTCTATCCGGCAGCGGCGACGATCGCGTTCCAGGCGGCTTCGTCGATCACTTCTATGCCCAGTTCCGCGGCTTTCTTCGCTTTCGATCCGGCGCCCGGTCCGGCGATGACGAGGTCCGTCTTTGCGGAGACTGATCCGGCCACCCGCGCGCCGAGCGATTCGGCCTGCGCCTTCGCCTCGTCGCGGCTCAGCGTCTCGAGGCTGCCGGTGAATACCAGGGTCTTGCCGCTGACTCGCGACTCGCGGGTTTCGACAAGGAACGGCGGCGGGCTGACTTCCGCGAGCAGGTCGTCCCAGACCTGGATATTGTGCGGTTCGTGGAAGAAGTCGCACAGCGCCGCGACGACGACCGGGCCGACGCCCTCGATCAGCGCGAATCGCTCGGTCGCCTCGGGATCGCCCGCGCGGGCGGCCTGTGCGGTTTCGCGCAGGGCGGGGAGGGTGACGAACATCTTCATCAGGTCGCGCGCGGTGATCTGCCCGACGTGGCGGATGCCGAGGCCGAACAGCAGGCGCGCCGCATCCGGCGTCCGGCGCGCCTCGATCGCGGCGAGCAGCGCGTCGACCGATTTGCCTTGCCACCCCTCGCGCCCGACCAGATCGCCGCGGTGACCGGCGAGGCGGAAGATGTCGGCCGGTTCGCGGATCCAGCCGAGATCGAGGAATTCGACCAGGGTCTTCTCGCCCAACCCGTCGATGTCGAGCGCGCCGCGCGATACGAAATGGCGCAACCGCTCCAGTCGCTGTGCCGGGCAGATCAACCCGCCGGTGCACCGCACGTCCACTTCGCCTTCCTCCGCCACCGCCTCGCTGTCGCAGCGCGGGCAGTGCGTGGGGAACGTCCACTCGGCGCGTGGTTCGTCGCGGGTGAGGTTCTCGACGATCTGCGGGATGACGTCGCCCGCACGCTGCAGCACGACCCGGTCGCCCGGGCGCACGCCGAGTCGCGCGATCTCGTCGGCATTGTGCAAGGTGGCGTTGCGCACCACGACGCCGCCGACCGTCACCGGTTCCAGCTTGGCGACCGGGGTCAGCTTGCCCGTGCGCCCGACCTGGATCTCGATGTCGTTGAGCGTGGTCTGCGCGCGTTCGGCGGGGAATTTGTGCGCGATCGCCCAGCGCGGCGCCTTGCCCACCGCGCCCAAACGAGCCTGCCAGTCGAGCCGATCGACCTTGTAGACGACACCGTCGATATCGAACGGCAGATCGGCCCGCGCCGCCTCGATCGCGCGATAGACGGATAGGGCAGCGTCCACGGTCTCCACGCGCGTAAAGGCGTCCGCGACGGGAATGTCCCAGCCGCGGATCATGGCGACGATCTCCACCTGCGTCTCGCCCGGCATGGCGCTCGCCTCGCCCCAGCCGTGCGCGAGGAACCTCAGCGGGCGCGACGCGGTGACGGCGGCGTCCTTCTGGCGCAGCGACCCGGCGGCGGCGTTGCGTGGATTGGCGAACTGGCGCGCTTCCTTGCCCGTCGTCCCGGCCGCGGCGAGCAATCGCGCGTTGAGATCGGCGAAATCCGCTTTCGCCATATACACCTCGCCGCGCACCTCGAAGACATCGGGGGCTCCGGCGGGCAGCGATTGCGGGATGTCGCCGATCGTGCGGACATTGGCGGTCACGTCCTCGCCCACGCGCCCGTCGCCGCGGGTCAGTGCCTGCACCAGCCGCCCGCCTTCGTAGCGCAGCGAACAGGACAGGCCGTCGATCTTCGGTTCGGCGGTCAGCGCTACGGTCGCGTCGTCCGGCAATTTCAGGAACCGCCGGACGCGTCCGATAAAGTCCGCGACCTCTTCGTCGCTGAACGCATTGTCCAGGCTCATCATCGGCCTGGCATGCGCGACCTTGGCGAGGTGCGCGGCGGGTGCGGCGCCGACCGCGACGCTCGGCGAATCGCTGCGGATCAGATGCGGGAAGGCGGCTTCGATCGCGGCGTTGCGGCGGGTGAGGGCGTCATAGTCGGCGTCCGAGATCTCGGGCGCATCGTGCGTATGGTACAGCGCATTGTGCCGCGCGATCTCTGCAGCGAGCGATGCCAGCAATGCGCTGGCTTCCTCGTCGGTTTGCGGCAGGGCGATTTCGGTCGAGAGCGCGTGCATCGCCACGGGCTAGCGGAGGTGAGGGCAGGCCATCAACCCCGTTCGTATCGCAGGCTTCGCGCTGGGCTCGTATAGATCAGAGCACGGGCCGATCGCCGCGATTTACCGTCGATCAGCGGATTTTGATCGACGCGAACCGATCCGGGTTGCGGGTCGGCAATTTATCAGCGTCGAAGGACCTTAATCCTCTTCGCCAAGCATCGCCTTCGCTTCTTCGTTCACCGAACGGCGCTCGGCGGTCTTCTCTGCGCGCGTGGCCATCTCGTCCCAGGCTTTTGCGGCACGAGACCAACGGTCGCGGACATTGTCGAGCGTGGCGGAATCGGCGTCGGCTTCCGCCTGACGGGCGCGATCGCGATAGAACATGGCGGTGGTATTCAAAAGCACTCTCCCGGGCTGAATGAGAGCGCGGGCGGCGGACAATTCCGCCGCCCGCGCAGATCATTCACGCGGAAGCGAGATTGACCGCAGACATCTTGCCGCGACGGTCCTGCTCCAGCTCGTAGGAAACGCGCTGTTCCTTGTCGAGCGTACGCATGCCGGCGGCTTCGACGGCGCTGATGTGGACGAAAGCGTCATTGCCGCCCTCTTCCGGCGCGATGAAGCCATAGCCCTTGTCCGCGTTGAAAAACTTTACGGTGCCGATAGGCATAGGTATTTCCTTGGGTAGACGGAGCCGGAAGAAGAAACCGAGAGCGCCGCCCGGCTCCAGCCGGTGCGCCTCGAAACGGATCCTGCACAAGGCACGATACGGATGTGGGAAAGAGGATTGGCGAGAGGGCTGAGCGCGGCTCCGTGGCTTGAACAAGCGGGAGCGCGTAAAGTCTCTCAGCCGTGCGATGCTTGTGGGCAATCTCGCGCGATGGACTCGGTATAGCAGGTCGTTACGCGATTGTCGCGATGTTTAAATATGTGTGATTGCGCAGGCTATGATGTGTTGGGGGCCGACCCTCCGGCAGACGTCTCACGCCGTCTCCAGCAACCGCTTCGCCTGCGCCCGCGCCTCGTCGGTCACCGTGGCGCCGGACAGCATCCGTGCGATTTCCTCGCGCCGCTCGCCTTCGTCGAGCATGCGGACGCCCGTTCGCGTGACGGTGCCGTCATGGCTTTTGGCGATCAGCAGATGGTGGCGTCCGCGCGCGGCGACCTGGGGGCTGTGCGTCACCACCAGCAATTGCGTGCGATCCGCCAATCGGGCGAGTCGTTCGCCGATCGCGCTCGCCACGGCACCTCCCACGCCGCGATCGATCTCGTCGAAGATCATCGTCGCCGCGCCGCCTTCCTCCGCCAGCGCGACCTTCAGCGCGAGGATGAAGCGCGACAATTCGCCGCCGGACGCGATCTTGGTCAGCGGCGCGAACGGAGCGCCCGGATTGGTCGAAATCTCGAACTCGACCCGGTCCTTGCCCGCCGGGCCCCAGCCATCCTCCGCGACCGGAACCACGGCAGTGCGGAAGCGCGCGGCATCCAGCTTGAGCGGCGCGAGCTCGCCCTTGACCGCCGCGTCCAGTCGCATCGCCGCATCGCTCCGTTGCGCGCTCAACGCATCCGCCTCGATCACATAGGCGGTCGCCGCCTCCGCCAGAGCGCGTTCCAGCTTGGCCAGCCCGGCCCCGCCACTGTCCAGGCGGTCGAGCCGTTCGGACAGGTCCTGCGATAGCGCCGCCAGGTCCTCGGGCTGCACCCGGTGCTTGCGGGCGAGGGCACGCAGGTCGAAGAGGCGCGTCTCGTCCGCTTCCAATTGGGCGGGGTCGAACGCCAGCGCGGCGGCCGCCTCGTCCACCTTGTCCTGCGCCTCCGCCGCCTCGATGATCGCTCGGTCGATCGCCGCGAGTGCCTCGCCGAGCGCCTCGTGATCCTCGCCGACACGCTCCAGTACGCGGGCCGCCTGGCGCAACTTGGCGAGACCGCCGTCCGATCCCTCGAGCAGATCGGCGATCGCACGAAGATCGTCCGCTATCTTCTCGCCGCGCTGCATGCCTGCACGCCGCGTCGCCAGAACCTCCTCTTCGCCGTCTTCCGGGGCGAATGCAGTCAGTTCCGCGACGGCATGTTCCAACCATTCGCGGTCGCGCGCCTCGCTCTCCAGTTCGTCCTTAGCCGTCGCCAACGCCTCGGAAGCGGCGCGCCACGCACGATAGGCATGGGCCGCCGGACCGGTATCGATCCGCGCGAAACTGTCCAGCAGGGCACGGTGCCCGCGCGCATTGAGCAGCCCGCGATCGTCATGCTGTCCGTGGATCTCCACCAGATGGGTCGCCAGTTCGCGCAGCAGTCCGGCGGAGGCGGGGGCGTCGTTGACGAACGCGCGGCTTCCGCCGTCCGCCTTGACGATCCGGCGGATGATCAGCGGTTCGCCGGGTTCCGTCTCCAGCCCGTTCTCCGCGAGCAAGGCTGCCGCAGCGGGCGGGGCGTCGAAGCTCGCCGTGACCACCGCCTGCGTCGTGCCATGACGGACGAGCGCACTGTCGCCGCGCGCGCCCAGCGCCAGGCCCAGCGCGTCCAGCAGGATCGATTTGCCCGCGCCCGTTTCACCGGTCAGCACACCCAGGCCACCGGAGAAATCCAGGTCCAGGGCTTCGATCAGGACGACGTCCCGAATGGAAAGCGCGGTCAGCATATCGGCCGGGCCTTATCGCATTTCCGATTGTTCCGGAATTGTTCTTTTACAGGCTATTACGTGCCCGTGCGATTGCCCGGCGTCGGCGCGGCGGAACGATCGTCCTTCGGCGCGACGTCGTTGCTGCCGGGACGCGTCGGCGTTGCGGTCGCACCCTGGACCGGCACGATCGGCTGGCCCGGGGGAACGGCGGCGAGCGCAATGCCCGGATTTTCGCGCATCAGCTTGTAGGCACGGTCATACCATTGCGTGCCCGGATAGTTGGCGCCGAGCACTGCGGCGGATTTCTTCGCCTCGTCCGGAACGCCAAGCGCCAGATACGTCTCCGTCAGGCGCATCAACGCCTCAGGCGTGTGCGTCGTCGTCTGGTAATCGTCGACCACCTTGCGGAAGCGCATCGTCGCCGCGATCCACAGGCCGCGCGATTCGTAGAACCGGCCGATCTCCATTTCCTTGCCGGCCAGATGGTCGCGGACCAGATCGATCTTCAGCCGCGCATCGGCGGCGTAGCGGGTGTTGGGATAGCGACGCGTCAGTTCGCCGAGCGAATCGAGCGCCTGCTGCGTGATCTTCTGGTCGCGCGTGACGTCGCTGATCTGTTCGTAATAACCGAGCGCGATCAAATAGTACGCATATGGGGCGTCGCGGTTGCCCGGATGCACCTGCAGGAAGCGCTGCGCCGACTGGATCGAACTCGTATAATCGCGGCCCGAATAATTGCTGTACGCGCTCATCAACTGTGCGCGGCGCGCCCAGATCGAATAGGGATGCTGCCGCTCGACTTCGTCGAACAGCGCCGCCGCCTCCTTGAAGCGTCCCTGGTCGAGCCGCGTCTTCGCCGCGCTGTACAGCGTGCCGACGTCGCGCGCGACATAGGGAAGATCGTTCTTGCCGGTCTTGCGCGCACAGCCCGCAGTGATGGACAGGGCGAGTGCGGCGACCGCAAGCGCGATCGGGCGGGACATGAGGGTACGCATGGCCTGACGCCATAGCGCAGCCGCGCGGTTGCGAACAATGCTTTTCGAATACGACCGGAAATCGCGCGGGCCGGCGGCCGAGACACACCGGCGTGATTTGCGGATCTGCCCTTGCCTGCGGCGGAGCGAGTGCGCACCTTGTGCGTTGCAGCGCCCTGTACCGTTATTCGAAGGAACCCCCGACATGCCCGCGACCTTGCTCACCACTCGCCGGGTCGAAAAGCCGTGGGGGCGGCACACTTTGTGGCCGGGCTTTCCCGATCCTGCCGCGGATGCGCCGCCGATCGGCGAGATCTGGTTCGAGACGCCGGGCGAGAAACAGCCGGACCTGCTAATCAAATATCTGTTTCCAGGCGAGAAACTGTCGGTGCAGGTGCATCCGAACGATGAACAGGCGCACGAACGCGGCCTGCCGCGGGGCAAGGACGAATGCTGGGTCGTGCTGGCGGCGGAGCCGGGCGCGACGATCGCGATCGGCACGCTCGAACCGATGAGCAAGGAGGAATTGCGCGCCGCCTCGCTCGACGGGTCGATCGAGCACAAGTTGGACTGGAAGCCGGTCAAGGCGGGCGACTTCTATTATGCCCCCAGCGACACGATCCACGCGATCGGCGGCGGCATCACCGTGATCGAGATCCAGCAGAATTCTGACACGACCTATCGCCTCTACGACTATGGCAGTGACCGCGAACTGCACCTCAAGGACGGGATCGAGGTGGCGAACCCGAACCCCTATGTCGCGCCATCGGCGCCCGGACGCGTTGCGGACGACCGCATTCTCCTGGTCGAGGGGCCGAAGTTCGTGCTGGAACGCTGGCCCGGCGGCGACCGGACGATCACCTTGCCCGAAGGGAAGCCGGGATGGTTCGTGCCGGCGGTCGGCGAAGGCGTGGTCGACGGCGTCGCGTTCAAGGCGGGCGAGTGCCTGTTGATCGAAGGCACGGCGCATATCAGCGCGGCGGTCGGCAGCGATCTGCTCTTCGCTTATCCCGGCGACACCCGGATCTGATTGACCCGGAAACATAAAATAACACCCAGGGAAAACCGGGCTTAACTATCGCCGCGTAAAAGCGTGGCGAATGCTTCGCGTGCTTACCCTGTCCTCGCTCTTCCCGGATGCGTCGCGACCGAATTTCGGCGTGTTCGTGGGACGGCAGACGCGCGGCCTGGCGGCACTTCCCGGTGTCGACCTTCGCGTCGTTGCGCCGATCGGAATGCCGCCTGCCCCGTTCGGCCATCTGCCGCACTACGCCCCGCGGCGCGCCTTGCCCGAATGCGAAACGTGGCACGGGGTGGAGGTGCGCCGCCCGCGCTTCACGATTCTTCCCGGAACCGGGGGCGTTTTCACGTCGCCAGCCTGGTACGGCGACTGAAACCGGTTCTGCGCGATATCCGCCGCGATTTTCCGTTCGACATCATCGACGCGCAATTCTTCTTTCCCGATGGCCCGGCGGCGGTCGCACTAGGCCGTCACTTCGGCGTGCCGGTATCGATCAAGGCGCGCGGCGCGGATGTGCATTATTGGGGGACATGCGCCGGTACGGCGGCGCAGGTGCTGGACGCCGGGCGCCGGGCGGACGGGCTGCTATCCGTGTCGCAAGCCATGCGCGCCGACATGATCGCGCTCGGCATGCGGGGCGATTCGATCCGCGTGCATCACACCGGCGTCGATCTCGACCGCTTCGTTCCCGCAGACCGGGTCGCGGGAAAGGCTGCGCTCGGTATCTCGGGTCCGCTTGTTGTCTCGCTTGGCGCGCTGATTCCACGCAAGCGGCACGACGTGGTGATCCGTGCGGTCGCGTCCTTGCCGGACGTGTCGTTGCTGGTCGCCGGTGAAGGCCCCGACCGCGCCGCGCTGGAGGCGGAGATCGCGCGCAGCGGGGCAGGGGATCGCATCCGGCTGCTCGGCGCGGTCGCCCATGAGGACCTGCACCATCTGCTCGCGACCGCGGACGTCATGGCGCTGTGTTCGGCATCCGAAGGACTGGCCAACGCCTGGGTGGAATCGCTCGCCTGCGGAACGCCCGTCGTCATCACCTCCGCGGGCGGCGCGGCGGAGATCGTCGATAGCCCCGATGCCGGGCGGATCGTGCCGGCCGAGCCTGACGCCTTTGCCGGCGCGATCGCCGATCTGATCGCACATCCACCCGCCCAGTCGGCGACGCGGGCGAAGGCGGAGCGCTTCACCTGGGGTGCGAACAGCGCCGGATTACACGCGTATCTCGCCGGCCTCGTCGCGAACGCTCAGTCGAACGGATAAAGCGCGGCGGCGATCCAGCGACCTTCGCCGCGCAGCACGGCCCAGGCGCGCGCCGCGGCCCGGCTGTCCATCGCCTCGACGCCGAACCCCTTTGCCTCGAGCGCGCGGATCAAGGCCGGGGCGGGGCGCACGAGATTGGCGCCGGTGCCGAGCAGCACGAATTCGGGCGTAGGATCCAACGCCAGCAGCGGCGCGAGATCGGCTTCGGTCAGGTCGGCGAGCGGCGGCGGGCTCCAGCCATCCGCACGCACCGGGGTGATGAGCAGCGCATGATATACGCCGTCATCCACCTTGAACCCGCCACTGGAGAAGCCGGCGATGATCGGCCCGTCGGTCTGCGGTTTGTCCATCTTCATGCGTCCGGACTCCCTTGAGGCGGCATTCGCGGCGCCGCTCCCGATCAGCTGCGCGGGCCGACGCGCTCCGCAGTGTTCGGGGCGGCAGGCGCATCCGGCGTGTTCGGATCCGCGCGCAAGCCGAGCGTGATCAGCAGCGACGACGACACGTAGATCGACGAATAGGTGCCGACGAAGATGCCCAGGATCATCGCCGCGGTGAAGCCGCGCAGCACATGGCCGCCGAACAGCAGCAGCGCGCCCAGGGCAAGCAGGATCGTCAACGACGTCATAACGGTACGCGGCAGCGTTTCGTTGACCGACAGATCGACGATCTGCGGCATGTCCATCTTGCGATAGCGGCGCATATTCTCGCGGATACGGTCGTCGATCACGATCTTGTCGTTGATCGAATAGCCGATGATCGTCAGCACGGCGGCAACGATGTTGAGGTCGAACTCGTATCGGGTCAGCGCGAAGAAACCGAGCGTCATCAACAGATCGTGGACGATGGCGACGACGGTCGAGACGCCGAACTGCCATTCGAAACGCAGCACGGCGAACAGCCCGATGCCGATCACCGCAAGCACGACGGCAAGGACGCCGCGCCAGATCAACTCGCCCGAGACCTTGCCCGACACCGCATCCTGCTTGGAGAAGGTCGCGTCCGGAAAGTCCCTCGTCACTGCGGCCTGCACCTGTTGCACGGTGCGCGTCACGGCGCCCTCGTCACTGCTTTCGGGCGGCGGCAATTTGATCGAGATCGTCTTGCCGTCGCTGCCGACGGATTGCAGCCGGACCTCGCCCAGCTTCAGCGCGTCGACCGTCGTGCGCAGCTTGTCGAGCGAGGGCGGGGTCTGGAACTTCTCCTCGATCATCAGCCCGCCGACGAAATCGACGCCGAGGTTCAGCCCGCGCGTGAACACCAGGGCAAGTGCCGCGATCGACAGGATCAGGGTCAGCCCGAATGCCCATTTCCGCAGCGAAACGAACGGCAGGTTGGTATTGTCGGGTACGAGTTTCAGCAGGCGCATTGGATTTCGCCGATCAAATGTTGATGTCGGTGGGGCGGTTCTTGCGCAGCCACAGCGCGACCAGCATCCGGGTGAAGACGACGGCGGTGAACACCGACGTGGCGATGCCGATCAGCAGCACGACCGCGAAGCCCTTGACCGGGCCCGAGCCGAGCAACAGCATGATGACGCCCGAGATTGCATGCGTCACGTTCGCCTCGAAAATCGTCCGGCTCGCTTCCTTATAGCCGAGTTCGACCGCCTGCACGACCTTGCGGCCGCGGCGGCGTTCCTCGCGGATGCGCTCGTTGATCAGCACGTTGGCGTCGACCGCCGTACCGATCGTCAGCACGAAGCCGGCGATACCCGGCAGCGTCAGCGTACCGTTCAGCAGCGCCAGCACGCCGATGATGATGACGACGTTGATGACGACGGCGATGTTCGCATAGACGCCGAACCGGCCATAGGTCAGCAGCATGAACACGACCACCGCGACGACCGCGATGACCGAGGCAAGGATACCCGCCCGGATCGAATCCGCGCCGAGATCCGGCCCGACGGTGCGTTCCTCGATCACCTTCAGCGCGACCGGCAGCTTGCCTGAGCTGAGCGAGATGGCGAGGTTGTTGGCCGAGGCGACGGTGAAGCTGCCTTCGATATAGCCGGCGCCGCCCAGGATGGCGGTGTTGATGCGCGGTGCCGAGATAACCTGATTGTCGACCACGACGGCGAAGCGCTTGCCGATATTTTCCTGCGTGATCTTGGCGAAGATACGCCCGCCGGTGCTGTCGAACGAGAAATTGACGATCGGCTGGCTGTTATCCTCGGGCTTGAACCCCTGCGTCGCGCTGACCAGCTGGTCACCGGTCAGGATCGCGCGGCGCTTGACGAGGATCTTCGCCTGCGGACCGCCCTCGGGATAGTTGAGCAATTGCGTGCCCACCGGCAGCGCCTTGGTGGTCGGGTCGACCTGCGTCTCGTCGACCATCTTGAATTCGAGCTTGGCGGTCTTGCCGAGCAATTCCTTCAGCGCCTTGGGATCGTTCAGCCCCGGCACCTGCACGACGATGCGGTCCGCGCCCTGGCCGATGATCGTGGGTTCGCGCGTTCCCAGCTTGTCGATACGCGTCCGCACCACGTCCGTCGCGGTGCTCATCGCTTCCTTCACCGCCTGGTCGAAGCCCGCCTTGGTCGGCGTCATCACGATACGCGTCGAATCCACGACGCTCAAATCCCAGTCGCGCTGCCCGGTCATGCCGGCGCCTGCGGTCAGCTTGTTGAGCCGCTCGCGCGCCGCGTCGAGTTGCGTCACGTCGCGCAGCAGGAAGCTTAGCTGCTTGCCGTCGCTGGCGATGTCGCCGATCTGGATCGCCGGTGCGGTGCGCATCGCATCGGTGATGCTGTTGCGCATATTGTCGAGCCGCGTGCGCGCCAGTTCCGTCGTGTCCGCTTCCAGCAGCAGGTACGAACCGCCTGCCAGATCGAGTCCCAGATTGATCTTGGGATGCGGGAACGAACCCCATTTGTTGGTGACGGAATCGGGCAGGAAGCTGGGCACCGCCAGCAGCATCAGCGCGCCGATGAACCCCAGGATCGACAGCACTTTCCAGCGCGGGAAATCGAGCATGATCGGGCTCAGTCGTTCGCGGGCTTGGCGGTACCGGCGCCGGTCACGTCGCTCAACGTCGCCTTGACCACGCGGATGCGCACGTTCGGCGCGATCTCGACTTCGGCGACGCTGTCATCGACCTTGGTGATCTTGCCCAGGATACCGCCCGCGGTCACGACCGAATCGCCCTTCTTCACCGCGTCGATCTTCATTTGCTGCGCCTTAACGCGCTTCTGCTGCGGACGGATCATCAGGAAATAGAATACGACGAAGACGAGCAGCAAAGGCGCGATGCTCGCGAACATGCCGAGGGCGCCGCCATTGGCTGCGGCGCCGCCCGCGGTCTGGGCAAAGGCTTGGGGGATCAACATGCGTATACCTGAATGGACGGGTGGCGGGGCAGGGAGGCCCCACGCTACAAGCGCCGCGCGCTATCATCATAGAGTTGACGGTGCAACAATCGGTTGGTTCCAACCCCTGCCGCACCGGCGGCGGGCTCAGTGTCGTCTTAGGCGACACCCGGCGAATCACGACGGCGCTTGCATCGCACGCCACTCCCGCATAAACGCGCCGCCTCGGTCGGGGCGTAGCGCAGCCTGGTAGCGCATCACACTGGGGGTGTGGGGGTCGCAGGTTCGAATCCTGTCGCCCCGACCAAGAAACCATCTTAGATCAAATGGCTTATGAGTAGCGATACTTCGGGTGCCGCCGGTCGGATGGATAAACCGCCACGGAGTCGCCAAAAGCAGGCGGGATATGATCATGGTCATCCGGGGCGTGTCGGTTACCTTGGCTGTCGTATCGACGCTGGCGTATCTTCTTGCCCTCTACGTTGCGACATACGCCTGTTACGGCGATAGCGTCGGATGTGCCGCCGGCTGGACAGCGCGAACTATTGTCACTCTGGTCTACCTCATCGTGATGGTCCTGCTGATCGCGGCAACCCGGTTCATGCTCCGCATCCATGTCGAACGAGGATCCGACGAGATTTGACGCCCTGCACAGGGATCGAACCTCTGGCCGCTGGCTCGTGGTACTGGTCGTCTCCCACCAACACTCGGTAGTCGGCTGGAGCTCCAGCCATCACTTGGATACGGTCGGGCGCGCCGAAATTGCTGTATCGCAACAGATTCTTACGACTGGAAACTCCGAAACCTGTCGCTCCCGCTTACAGTTTCAATACTCGCAAGAAAAAAACGCCGGTTTTCCGCCAGTGGTGTGGGTCTTGCATGTAATCATTTGCACGGGCCACGTTAAGATCGCTTCAAACAGGGCGGAATTTGCGAGAAAGGTGCGAGTAGCAAAATAAAAATGGGAGTATGGATGTCATGACGAGATATATTTTGGCGGCCGTTGCCGCTGCTGCGCTGAGCACCGTGGCAACGTCGGCAAACGCCGCCGTTCTGGTCGCGGGCAGCACGGGCGTCGCGCCGACCGCCGGTGTGCCGGCTGGCCAGGGCACGCTGCTGGCGAGCCAGGTCACTTCGGGCCAGGCGTTCACGTTTGCGGCCACCTTCAATCAGGCTGTCTATCGGAATACGTTGGGCACGCTGGATTTCTATTTCCAGGTTCTCCGGACCGGGGCTGGCGCGATCAGCAGCCAGGAAATCCGCAGCTTCACGGTCAGTGATTTCGGCGCATATCTGGTTGACGGATATGCTTCTGGTCCGGATCCCGACGGCGCGGGCCTGTTCATCGCGGCGAACAATCCGACGCTCGCTAACGGAACCCCGAGCGGGTCGACCACCAGCTTCGGTCGTTCGCCGTCGGGATCGGTCGTCACGGTGGAGTTCGGGGCGAACGGTCTGACGGGCAACCAGAACAGCGCTACGTACATCTTCCGTACCAATGCGACGGCCTTCAATAATCTCGGCACGTTCGGCATTATCGATGGTTCGACGCTTCAGGGGCTGACATACCAGCCGACTGGCGCAGTTCCGGAACCAGCGACCTGGGGCATGATGATCCTCGGCTTCGGCATGATTGGTGCCGCATCGCGTAGCCGCAAGGTCAAGACGAGCGTCAAGTTCGCGTAAGCCTCATCCGAACAGGTGAGATTAAGCCGCTGGCCGAAAGGCTGGCGGCTTTTTGCTGCCAAAACCCGATTCATGCTCACGGGAGTCACCGCCTTCCAGCTTCAGGTGACAAAGCCCGAACCCTAGCCAAACACCCAGGTTCGCTGCAGATAGAAGCTCGCCAACGGCACGATCAGGATCGCCAGGAGGAGCGGCACCCACGCTGGCGTGCCGAGCCAGAACGTCAGTAACCATGTCACCGCGATATTGGTGCCGAGCTGCGCCAGCTGCACGATCAGGAAGCGAAGCGGACGCAGGCCACCGTCCGGACGACGCCCGTGCCCACGAAAGCTCCAAAGGCTGTGCAGCGCATAGCTGAACGTCAGCGCAATGGCGAAGGCTGGCGGTACGGCCAGGGTCGCGTGGGCGGCGGGCACACGGGCAGCCAGCGCCAGATACACGCCGCCATAGATCGACGCCGAGGCAAGCCCCGCGATACCGAAGCGCAGCAACTGCCCGATCGCGCCGACATCGGCTTGCCCAATCCTCATCGCGACGGCAGGTGGAACACGAGATCGCCGTCGCGCTCTTTCAGCGGATAGACGGCGTCGATCGCATCCGCGACGCGTGGATTGTAGCGTTCGTTGAACAGCCGGCTCGATCGGTCGCCCCGCGTCAGGAAGAAGCCGAAGTCGCCGCGGCGGATCTTCGCCACGAACCCCGCCTCGTCATACACCCCGCTATAGCCCAGCTCTGCGGCGATCGCGGGTTCGTATTCGACCGGCCTGCCCGCCCGGATAAGAAGCACCATGTCGTCGGTCACGACAGGTTTGGCGGAGGCGCGGATGCGATTCACGATTCCCGCCATCCGCACATCCCGCGCACGTAGCGCCGGGCGATCGATGTTTACTGCCGGAGTCCACCATGCAGAGATCGGCAGCGCGATCGTCAGGCAGGCGACAAGTATCGGGGATGGCCATGCATCGCCGCGATGCGCCACTCGCAAGACCGGCACCGCAGCAAGCCCGGCCAACGTAGCGATTCCACACGACCATTCGATAAGATAATTGGTGCTCGATCCGGATTTTAGGATCATGGGCAGCATCGCCGTTTTCACCGCGACGAACGACAGCAACAGCAACAACGTCGCATTGGTTTCGTCCCCACCCGTCCGGGTCCTCAGTGCTGCGTACCCTCCTTCGGCCAGCCGGCGCCAAGCGGCGTAGATCGCGAAACAGGCGGCTGCGATCAGCGGCGCCTGCGATGGCATGACCTCCATCAGCAATTGCCAGCGCTTCCAATCGAGCCGGTTGACGTTGTAGAACAGGATGTGACGCAGAAACCCGCCTTCGGTCGTGAGCGTCAGAACCGCGAGCGCAATCAGGCCCAGTCCCGCGCACCAGCCAAGCAGCGCCAGGGCTGATCGGGGGCGGATAAACCACAGCGCGACGAAGGCTGCGGCTGGCCCGGCGATGTTCGTCTGTTTGGTATAGACAGCAAGCACGAACACGAGCGCGGCCAGCGGCACCAGCGTCGGTCGGGTGAACGCGCGTACGCTCAGGACCAGCCCGCCCAGCGTCAGCGCGCAGCCGAGCATATCGACTCGCATCAGCACCGCCCATTCGACGATCGTCGAATTCATCGCGAGGCACGCCGCCGCCACTCCCGCCGACAGCCAGCGCACGACCGTGCTTTCGTCCTTCGAGACCGCGGAATATGTCAACATTCCGACGAACAGCATCGAGGCGAATGTCGATAACAGCGACACGAGCCGCCCGGCGAGCAGCTCGTCTATGCCCGCCGCCCATGCCAATGCTGCGGTCGTAAGATGATACACCGGCGGATAATGATAGACTATCGCCGGATAGGTGCGGAGCGGGGCGTAGCCCGTTCCCGCCAGCATGTTCCGCATCTGCTGCCAGACTATGCCCTCGCCATAGTCGAGGTCATAGGCGTAATCGAGCGCAAGCCAGGCCGCGACCAGCAACTTCGCCACGTTAAACAGCAATAGCCCGATCGTCAGCGCCAGTCCCGCGCGCAGCACCCAACGCTTGCGCTCCATCCCGATCGGCAATGCGTTGCGATCCTTGGTGTCGCGATCGACCGCTACGTTCATCGCGCCGGCTGCGCGACGACGAGCATCTGCTTGCCCATCGGCTTGATCGGCGACCATAGATAGGCCGCGATCAGCACCGGCCACGTCGGCAATCGCGACTTGACCGTCAGCGGCAGGAAACGGGGGCGAACCTCAAGGATGTTCCAGCCGTGCGCGCGCAACAGATCGGCCAGGCTGACATGCGAATAGACCGCGACATGCGTGTAATCGTCGAAATACTCGCGGTACGCATAGCGGTAGTTCGGCTGCAATATGGTGAGCGTGCCGCCGGGCGCGAGGGTCCGCCGGATTTCGGCCAAGGCGGCAACGAACACGTCCTGCGGCAGATGCTCGAATAGGTTGGAAGCGAATGCGTAATCGACCGCGCCGTCGCCGATGGCTCCAAGATCGTCGACCGGGCCCACGATCGCTTCGACGCCTGCATCGACCTGCTGCACCAGACCGGGCCAGGTATCGACTGCAATCCGCCGGCGCGCGACGACGGTGTTGATGAAATCCCCATATCCCGCGCCCAGATCGAGCACGCAGGCGTTCGCGGCGATCCGGTTGCGGAAGAAGTAGCGCCACAGCGCAGACCACACGCCGCCGCGCCGGGCGTCCATCTCCAGACGAGAACCGTGATAGTCGCCGCTCATGCGTAGCGCTTCCAGTCCGACAGCAATCCGACGATCATCCGCCAGCCGACCAGCAACCCGCGCCAGTTGTCGACGTTGCCGCCCTTGCTGAAGCCGATCCGCGGATGGAAGGTTATCGGGCATTCGAGCAGCACCAGATCCCGGTTCAGGGCGGTGTCGAGAAGATGCGCGTTGAATTCCAGGTTTACCGCCGGGTTGAGATGCGGCAGCAGCGCGATCAGCGCGTCGCGGCGGCAGAGTTTGTACGTCGTGCCCATGTCGGTGATCGTGCCCCGGCCGAGATGCTTCGCCTCCAGCAGCTTACCGACGAAGATGTTGCCATAGTACATGAACACGCTGAGCTGCGTCAGATACTGGCGTAGCGGTTCGACCGTGCGCGTGCCGTTGACGATGTCGGCGTGCGGAGCATAAGCGAGCAATTTCTCGATGTCATAGGCGCGGAACGTGCTGTCCCCCTCGCATAGAACCACGAATTCGGTATCCTCGAACGCCGCCGCTTCGCTCAGGCAGCGGAACACGCAACGGCCGTAGCCGGGGGCAAGTTCGTCGAACGTGATCGCGCCGGCCGCTTCGGCACGCTCGAACGTCCGGTCGCGGCTGTTGTTGCTGACCACGATCACGCGCTCGACCAGCGGATGGAGCAAGAAGTCCTGGACCGCGCCGGCAATGCTGTCTTCGTCATCGTACGCCGTCAGCGCCACCGTGACGCGACGGCGCTGCACCGGGGTGAAGCGGACCGGCACGTTGGGTTTCTTGTGGCGGTGCATATACAGCAGATCGACCAGCGAGAGCGCGATCCCCGTCATGATAGGCAAACCGCTATACCAGACGAGCGCCTCCGCGACCGGATCGAGAATATCGTGCAGGTTGAGCAGATAGCGCGGAAATACCAACAGTACGCCCGCCAGGTACATCACCATGCCGAACACGAAGCACAGCACGCCGTACAGCAATAGCGGCTTCTGGAACGGGTGCCGACTGGAACCCAAAGCGGGGAATCGTGTCGCTATCGTCGTCGCTCCGCTACACCCTCCCACCTGTTGAACAGGGCGTGGGTATGGCGTTACGGCAGAATGGTTAATGCTTTGTTCGCTCGACACGGCCTTCGAGCGTCTCCTCGCGAAGCTGCCCGCGGCTTCGGAATATGCGGCCAGCTTCCGATACTTCGCCGGAAATTCGCCCCTGCCGCGCCTTCCGCCTGTCTCTGTCGTCGCGGCGATCGCGCTGCGTCAAAGCGCCAGTTTGAGTTGCCGGGCATCCAGTTCGAGTCTGGTGATGATCGCCTGCGCGATATCGGCGGCAGCGCGATCGCGGACCTGTTCATCGTCCGATGACAGCGCGAGCCGGGTAACGTGCGACGTGGACATGATCGCGGCGGCTATCAGGGAAGCCGTCGCTGGCGAACTGGGCGATTCGAAGAACATGGATCGACGGATATGATCGTCAGGATGAACGGCGATTGGCTGAACCCGGTCGTGCCTCGATAAACCTGTTTATCGTCAGATCACGACCGTCATGGCACCGCAGGCGGCTTGAGCCGTTCTGATGTCTGGCCATGCCGGCTCGAGAGTAAGCACCATGAAATTGACCGCAAAATTCGATACCCGACGCGAAGCCGAAATGACCGTCGAGCGGCTCGTCCAGCAATTCGAAATCGATCGCGAAAAGGTCGCGATCGTCGCCGACGGTGACGAGAATACCGCCGGGGTCGCCGAGGCGGGTTCCGACAACAAGGCGGGAGAGCCGAGCCCCGAAGCGCGGGACGACGCGGAATTGAACGGCCGGGTCGTCGTGACCGTCGAGGTCGCCGACGATGCCACCGCCAGCGAGGTCCGCGCGGCGTTCAACGAATTCGACGCATCCGAACAGGCCGCGCAGTAATGGCGGCCGATCCCGTCACCCGGACCCGGCAGCGCGAGATCGCGACGGAACACCTGCTGTTCAAGCTGATGGAATATGTCGAGCAGCGCCAGGCCGGGCTGCTCGATTTCATGGAACAGAGCCTGGACCATCTGGGCGATCCGGCGACCGACGACACGAAGGATGACGAGGCCGTCCGCCGCATCGCGCGTGCCATGATCGACAGCGCCCGCAAGCAGGGGCCTGCCTAGGCGATCTCCGGGCGATCGCGGCCGGCCATGTACGTGGCTCGGATCGCGTTTCGCCCGGAGCCCGAACTCTACCGGCCGTTCACGATCCTTTCGACCGCCGCCGCAGTCCCCGGATGATAACCGGATTTAGCCTTGGCGAAGAAAGCGGCGGCGCGGGGACGGCCCCAGTCGCCCTGCGCCATGAGGCCGCGATAGACCGGATAGATGAGCAATCCGCGGCCGACGCGCTGCACGAACGCCTCGATCCCCGGCAATGCCGGATCGTATCGATTGGCGATGGCCAGTTCCGCCCAGGCCGAACGGACATAGCCGTTGGAGGAGGCCGAAAGGCCAAGCGTCTCGTCCAGTTCCTTCAGCCGTTCCGGGAGTCTGCCGGCGCGGCAGGCCATTCAGGAACCGCGACCATTGCTGCGTCGCCCAACCCTGCGGCTGGACCGCCGATATCGGGCCGCCGGCGTTTACGGCGGCCAGTTTGGCATCCACCTGCGCCAGCGTCGCGGAGGTGACATGGACCGCATTGTCCGGCAGGCCGGGTTGATAGGCCCAGCGGTCCAGCTCCAGCTTCGCCTCCAGCGGCGCATCCCCGCGGATCAGGTGGCGGCGCATATCCGCAAGGAACCCCGCGGTGGTTTGCGGCTGAAAGGCGTGGCGGTCGAAATAGGACCGCAGATACGCGTCCCAGCGCGGACGCCCGACCGCCTGTTCGATCGTCCGCAGGAACGTCGATCCCTTGAAGTAATCCAGTTGCCCGAACGTCGATCCCGGATCGCCATGCAGGCGCGTCGCGGGCGCCTGTGCGCCACCGGCTGCCTTGATATCGCGCTGGAGACCGTCCCAGTCGAGATCGGAATACATTGCCGCCCGCTCGCGTCCGTAGACCGCCTCCATGATGCGGTTCTCGAAATAGGTCGTGAAGCCCTCGTTCAGCCAGCTGTCGGACCAGGTCGCATTGGTGACGAGGTTGCCTGACCAGCTGTGCGCCAGTTCGTGCGCGACCACGTCGGTGTTCGAACGATCGCCGGTGATGATCGTGGGCGTCAGGAAGGTGAGGGTGGGGTTCTCCATCCCGCCATATGGAAAGCTGGGCGGCAGCACGAGCATGTCGTAGCGGCCCCAGCGATACGGACCGTACAGCGCCTCCGCGGCATCGATCATCTTCTCGACGTCGCCGACCTCCCGCACCGCCGCGTCCAGCATCGCCGGTTCGGACCACACGCCCGAACGCGGGCCGACCGGCTTGAAGGCGAGATCGCCCACCGCCATCGCGATCAGATACGGCGGAACGGGCTTGTCCATCCGGAACCGGAAGCTGTGTTCGCCGCGAGCAGCGGGCCGGCCGGTGCTGCCGTCCAGACGGTCGCCGCTCATCACCGCGACCAGATCGGCCGGCACGGTGATGCGCGCCTCCCACGTCTGGCGGATGCCCGGGCTGTCCTGCGTCGGAATCCAGCTGCGATTGTTGATCGCCTGGCCCTGGCTGAACAGATACGGCTTGCGCTTGCCGCCGGTGAGTTCGGGCGCCAGCCATTGCAGCGCGTAGGCACCCGGTTTCGAACTGTATGTCACCACCAGCCGGCGCGCGCCGTTCAACTGGATCTTCAGTGCCTGGCCCAGGTCCGGGTCGTCCGATCCGACGACGTACGGCAGCTTTTTACCCGATGCATCGGTGATGCTGCTTATATCCAGGTCGTCCACGTCGAGAACGATCTCCCGCGCGCCCTTCGCCGCGAGCACGTCCAGCGTGGCGGTGCCGGCCATCGTCTTCGCCGCAAAGTCCGCCCGCAAATCGAGTGCCACGTGAGTCACGCGCGCCACTTCGGGCCGGGCATGCGTCCACACGTCTTTCGCTTCCGGCGTGGTGAGGATCGGGGCCGGGATCTGCTGCGAGGCGGCGGGGGCGACGAACAGGGCCGCGACGGCGGCGGCAAGAATGATACGCATGCCGTTCTGCTATCCGCTGCGGAATAACACGGCAACTCCATAGGCGGCCCGCTATGCGGCGGGGCCAGCGCCGTTGGCCCGCCGCCGGACGTGGCGGGCGGACAGGGCGGCGATGTCGTTGACGCCGGCCAGCGTTAGGGTCCGGACGAATTCCTCGTGCAAAAGTGTCAGCAGCCGGTCGACACCCGGCTCGCCGCCCGCCGCCAGTCCGTAAAGATAGGGACGCCCGATCGAGCAGGCGGTCGCCCCCAGCGCCAGCGCCTTCACCACGTCCGAACCGCGCCTGATGCCGCCGTCGCAAATCACGTCCGGCGCATCGCCGACTGCGTCGCGCACCGCCGCGATCTGATCGACCGGGGCGGGTGCGCCGTCCAGTTGTCGCCCGCCATGGTTCGAGATCATCACCCCGGTCGCACCCGAATCGATCGATCGGCGCGCATCCTCGGGCGTCATCACTCCCTTGATGGACAACGGGGCGTTCCATTCGCGCGCGAGCCATTCGACATCGCGCCAGCCGACCGACCGGTCGAACTGCGCGCCGATATAGTCGAACAGGCTCATCGGTCCCGACGCCAGCGCGTCGATCTTGTGACTGACATTGGCGAGGTCGAATTTCGACCCGGTGAGCGCGGGAAGCGACCAGGAGGGGTGAAGCGCGAAACTGAGCATCGACCGCAGCGTCAGCTTGGGCGGCAGGGAAAGGCCGCTCACCCGGTCGCGCTCGCGATTGCCGGCAACGGGCGTGTCGACCGTCAGCGCGAGGCCGTGAAACCCCGCCTCGCGACACCGCGCGACGAATTCCGCAGTCAGTCCGCGGTCCTTGAAGATGTATATCTGGAAAACCTTGGGGCCTCCAAAAGCCTGCGCAAGATCCTCCAGCCGCGTCGTGCCCATCGTCGACAGGCTGTAGAGCAGGCCATGTCGCGCCGCCGCGTGGGCGACGGCCAGTTCGGCATGGCCGTGAAACATCCGGGTCAGCCCGGTGGGCGACAGCATCAGCGGCCAGCGCGAAGGCTGCCCGAAGATACTCGTCTCTGTCCGGATGTCGGAAACGTCGTTGAGGACGTCCGGGATCAGTTCATAGTCCGTGAACGCGTCGGCATTGCGACGCAGCGACACTTCGTCGTCTGCCCCGCCATCGATATAGTCGAAGATCGGACGTGGCAGGCGGCGGCGTGCCATCAGGCGCAGGTCGGCGACATTGTTCGCACGTTGCAATCGCGTCATGCCCCTAACCCGCCTTCCTGTTTGCCGACTTATGCAGACTCGTATCGACAGGAAGACCAATGATCTACATCGTTGCTCGATGCAGCTCCAAGGGGGCCGCTCCACCACCGGGCCGTCGAGCGGTGGGAAACCGACCCCACCGCTCGACGATGTGCAACTGGCACGAATGGCGGGTAAGATGCTCGTCCGTCGCGCCCGCCGTCAGAAGTCGAAGCGTGCGGTCGCAGATACCGTCCGGCCGTTGAGCGGGCGGACCCGCACGATGCCGGTCGCCGGGATCGCCGCCTCGTCGACCGACACGATGGCCAGCGTATCGAACAGGTTGTTCGCGTTCAGGCTCAGCAACAGCTTTTCCGTCGGCCGGACCTGTACGAACGCATTGGTCGTCACATAGCCCGGCACGCGCAGGGCGTCATTGTCCTGCGCATAGGAACCGGTGGTGCCGATGAAGGCCGCGCCGACCGCAAACCGGTCGGTCATGATCTGCGGCGTAGTCTGGAAGGTGAATTTCGCCTGGCGACGTGGTGTCTTGCCGACATTGGCGGGGTTGAACTGATCGGCGAGGATCTTTGCGGAGGTGTAGGTTCCGCCGGCGGTCAGGCTGAAGATTCCGGTGCGATATCCGCCCTCGAATTCTACGCCGGTGGCGCGGTACATTCGGGCCACGGGCTGGTTCGTCACGGAATCGACATTGCTGTCCTGCGCCTTGGCCCAGAAGCCGGTCAGGTTCAGCGTCAGATCCGATCGCCGATACTTGACGCCGATCTCGGCCTGTTTGACCGGGTCTGCCGCTGCACTCGGCACGTTCAGTGCGCCGGTCGTCGTGCTGACGATCGGACTGAACAGGATTCTCTCGCCATTGGCCCGCCCGCCCCGGCTGTACCGGGCGAACACGGCGATCGGCTCGGCGATGCGGAAATTCACGCCGGTCGAATAGGACAGGTAGTTGTAGCTGTAATCGACCGGTGCTGGCGAGGTCAGCGGCGTTACGCCGACCATCGTTTCCGGCGCGGAGATCACGCCGTCCCTGTTGACGTCCTGCGTGATCGTTCCGACCCGCCCGCCACCCAGATCCGAACCCAGCAGGAAGCCCTTCGCCGTGCCATAGTCGTAGCGGACGCTGGCGCCGATCGCGATCCGGCCGACATGATAGTTCACCGATGCGAACGGTGCGTTGACGGCATAATCGACGATCGTACTGCGGCGACGCGTTCCGCCCGCCAGCGCCAGATTATAGGCATAGACGCCATTCTCCGTCAGCGGCCGTCCCGTCGCGTCGAAGACGTTGATCAATGCCGCTCGGCCATCGCCGCGCACTTCGGACACCTTTGTCGTCCAGTACGCGCCGATATCGACCGTTTGCCGGCCGGCATAGAAGCCACCGGTGGTCGTCAGGTTGCCGCCGCCCAGTTCGAACGTGCGCGATCCGCGTATGTCGTTGGTGACGTTACGCTGCGATTCGACCCGCAGGTCCAGGATGTTGAGGATCGCGATCAGCCCGTTGCCGTTCAGGGTCGCCGGACTGGTGATCGCCTGCCCGGCCAGCGGGCCGTTCGCATAGGATGCACGGGCGCCTGCGCCGCCCAGCCGGCCGAGCGCGAGTGCCGCGGGAAGGTATGCCGACGTGAACGGCGTCGTCATCCCGCCCGACGCGGTGGCGTAGCGGAAGCGGTCGGTTATCGTCCACCCGGCCAGCTCGAACTGCGTTTCCACCCCGAATGCCGACGACTTCACCGTATGCCCGTCGCCGATGTCGCGCATGGCGACGGTATTGTTGCGATCGAGCACGACATTCTGGCGGATGTTGCGCGATAGCATGGTGTCGTGATTGGCGTCGAAACTCGCGATATCTGAGTATTTGGGGTCGTCGTTCGTCCCCGTCACCATCATCGGCGCGGCATCGTAGAATGGCGTCCTATCGTTCAGATATTTACCGTAAAGACGAATATAGCCGCCGGCGAATTCCTTGGTGATGTTCACCTTGATTTGCCCACCCTTTTGCGCATCATACCCAGCACGCCGCGGCCCTTCCCCCTGGCGATAGAAGCCACCGATATGGAAGCGCAGTGTGTCGCTCAGCCGTGCGCCATAATCGAAGTCGCTGCGATACAGGCCGTAATCCAGCCCGGCGGTCAGCGCGATCGCACCGCCTTCGACATCGCCGGTCTTCGACACGAAGTTGATGATGCCGCCCGGCGAATTCGAGGCGAAGGTCGACGCCGATCCGCCACGGATCACCTCGACCTGCGAGAGGTTCAGATCCGCGCGGATCAGCGAATCCGCCCCCATTCCCTGCAGGTCGCCGAATTCGAAGACGGGAAGGCCGTCCTCCTGCAACTGCACGAACTTCACGCCCGATGTTGCGATCGGCAGGCCACGGATCGTCAGATTACCGTATCCCTCACCGGTCGATGCCTCGGACCGGATCCCGGGCAAATCGCGTAGCAACTCGCCGGTCGATCGCGGCGCCAGCTTCGCGATATCGACATCCCTAAGCGTACTGGTGGAGGTCGCGCTGTCCAGTCGATCCCGTCCCTTTGCCACGCCAGTCGTCACCGTGTCGTTGTACGTCGGCTTGACCGGAGCGGGCGTGGGTGGACCGGCTACGGTCTGCGCGGCAGCGGGCATGATCAACGCGACAGGCGCGACGGCTGAGAGAAGAAGTGATTTGTACAAGGGAACTCCAATGGTTGGATTTCGACGAAGTGCGGCGATCGCGACTGAATGAAGTTTAGGTCGTCGATCGCGCGGTCGGGCCAAACAGCGGGAAAAATGCCGATACTTGTTTCCCCGACGCAGGACGCGGCGGCATCTTGTTGCCGATTGACGGTAAGTGGCCGTTCACGAACGACGTCGATCGCCATTGTTGCCGGGACGATCGGAAAGCATCCGGCATAGACGACCGCGATGTTCAGCGGAGCGCTCGACAGCAGGGCATCGATAAGTTCGACGGCCCGTTCCAGGGAAGATCCCCTTAGGAATCGCATCCGGCAGGCTCGTGCAGTACCCATGCGCCGCGTGAGACTGCGCCTGACTCTTACAGGATCCGTATCGCTTGGCCGACGGCAGGCGATCGGAACATCCCGTTACGCACGACGAATGCACCGTGTACCAGCGCTGCGCACCAGATCAGGCGCGCGCTTCCGCCTCGACACTGCCGGTCCGTTCCTGCTTGCCCCAGCCGACGCCCAGCCCGCTGATCGCCGCGCCGATCGCCTTCAGCACGACCCAGTACATCACCTGCCGATAGACGAAGCGTTGCGCGATCAGCAGGTGCGCGGGATAGCGCGGTTCGCGTGGTTCCAGGCGATAGGCGATCCAGCCGCACAGCACGTCGATCGTCGTGAAGGCGATCCAGTACGTGCCCATCATGAACACGTCGCTCTGCGTCTGCGCCCAGCCATGCTGCGACACCCGCACCCACGTATCGAAAATCGAGACGATCAGCGCCAGATCGATCACCGGCGACACCGCGGCGAACAGGATCTGGAACAGCCACGCCTGCGGCATGCCGACGGTCGCCAGGCCCCTTGGCTTGCGCGTCCGCAACACGCTGCGATGCTTGAACAGGCATTGCAGCGTCCCGAACGCCCAGCGGAAGCGCTGCTTGGCCAGTGCTGTGAAGCTTTCGGGCGATTCGGTCCAGGCGACGGCATCGACGTCATAGGCGATCCGCCAGCCGGCACGCTGGATCGCGATCGTCAGGTCCTGATCCTCCGCCAGCGTGTCGATCGGATAGCCGCCGACCTCATCCAGCGCAGCGCGGCGCCACGCCCCGACCGCGCCGGGCACGACCATCATCGCATCGAATTGCGCCAGCGCGCGGCGCTCGACATTCTGCGCGGTGACATATTCCACCGCCTGCCAGCGCGTGACCAGGTTGACGCGGTTGCCGACCTTCGCATTGCCCGCGACCGCACCGATCTGCGGATCGTCGAACCAGCGCACCAGCCGTGCGACGGTTTCCTTCTCGAATTGCGTATCGGCATCCAGCGCGACGATTATCTCGCCCCGGGCATGCGTCAGCGCGCGGTTGAGCGCCTCGGCCTTGCCGCCGTTCGCCAGTGTCAGCAATTGCACGCGGGGGTCCGAACCGAATGCCGCGGCGACGACCGCGCTGGTGCCGTCGATCGATCCGTCGTCGGCGACGATCACCTCGATCCGTGCATCCGTGCTCGCCAGCACACGCGTGATCGACGACACGATCACACGTTCCTCGTTCCATGCCGGGATGATCACCGACACCAGACGCTCCGTATCGAACGGCGGCGGGATGATGCCCAGTTCGCGGCGCTTGTTCCACATCGCCAGCCCCGCCATCAGGATCGCACGCGCGATACCCAGCGAGATGGCCAGGAAGAACATCCATTTCAGCGCCCAGCCGATAAACGCCAGAAAGGCGAAGATGGCGACGTCGACGCGCACCGCGAACAGGTCGTTGCCTGCGATGCTCGGCATCACCTGCTCGCGCGAAAGCCCGGCGAGCCGCGATACGGGCACGAAGCTGTACCCCTTCTCCCGCAACCGATCGATGATCCGCGGCAGCGCAATTACCGTTTCGGACCGGTCGCCACCGCCATCGTGCAGCAGGATTACGTTGCCCGATCGTTCGTCCGTCGCGGCCAGCACCTGATCCACCGTCTGGTTCACGATCGCATCGACGCCAGGACGCTGCCAGTCGTTCGGATCGACGTGCAGCCCGACGATCGTATAGCCGCGCTCCTGCGCCTGCAGCGCGGGGAACAGTTCGTCCTCGGTGGTCGGTTCGGCATCCCCGAAATAGGGTGCGCGGAACAGCCGCGTGCCGCGCCCGGTATAGGCCTGGATCAGCCGCTGCGTTGCGTTCAGTTCGACCCCGATCCCGCGCGGCGATGCCAGCGCCATGTTCGGGTGCGTATAGCTGTGGTTGCCGATCTCGCTGCCTTCGTCGACGATCCGCCGCATCAGCAGGGGGTGCGCGATCGCATTCTCGCCGACGATGAAGAAGGTGCCGACCGCCTTCTTCGCCTTCAATATGTCCAGGATCTTGGGCGTCCATGTCCCGTCCGGCCCGTCGTCGAACGTCAGCGCCAGTTCCTTCGGCCGGTCGCCGACGCGCTGGACGATGAACGGCGTCGGCAATTTGGTGTAGTTTACGTCGCGGATCAGCCGGTTCGCATCGCTGCGGACCGTCCGGCTGCCATCAGCCGGCGTAGCGGCGATGCGCAAGATCTCTCCATTTCCCTCGACATCGACATTGGTCAACGGGCTGATCTTCGACAAATCGGGCATCCCCTTGCCCTGCCATGCCGCCAATCCGGCCCAGATGCCGGGGTCCTCGCTGCCCAACCGCCAGAGCGCGACGGAATTGACCCCCATCGCATGCGTCACGCGCAACTGGTTCCAAACCGCGGTCGCATCCAGCATCCAGACGTGATGGTCGGTCGTGCCGTCGTTATAGGCGAAGGTCGTATTGCCGCTCGCAGGATCGAACGTGATCTTGGCGCCGCTGTCATGCGCGGCGAGCCACGCCTCCTCGATCGTCAGCGCATCGACATGCGCGTCCTTGCCCTCGCCGTGCCAATCATAGCCATAGCTGCCATAGGCGACGATCAGCTTGTCGCGCCCGACCGTGGCCACGGCGTTGCGCAACTGGTGCAGGAACCAGGGCTGCGATGCGATCGGCCCTGCGGTGCCGCCCTGCCAATGCTCGTCGTAATTCATCAGGAACACGCGATCGGAGACCTTGGCGAACGCGCGCAGATCCCACGCCTCGTCGCCAGCGGGAACCGTGACCGTGACGAGCAATTTGCGCGGCGCGAAGATCCTGCGCGCATCGGCCAGGAACGCACGATAATCGTTCAGCGAATTTTCCGGCAGGCTCTCCAGGTCGAACACCGCGCCGATCGATCGGTGCTTCTCGAGCGCGTCCGCGAATTCCACCAGCATCGCGCGCCGCTTGGGCACGTCGTGCATCAGCGTCGCCATGCCCGCACCGTCCCAATTGCCGCCCGCGATATTCTGCAGCATCGGCAGCACGGCAGGACGGCGGGTCGTGGTGCCCATGATCAGGTCGAAGCGCGGATCGGGTGTCTCGACCAGCTTATGATCCGGCCCGATGCTGAAAAAGGCCGGCACGACCCAGTTCAACTGGTCCATATGCGCGCTCAGCGACACGCGGCTGGCATCGTCCCACGGCACGTAGAAGCCGACCGACAGCGGCTTCCCACCCGGCTTGCCGCGGGCGTTATGCTTTGGCAACCAGCCGAGCGAACGCAGGCTGCCGCTGATCTTGCGGCGGATCGCGGTGACCTGGTCGACCAGCACTGGCGTGGCGTGCGCGCGTTCGTACCGGATCGGCAACGGCTCGCCCGATGGCACGTTCAGGATGGTCATAGCGAACAGGCCCGCGGCAATCACCAGGGCGGCGATCGCGGCGAACAGGCTGCGGAGCGACCAGCGACGGCGCGTCCCCCGGGCATCGAAGAAGATGGGCTTTGACATGGTGACGTGCGCAGCCCCTAGCGCCGGCGCGCTGCGCGGAGCGTGTCGGCAGGATGAAATATCTGTCACGCAATACACGTCGGCCCGGCGGCAGACCCGTGCCGTTTACCGTGTTGATTTGTATCAGTCGAGAGGCGGGTCCGCGATGGCCTTCGGGTCGCTGCCGCCGGTCAGGGGGGTCAGGCGATCAGCAATCCCGCCAGCGCCGCCGACATCAGATTGGCGAGGCTGCCCGCCGCCAGCGCGCGCAGGCCCAGCCTGGCGATCATCGGGCGCTGGTTCGGTGCGAGGCTGCCCGTCACCGCCATCTGGATCGCGATCGAGCTGAAATTGGCGAATCCACACAGCGAAAAGGTGACGACGGCAACGGTGCGCGGGCTGAGCGCGCCGTTCTGCGCCTGCTGCGCGCCGAGACTGATATAGGCGACGAATTCGTTCAGCACGATCTTCTGCCCGAACAGCCCGCCGGCGATCCCCGCCTCGTGCCACGGCACGTTCAGCAGGAACATGATCGGCGCGAAGACATAACCGAGCAGCCCCTGGAAGCTTAGGCCCGGATAGCCGAACCACGCCCCGATCCCGCCGAGCAGCCCGTTGGCGAGCGCGACCAAAGCGACGAACGCCAGCACCATCGCGCCCACCGCGACCGCCAGCTTGACGCCGGTCTGCGCACCCTGTGCCGCCGCCATGATCAGGTTTGCCGGCTTTTCCTCGTCATGCGTCGCCTGCGGCAGCGGCTCGCCCGCGATGCTTTCCGGCACGTCGCCCAGCGGCAGTTCGCCATCGGGCGTCGCGCGGCTGTCCGGCATGATGATCTTGGCCATCAGGATCCCGCCCGGTGCCGCCATGAAGCTTGCCGCGAGCAGATAGTCGATGCGGATCCCCATCGACGCATAGGCCGCCAGGATCGTCCCCGCGACGCCGGCCATCCCGCTGGTCATCACCGTGAACAATTGCGGCGGGGTCAGGCCCGCCAGATACGGGCGGATGACGAGCGGCGATTCGCTCTGCCCGACGAAGATGTTCGCCGCCGCGCACAGCGATTCCACCTTCGACACGCCGATCACCCATTCGATCGCGCCGCCGACCCAGCGCACGATCAGCTGCATGATGCCGAGATAATAGAGGATCGACACCAGGCTGGCGAAGAAGATGATCACCGGCAGCGCGGCGATCGCGAAGCTGCGTCCGCCGATCTCCGGCGTCGCCAGCGTGCCGAACAGGAATTCCGTGCCCTTTTGCGAATAGCCGAGCAGGTTCGCGACCCCGCCCGACATCTCGCTCAGGATCATCTTGCCGGCTTCGGAATACAGCACCAGCACGGCGATCCCGGCCTGCAGGGCGAACGCCGCGCCGACGACGCGCAGGCGGATCGCCCGGCGGTCGTTCGACAGCAGCACCGCGATGCCCAGGATCACGGCCATACCCGCCAGACCGATAAGGAACCTGTTCATCGTACCCCGTAATCCCCGCTCGGGCCCGTGGCCCGCCTTTCCCCACGCTTCGCAGCTTTGGCAGGGATTCCGCAACCGAATTGTGTGCCGCACCCGGCCCGGCCGCGCTTCCGGCCTCCCAGACGGATTGACGCGACCGCCCGAACGGGTAGCGTCGGCGCGATGGAAACCGCTCCGATCAAGATATCCCGCTCGCCCTTCGTCTTCTCGATCTTCTACGGCGGCATGGTGTGCATCGCCGGGGTGCTCGGCAACAAACAGGTCTCTTTGGGGCCATTGTCGGCGATCGGCCCGGTCTTCGGGCTCGGGCCGCTGGCGGTGGAGGCGGGGATATTCGCCTTCCTGCTGCTGGTCATCGTGTCCAGCGCGGTCGCCGAACTGCACGGTCCGAAGGTCGCGAACCAGCTCGTCCGCATCGGATTCGTCCCGCTGATCATCTCGATCATCCTGTCCTGGATCGTCCATCTGCTGCCGGCGTCACCCGACATGCAGCCCGCCAATCGCGACGCGATCCAGCTCGTGCTCGGCGCGACATGGCGGATCTGGCTCGGCGGGATCATCGCCTATGGCATCTCGCAGACGCTGAACGTCACGATCTTCGCCGCGATGAAGGGCAGGGAGGGGAGCAAGCTGCTCTGGTTCCGCGCCGCGATCGCCAGCGTGCTCAGCCAGATCGTGGATACCCTGCTGTTCGCGACGATCGCATTCTACGGCGTCTTCCCGATCGGCGAGCTGATCGCGGGGCAGATGCTTGCGAAGATCACGCTGTCGGTCCTGCTCGTGCCGCCGCTCATCTATCTGGTGGTGTCGCTCGGCCGGCGGCTGGATCGCGCCTGATCCGCCTCAGCCCACTCCTGCTTTCGCTCGCCGACACGAGCCGCTAAGGCGCGCGCCATGACCGATCATACGCCCCCCGCCGCCTTGCTCGAAAAGGCCGAGACGCTCGTCGAGGCGCTGCCGTATCTCCAGCGTTATGCGGGGCAGACGTTCGTCGTGAAATATGGCGGGCATGCGATGGGCAGCCCCGAATTGCAGCGCGATTTCGCCGAGGACGTGGTGCTGCTGAAGGCGGTCGGCATCAACCCGGTCGTCGTGCATGGCGGCGGGCCGCAGATCGGCGCCATGCTCAAGCGGCTCGGCGTCGAATCGCGCTTCGTGGACGGCCTGCGCGTCACCGATGCGGAGACCGCGCAGATCGCCGAGATGGTTCTGGCGGGCAGCATCAACAAGGAAATCGTCGGCTGGATCGGTCAGGCGGGCGGCCGCGCGGTCGGCCTGTCGGGCAAGGATGCGGGCTTCGTCACCGCGGAAAAGGTCGGCCGCAGCACGCCCGACAAATTGCAGGGGATCGAACGGCACGTCGATCTCGGCTTCGTCGGCGAACCGGTCGGGGTGGACCGGCGCATCATCGATACGCTCTCGGCGGCCGGAATCATCCCGGTCATCGCGCCGATCGCGATCGGGGCGGACGGGCACACCTACAATATCAACGCCGATACGATGGCCGGCGCGATCGCTGCCGCGCTCGGTGCGTCGCGCTTCTTCCTGCTGACCGACGTGGTCGGCGTGCTCGACAAGCAGGGCGAATTGCTCACCGATCTGGACCCCGCGCGCATCGCCGAACTGCGCGCGGACGGCACCGTGACGGGCGGCATGATCCCCAAGCTGGAGACCTGCGTCGCTGCGGTCGAGGGCGGGGTCGACGCCGCGGTCATCATCGACGGCCGCGTGCCCCACGGCATGCTGCTGGAAATCTTCACCCGCGAAGGCGCCGGCACGCTGGTCCACCGCTGAGAGGTTGATATTTCGCGGCTGAACCGCCGCAACTTCATCGTCATTCCCGCGAAGGCGGGAATCCATACTGGCTGACCTTGTTTCATCAGCCGCAAGGGTGCGTGATTATGGATTCCCGCCTTCGCGGGAATGACGACGGCTGGAAAGACCGGTCCCCGGCCCGGGCGCGCGTCGCTGTCGCCAAACCGTCACGTGGCGGTAGCGTAAGCATCACATCCCCGGCCTATCCTGCGAGTCCCCGAAGCAGGAGTACTCCCTCATGCCCGATACGAACCGCACCGAACCGACCGGCTGGGCCGACATGAACCGCTGGATCGCCGAACTCGGCAACGTTATCGCCCGCGTCACGCTGCAGGATCCGATGAGCCCGGATTGCGACTATCGCACCGGCGTCGTGATGCTGTCCTTCACCGTCTATCCCGATGGCGGCATCGGCGACATCCGCGTCGTCGGATCGTCGGGCGACGACAGCCTGGATCGCCGCGCGGTGGCCAAGCTGCGCCGCGCCGATCCGCTGCCCGCCGGCCCGGAAGAGGCACGCGCGCGCAACCACGTCGCGGTCGTCAGCGTCGCCGAACGCATCGTCACCCCCCGCGCGCCGTTCCGGCCCCGCCGACCACCGGACACTCGTCACCGCCTGATATCGGCGCGCCGGATCGCGGCGCATCCTCCGCCCGGACGGTCGGGTGTTGTTCCCCGATGGCCGCATGGGCTATCGGGGGACGACAACCTTATCCGGAGACCGTCATTGATCGTCATTCTACAGATCGTCCAGGTGCTCCTAACCGTCGTGTGGTGGATCATCATCGTGCAGGCGATCCTGTCTTGGCTGATCGCTTTCAACGTGATCAACACCGATAACGACACGGTGCGCACGATCTGGGAAGCGCTACGCCGGATGACCGAGCCGCTCTATCGCCCGATCCGCCGTATCCTTCCCGATTTCGGCGCGCTCGACCTGTCGCCACTGGTCGTCCTGGTCATCCTCCTGATCCTGCAGAAGCTGGTCAGCGCAGGGATCAACCAGCTGATGTTCGGCGTCGCCGCCTCGTCGGTGTGATCGGCGTCTTCACCCTGACGGCGTGAGTCGCGGCACGTGCCGGCCTGGACGACGGCGTCGGACGGCATCGTCGTCGCCGTCCGCGTCACGCCGCGCGCATCGCGGGAAACTTTCGCGCCCGGCACCCCCGAGCATTTCACCGCCCGGCTGACCGCGCCACCGGTCGATGGTGCCGCCAACGCGGCGCTCATCCCGCTGATCGCAAAGGCTTTCGGGGTCGCCAAGGGAAGCGTCTCGATCATTTCGGGCGACACCGCGCGCGTGAAGCGGCTGCACATCCCCGGCGACCCACAGGCGCTGGCGGAGATCGCCCGGCGTCTCTATGAGGCGGCGCCATGAGCGCACAGATCATCGATGGTAAGGCCTTTGCGGCGGGGCTTCGCGCGCGGGTCGGCGAGGGCGTCGCGGCCTTTCACGCAGCAAGCGGACGCGTCCCCGGGCTCGCCGTAGTGCTTGTCGGCGAGGATCCTGCGAGCGCGGTCTATGTCCGCTCGAAGGGCAAGGCCACGCGCGAGGCGGGGATGCAGAGCTTCGAACACCGCCTTCCCGCCGATGTCGATCAGGACGATCTGCTGGCGGTGATCGATCGGCTGAACGGCGATGCGGAAGTGGACGGCATCCTCGTGCAGTTGCCCCTGCCGCCGCATATCGACGAACAGGCCGTGATCACGCGGATCGACCCCGACAAGGACGTAGACGGGTTCCACCCGGTCAATGCCGGGCGGCTGGCGACCGGGCTGGACGGCTTCGTGCCCTGCACCCCGGCGGGCTGCGTCATGCTGCTGAAGGATACGCTCGGCGACCTGTCGGGCCTCGATGCGGTGGTGATCGGACGGTCGAACATCGTCGGCAAGCCGATGGCGCAATTGCTGATCGCCGAAAGCTGCACCGTCACCGTCGCGCACTCCCGCACCCGCGATCTGGCGGGCGTCGTCGCACGGGCGGACATCGTCATCGCCGCGGTCGGTCGCGCGGAGATGATCAAGGGCGAATGGCTCAAACCCGGTGCGTGCGTGATCGACGTCGGCATCAACCGCACCGCGGCGGGGCTGGTCGGCGATGTCGATTTCGCCGGCGCGATGAGCGTGGCGGGCGCGGTGACGCCGGTGCCCGGCGGCGTCGGGCCGATGACGATCGCCTGCCTGCTGCGCAACACCTTGATCTCCGCGCACCGCCGCGCTGGCGTACCGATGATCGAGACCGCGCCGAACGGGGGCGAGCGATGATCGAACTCTATATCTCGTCGCTGATCACGTTCTTCGTGGTCATCGATCCCCCGGGTTGCGCACCGATCTATGCCGGGCTGACGACGGGGGCGAGCGCGATCCAACGCCGCTCGATGGCCGTGCGCGCGGTGCTGGTCGCTGCCGCGATCCTGCTAGTCTTTGCGCTGTTCGGGGAAGCGTTGCTCAAGGGCCTCGGCATCAACCTGGCCAGCTTCCGCATCGCCGGCGGGATCATGCTGTTCCTCATCGCGCTGGAAATGGTGTTCGAAAAGCGCACCGAACGCCGCGAGGATCGCGCCGCCAAGGTTGCCGCGACTCCGGAAGTGGAGGACGTGTCGATCTTCCCGATGGCCATGCCGATGATCGCCGGGCCGGGGTCCATCGCCTCCGTCATGCTGTTGATGGGCCGGTCGCACGGGCTGGAGGCATCCCTGGTCGTGCTCGGCTCGCTCGCGACGATCCTGCTACTGACGTTGGTCGCGTTGCTCGCCGCCGGCCCGATCATGCGCGTGCTGGGTGCGAAGATCGAGGCGGTGATCACCCGCCTGCTCGGCGTCCTGCTCGCCGCACTGGCGGTGCAGTTCGTGATCGACGGGGTGCGGATCAGCCTGACCTGATCCCCGGCGCGGCTGTTATTCGATATGCCACAGCCGGAACGGGGAATTGCGCGGCAGCGGTAACGGCTTCAGCCAGTCGGGCCGCCTGTTGTGCGCCAGCTGGTCGTAGAACCCGCCGGGGTTGCGCGCCCGGTACACGGTCGATTCCGCCATGTTCGGGCAGACCAGCAGCAACGTCGCCCCATATTTGCGAGCGATCGCGCGGAAATTCGCAGGGCTGCGGGAAAAGGCGTGCTGCACGTCCAGGATCTGCTCGCCATTGCGGTGATACGGACCGGCGATGGCATTGTGATGCGTCAGCACGATCAGCCGCGGGCCGAGATCGACGAAGGTCATTACGGTCTGCTTCGGATAGCGGTCCAGCGCACGCATCGCGGGCAGGGTCAGGCACAGGCCGGTCGAGCGGTTGACCGTCTGGATGCGCTTGCTCGGCGGATTCGGCGCCGTATAATTCAACCGCCAGCCGAACAGGTTGAAGCTCTTGGGCGTCGCGATCAGTCCGGCGAACAGCCCCGACACCGTCAGGAACGCCGCCACCGTGCCGAACACGCGGACCAGCATGAATCGCGAATCGAGGCACCAGGGCAGCACGATCCAGCCCAGCGCCACCGCGCCCGGCACCGCCAGCAATTGCGCCGCCGGTCCGGCGCGCGTCTGCCACAACAGCATCAGCGCGGCGAAGGTGACGAACATCAACACCGGAACCCAGCCGGTGATGTTCGGTGCCTTGCGGGCGCGCCACGTCGCGACCGCGGCACCGATCACGCCGATCACTGGCAGCGCGACGATCGGGAAGGCCATGCGGAAGGCGTGTTTATAGACCGGCCGCGCTTCTTTGACGTTGTTCAGCCACGTCCGCGCCAGTTCGGGCGATACCTGTTCCGGCCGGCCCAGGCATTGCGGGAATAGCCAGGCGAACCCTCCGCCAACGACCGCCGCCGCGACGAGCGCAAGCGAAAGCCGCTGCCAGCGCTTCTCTGGATTCACCAGCCCCATCGCGTACAGCAAGGCTCCGCCGACGACCATCACGCTCAGCCAGACGGGGGGTCAGCGCATCGCATCGCAGCACGCGGTTGGCATTGGAGGCGAACAGGACGTAGCCGATCGCGCTGCCCGCACCCAGCGTCAGCGCATAGATCATCAGGCGACGTGCCTCGGCCCGGTCCCATACCCAGCGCAATCCGATGATCGCACCGGCCATCGCGACATAAGGCAGCATCTCCAGCCCGATCGTCAGCGAGAATGCACTGGCCGCGCCCACGATCGCGCCCCCCGCGCGCCTGACGGGGATCGCACAATCCCGCTACCGTCAGGCTCAGCATCGCCAGTTGCCAGCCGTGATGATCAACGCGGTCGGGCATGAACATCAGCATCGTCGCGGTCGCGCCGACCAGAAACACGATGGCGAGCGGCCATGCGACCGGGCTGACCAGCCGGCGCACCGTCGCGGCCAGACCGATCATCGTGATCGACAGGGGCAGCAACGGCGCCAGCCCGCACGCCATCCGCTCCGCCTCGCCCGTCCCGACGAATGGACGGAACAGCAGGATCATGCCCGCGATCGGCAGGTCGACCAGCCGGCTCCAGTGGATGTCGAAGCCCTTGGGCGGGCTCAGCCGGTATTGCCGCAGATCGTACCAGCCCTGCCCGTCGAGCAGCGCCCGCACCTGTGCCAGCCGCATATTGTCGTCGGTATCGCCCAGCGACAGCCAGTGGATCGAATTCCCCCGGTCGAACACGTACCAGCCGACCAGCAGCACCCATGCGATCAGCGTCAGCTTCACCCAGTTGCGATCCAGTTCGTCTCGCAACTGCACGCCGGATTTTGCAGGTTCGTTCAAAATGCTTTCCTCACCCCGTCCCGCGCTCTACTGCCACCGTCACAAAGGGCAAGGCAGGCGTGACCGCGATCATCAGACAAATCGAAAGCCTGCGCGCGAGTGGCCTGCTTGGACAGATCATCCGGTTCGGCATTGCCGGCGGAATTTCGACGGTGATCTATCTCGCCGTTTTCCTGCCGCTGACGCATTGGGTGTTTCTCGGGGCCAAGTCGGTCTACGCCGTGCCGCCCGCATTCGCCGTGGCGGTGACGGCGGGCTATTTCCTGCACAGCCGCTGGAGCTTCAAGGGGCACGGCACGCGCGAGGCGGGTGGCCAGCAGCAAGTGAAATTCGTCGCGGTGCAAAGTTCGGGCGTCGCGCTGAACGCACTCGTCACCTGGATCGGCACCGCGCATTTCGGGCTGCCGGCCTGGGCGATCGCATTGCCCGCGATCGCGCTGGCGACCATCTTCACCTTCATTCTCAATCGCTGGCTGGTGTTCGGCTGATGGCCAAAATCAATGGATAGAATCGTCTACGACCGCATGGCTGCGCATGATTCCACGCATTGGTGGTATCGTGCCCGGCGCGACATTCTGGCCGATTATCTGACGCGGGAGGGGCGACTGCCGGAACAGGCGCGCATCCTGGAGATCGGCTGCGGCACGGGGCACAATCTGCCCATGCTGGCCAGTTTCGGCAGCGTCGAGGCGATCGAGATCGATCCCGCCGCGCGCGACATCGCGTCGCTGCGGCTCGGCCGGCCGGTCGGCGATGCGCCATTGCCGATCCTTCCGGGCATCGAGCGCGATGCCTATGATCTGATCGCAGTGCTCGACGTCGTCGAACATATCGAGGACGACGTCGCCGCGCTGAAGGCGATGGCCGCATGCCTGAAGCCCGGCGGCAAAATCCTGATCACCGTCCCGGCGCATCAATGGCTGTGGAGCGCGCACGACGTGGTCAATCATCATCACCGGCGCTATTCGAAGAAGACGCTGGCCACGGCGCTGGCCAAGGCCGGGTTGGAGCCGCGAAAGCTCGGCTATTTCAATTCGCTGCTCTTCCCGCTCGCCGCCGCCGCACGGCTGGCGGGGCGGATGACCGGGCGCGACGACAGCGACGATTCACCGCCGCCAAAGGCCGTGAACAGCCTGTTCGAAACGATCTTCCGGATGGAACGCCATCTCGTCGGCCGCGTGCCGATGTCGCCCGGCGTGTCCATCATCACGCTGGCCGAACCTAAAGGCTGAGCGTTCGTCCGGCAGGATTGAACCACTCCAACCGTTCGTCCTGAGCAACTGTGTTCACGCGGTGCGATATTCGGTATTGTTTTTGACCATCGCGTTGAGGGTTACGAGCAGTTTTCGCATTGTGGCGACGATGGCAAGCTTGAAGGGTTTGCCGGCCTCTCGCAGGCGGTTGGTGGTAGCGGCGAGTTGCCCCTTGCCCGAGCGCGCGATGCTGAGCGCGGCCAGATAGAGACAACGTCTGATGCTGGGCCTGCCGCCCGAGCATCGCCCCGGCCGGCTGGTCTTGCCGCTTTGGCGATCGAAGGGGGCGAGGCCAGCAAGCGCTGCGACCTGTCGACTGGAGAGGCGTCCGAGTTCTGGCATGCGTGCCAGCAGGCATGCGGCAACGACCGGCCCGACGCCGGGTGCTGTGCGGAGCAGGGCTTCGCGAGCGGCCAGATCGGGCGAGGCGGCGATGACGCTGGCAATGGCTTTTTCGATGCGCAGAACCAGGGCCTTGAGCCGTGCGACCTGCGCGACGACGAGGCGGCGCATGGCGGGATCGGCGATGCTCTCCAACTGATTGCCGAACTGGACCGCCTGGGCGACGGCAAGATCGCGCATGCGGACATGCTCGGCCAGCCTCACGGCCTCGGGATCATGGACATAGGGCGTCAGTTCGGGATGCAGTGCTGCCAGACACCGCGCGATGACGGCCGCATCGAGTGGGTCGGTTTTCGCGAGTTGTCGCTCGGCACGGGCGAAACTGCGCACGCGTGCCGGATCGAGGAGATAGGCTGTAACGTCCATCCGATCGAGCAGGATGGCGAGCTTGCGCTCGTAACCGCCCGATGCCTCGAAGCCGATCCGCAGGCACGCCGTACCGGCAAGCCGGACAAGCTTGCGGCCGAGTGCGGCAATGCCGGTCTTGGTATTGGGTACCCGCCAGAGCATTCCTGCCGGATGAGCGTGGATAACGAGTTCGTCCTTGGCAACATCGATGCCGACAAAGAGGTCGGAGTGTGACATGATCCGGTCTCCCAAGCTTGTCATGCGGGGTCCGTAAGCACGGCCCCAGGCAACTGTCCGGGGTTTGGGAAGACGGATGTGGCCCTGCTCAGGAACGGTCTTTGTCGACCGGCTTGTCGAACGGCCTCACATCCGCCGCCTGAGCCGGGTGGCCACCCGGCTCAGGCACCTTGCCGATTACACCATTCCAGACAGACAAGCTTGTCGAAGGGCGTGTCCCCGGAACAGGTGCTTCGACAGGCTCAGCACGAACGGAATAATGGGATTACTCCGCAGGACGCGAGATCATAGCCTCGACCGGTCCCGGCGGCAGTGGCTCCATGCGAGGTTCGGCACGATATCCGAGCGTCGCGACCCCCTGCACCGGTCCGGCAATGTCCGACACCAGATACAGCGGCCGCCGCTTCGATTCGACGTACAGCCGCCCGAGATATTCGCCGATCATCCCCAGCACGAACATCTGCACCGCGCCGATCGCCACGACGATCAGCATGGTCGACGTCCAGCCCTGCACCGCGCTGCCCGACAGGAAACCGATCGCGATATAGACGAACAACAGCGCCGACATGCCCGTCAGCGCGAGTCCGACATGACTGGCGAAGCGCAGCGGCGCGGTCGAGAATCCGGTCACCGCGTCGAAAGCCAGCCGCACCATCTTGCCCAGCGGGTAATTGGTCTCCCCCGCATGCCGTTCCGCCCGGTCGTACGGGAACGGCACCTGGCGGAAACCGATCCACGCGACCATCCCGCGGATGAAGCGCGCCTGTTCCGGCAGGCTCAGGAACGCGTCCAGCGCACGCCTGCTCATCAGGCGGAAATCCCCCCGTGTCGAGCGGGATCGGCGTGTCGGTCAGCCGGTCGAGCATGCGATAGAAGATCGCCGCCGTCAGCTTCTTGAACACCGTCTCGCCTTCGCGCTTGCGTCGCACGGCATAGACGACGTCGGCATCCTGCGCGGCCATCGTTGCGCGCATGTCAGCCAGCAATTCGGGTGGATCCTGCAGATCGGCATCGATGATCAGGATCTGCTGCCCCGCGCACAGGTCCAGCCCGGCGGTCAGGGCAAGCTGGTGGCCGTGGTTACGCGACAGGTTGATCGCGACAAGGTGCGGATCGCCGGAGGCAAGCCGTTGCATCACGGGCCAGCTTTCGTCCTTCGACCCATCGTTGATCAGGACGATCTCGTAATCCTCGCCCACCGCGGTCCGCGCGGCGGCGGAAATACGCGCATGCAGGATGTCGAGGCATGCCGCCTCATTGTAGCACGGGACGACGATGGAAAGCGCAAGCCGGTTCATGGAACTCCAATAGCGCGCGCGATACCCGCCGTCACTCGCGAGATTGCAGTCATGGGGCGGGTTAGCTATATGACTTAGCTAAGGAGACTCAAATGGCGACGACGGTGAAAATGCACGAGGCGAAGACGCATCTGTCGAGCCTGGTCGCCCGCGCACTCGCCGGCGAGGAAATCGTCATCGCCCGCGGGGACAAGCCGCAGGTCAAGCTTGTGCCAGTCGATGCCAAACCCAAGCGCGTGTTCGGCGCGATGAAGGGCCAGTTTGCGATCGACGACCGCTTCTTCGAACCTCTGCCGGAGGAGGAACTCGCGGCCTGGGAGGGTAAATGAGGCTCCTCCTCGATACTCATGCGCTGATCTGGTTCCTGCTCGGCAATACGAGATTGAGCCCGTCCGCTCGCGAGGCCATCGATGATGACGAAAATGTCGTTCTGGTAAGCGCCGTTTCGGCGATGGAGATCGCGACGAAATACCGCATCGGAAAACTTCCCGACATGGCCGGGATCGCCGGGCGCCTCTCGACCATCGTGCCCGCGCAAGGGTTTGCGACGTTGGACATTACGGTGGCCCATGCCGACGCTGCCGGGCTGCTCCCGTTCGATCACCGCGACCCCTTCGACCGCCTGCTGATCGCTCAGGCGCAGGTCGAACAGGCTCTACTGGTGTCCAACGAGACCCTGTTCGACCGCTTCGGCGTGCGGCGCCTCTGGTAAGCCCGCGCCGCCGCCGCGCCGCCGCGACAGCGTGACGGTCGTCGCAAGGTCCATCATCACGTTGCCCAATGTCCGCACGATATCGGGCATCGTCTCCACTGCGACCAGCAGGCCCAACGGCGCGACCGGCGCGCCGATCGCCGACGCGACGGGCGCGATCGCGCTGACATAGCTGACCGTCCCGGGCAGGCTGACCGACCCCAACGAGGTCAGCGTGGCCACGACCGCGCCGACCGCCAGCGTGCCCGCGGTCAGTGGTACGTCGAACCAGACCGCGACATAAATCGCCACCGCGAAGTTCATAGCAGGCCCGGTCGCGCGGAAGATCGCCACGGCCAGCGGCAACGTGACGCCGGATGTCGTCACGGGCACGCCCAATTCGCTCGCCCCCTCGACCATCGCCGGCAGCGACGCGAGCGAGCTTTGCGTGCTGATCGCCACCGCCTGCGCCGGCAACGCCGCCTTGACGTAGCGCCCCAGCCCGATCCGTCCGCCGAACACCGCCAGCGGATAGGCGCAGGCCGATACGGTCAGCCCGACCGCCATGATCGTCAGGATATAATGGACCAGCGCCCCGAACGCGCCCGTGCCTGCCTTCGCACCGACCACCAGCGCCAGCGCGAACACGCCGACCGGGCCGACCCACAGCACCCATTCGATCACCACCAGCATCGTCTCGCGCACCGCGATGAAGAAATTCGTCAGCAGCGTGCGCAGGTCGGTGGCGATGCGCGCCATTGCGAAGGCGAAGATCAACGCGAAGATGATCAGCGACAGGAACGCGCTCTCCGACGCTGCCTTGACGACGTTGGACGGGATCACCGCCGCCAGGAAATCGCCCAGCGGGGGACGGGGCCGACCGCAGCGACGCCGGTCATCGCGGCGCGCAACCGGGCGGCCGATTCTGACCGGCAGCGGCACGATTTCGAGGAACAAAGGCGTCAGGATCGCCGCCGATACCGCGGAAAGGAACAGGATCGTGACGTACATCGCGATCGCCCGCCCGGCGAGCCGCCCCGCCTGCGCCGCTTCCGCCGTCGCCGCCACGCCGGTGATCAGCAATGCGACCACCAGCGGCACGATCGTCATCTGCAACGCGTTAAGCCAGGCAGTGCCGACCGGCTGCGCCACCGCGACCACGCCGTCCACCGATCCGGCGGCATAGGCGGCCAGCGCGATGCCGGCGATCAGCCCCACGACCAGCGCGAGCAGGATACGGGTGGCTTGCGACATGCAGATCCTTCGATATGGCGATATGACTGATAGACGTTAGAATGCGCGCACATAGCGGACGGGAAGCCGGGAAATGGCAAGAAAATATTTCGGGACTGACGGCATTCGTGGCGTGACCAACGGCGCGAACATGACCGCGGCGATGGCGATGAAGGTCGGGATGGCGGCCGGCGCGCACTTCCGGCGCGGCGATCACCGCCACCGCGTCGTGATCGGCAAGGATACGCGCCTGTCCGGCTATATGCTTGAAAATGCGATGGTCGCGGGGTTCACCAGCGTCGGGATGGACGTCGTCCTGCTCGGGCCGATGCCGACGCCCGCGGTCGCGATGCTGACCCAGTCGATGCGCGCCGACATGGGCGTGATGATCTCGGCCAGCCACAATCCGTACGGCGACAATGGCATCAAGCTGTTCGGGCCGGACGGCTACAAGCTCAGCGACGAGGACGAGCGCGCGATCGAGGCGCTAATCGACGGCGCTGAAAACGGCGAGATCCCGCTCGCCGCCCCGCCGGAAATCGGCCGCGCGCGCCGCGTCGAGGATGCGCAGGGCCGCTATATCCACTTCGCCAAATCGACTTTCCCGGAAGATCTGACGCTCGACGGGTTCAAGATCGTCGTCGATTGCGCGAACGGCGCGGGATATCAGGTCGCGCCCTCCGCCTTGTGGGAACTCGGCGCGGAGGTGATCACGCTCGGCGTCACGCCCAACGGCAAGAACATCAACGACGGCGTCGGATCGACAGCGCCTGGCCTGCTGTGCGAGACGGTGGTCGCCTCGGGCGCGCATCTCGGCATCGCGCTCGACGGCGATGCGGACCGGCTGATCGTGGTCGACGAACAGGGCCATGTCGTTGACGGCGACCAGCTGATGGCGACGATCGCCACCGGCTATGCCCGCGCCGGCCGGCTCCGGAACGACGGGCTGGTCGCGACCGTGATGTCGAACCTCGGGCTGGAACGGCATCTGGCAGCGCAGGGAATCGGCATGATCCGCACCGCGGTCGGCGATCGCCACGTGCTGGAGGCGATGCGCGCGCAAGGCTATAATGTCGGCGGCGAACAGAGCGGCCACATCATCCTGTCCGATTATGCGACGACGGGCGACGGCCTGGTCGCGGCGTTGCAGGTGCTCGCCGAACTCGCCTGGGCCAAGGCACCGGCGAGCGAACTGCTCCACCGGTTCGAACCGCTGCCACAATTGCTCAAGAACGTGCGCTTCAAGGGCGGCAAACCGCTGGAGGCCGACGCCGTACAGGCGGTGATCGCGGAGGCGGAGGCGGAATTGATCGGCAAGGGGCGGCTCGTGATCCGCCCCTCGGGCACCGAACCCGTCATCCGCGTCATGGCCGAAGGCGACGACGCCGCGCAGGTCACGCGACTGGTCGACCGCATCTGCGACGCGGTGCGGGTGGCGGCGGAGTGATTTTGGGTCGGGCTGCGCGTTGCGTGGTCCCGGATTGCCAGGATCGCCGTCATTCCCGCGAAGGCGGGAATCCAAAGTCTCCGATGCTTGAAGATGATCACCGGCGGCTGAGAATATAGATTCCCGCCTACGCGGGAATGACGGACGTGGAGCGAGGGCTTCCCTTCTCGCTCCTTCCCGCTCGCGAGAGGACGCCCTTCTAAACTCCCCTCCCGCTTGCGGGAGGGGCTGGGGGAGGGCATGAGAAACACGCTACGATCCCTGATCGCCCCGGCCCTCCCCGACCCCTCCCGCAAGCGGGAGGGGAGAAGAAGATCCTACAATGCTAGACATGCGCCCCGATTGCGAACGATGCGGAACCGACCTGCCCGCGCAGGCGCCCGGTGCGTTCATCTGCTCGTTCGAATGCACCTTCTGCGCGGACTGCGCCGATGCGCTGGACGAACGCTGCCCCAATTGCGGCGGCGAACTGCTGGATCGCCCGGCGCGGACCGGCAAGGCATTGTCCGCCAATCCCGCCTCGACCGTGCGCTACTTCAAGGGCTGATCCGGTGGCCGCATCCCGCACGCCACCACGCATCCTGATCGTCGCCGGCTCGGATTCGGGCGGTGGCGCGGGCATTCAGGCGGATATCAAGACGATCACGATGCTCGGCGGCCATGCCATGACCGCGATCACCGCGATCACAGCGCAGAATACTCTGGGCGTGCAGGCGGTACACATGGTCCCGACCGATATCGTGCTGGCGCAGATCGAATCGTGCGTCTCCGATATCGGCGTGGATGCGGTGAAGATCGGCATGATCGGATCGGCCGCGACCGCGCACGCCGTGGCGGAGCGGCTGGCCGGACTGAACGTCCCGATCGTGTTCGATCCCGTCATGGTCGCGACCAGCGGATCGGTGCTGGCGGACGAGGATACGATCGCCGCGTTCGAACGGCTGATGCGGATCGCCAGCGTGGTGACGCCGAACCTTCCCGAACTGGAGGCGCTGAGTGCCGCGCTCGCATCTAGTAGCGATCATCCCTCCACCGTTCGTGCTGAGCCTGTCGAAGCACCGTCCCTCCGACCGGACGCTAGAGAAAAGCACAGTGCTTCGACAGGCTCAGCACGGGCGGGAATGGAGTTGGCACGCCGATTTGGCACAACGATCCTGGTCAAGGGCGGTCACACCGAAACCACCGACGTCACCGACATTCTCTATGCCCCCGCCGGCGAAACCGCGCGCTGGTCCGCCCCCCGCATCGACACCACCAGCACGCACGGCACCGGCTGCACGCTCGCCAGCGCGATCGCAACCGGGCTGGGGCAGGGGATGGACCTGCCCGATGCCGTCGCCCGCGCGATCCGCTTCGTCCGCCGCGCGCTGCAGGCCGCCCCCGGCTTCGGCAAAGGGCATGGCCCGATGGGCCAGCAATCGGTAACGGACATCCGGTGACCCGCCCGTTCCGCCCCAGTTTGCGCCATGAAAAACTCTGCCTCGCCCCCGTTGCGGGCGTGGACGAGGCGGGGCGCGGTCCGCTGGCCGGACCCGTCGTCGCCGCCGCCGTCATCCTGCCGGCCAAGGGTGTGCCGCGCGGGATCGACGATTCGAAGAAGCTGTCCCATGTCGAACGCACCCGGCTGCACGATCGGCTGCGGGGCTGCGCGCAGATCGGCGTCGGGATCGTCGAGGCGGACGAGATCGACAGCCTCAATATCTATTGGGCGACGATGAAGGCGATGACGCTGGCGGTCGAGGCGCTGATTCGCGACGGCTGCGCGCCCGGCCACGTGCTGGTCGACGGCAACCGCCTGCCGCGCTGGAGCCATGCCGCCACCGCGATCGTCTCCGGCGACGCGATCAGCCTGTCGATCGCCGCCGCCTCGATCGTCGCCAAGCATACGCGCGACACGATCATGCTCACTCATGCGGAGGCTTTTCCGCATTATGGCTGGCACACCAACAAGGGTTACGGATCGCGCACGCACCTCGCGGCGCTGCGCGAACATGGCCCGTCGCCGATTCACCGGCGCAGCTTCGCCCCCGTCGCGCAGGCGGGTTTCGATTTCTGACGCGATCCTCGGCGGGTTGAGTCTTTTTCGCCACACACCAGTGCTTGGGGCCTGTGGATAACTCTGGACTCAACATCTGGCGACGGTGCCAGAATGTTCCGCTTCGACAACGAGTCCGCCCGGAATCCCATTAACCAAAGTTCGCTTGACCGGAGTCCCCACATCCGCAGGAGTGGCCGCGTTAACGACGGGGATGTGATTCATGGGGGTTATCGACAAGGTCCGCGAAAGCGCACCCGCGTCCGTTGCGGAGGCGCCTGCGCTGGCGTTCGAAACGCTGCCGCTGGACCAGATCCTGATGGGCGAATGCATCGCGACGATGCGCGCGCTGCCCGCCAAGTCGGTCGACCTGATCTTCGCCGATCCGCCCTACAATCTTCAGTTGGGCGGTGATCTGTCGCGCCCCGACGGCAGCCATGTCGACGCCGTCACCGACGATTGGGACAAGTTCGATTCGCTCAGCGCCTATGATCGCTTCACCCGCGAATGGCTGTTCGAGGCGAAGCGCATCCTGAAGGACAATGGCGCGATCTGGGTGATCGGCAGCTATCACAACATCTACAAGGTCGGCGCGGCGATCCAGGATCTGGGCTATTGGATCCTCAACGACATCGTCTGGCGCAAGGCCAATCCGATGCCCAATTTCAAGGGCACGCGCTTCACCAACGCGCATGAGACGCTGATCTGGGCGTCGATGGGCGAAAAGGCGCGCTACACGTTCAACTATCGCAGCATGAAGACGTTGAACGACGAACTGCAGATGCGCAGCGATTGGGAATTCCCGATCTGCGGCGGACAGGAAAGGTTGAAGAAGGACGGGGTGAAGGTTCATCCGACGCAGAAGCCGGAAGCGCTCATCTATCGTATCCTGCTCGCCTGCACGAAACCCGGCGACGTCGTACTCGATCCGTTCTTCGGCACCGGCACGACGGGTGCGGTGGCGAAGCGGCTCGGCCGGCGCTGGATCGGGATCGAGCGCGAGACGCTGTACGTGGCGGCGGCGCAGGAACGGATCGACGCGGCGCTCCCGCTCGATGAATCCGCATTGACCACGATGCAGAGCCCCAAGGCCGCGCCACGCGTCGCGTTCGGCACGATCGTGGAGAACGGCCTGCTTACCGCGGGCGCCGTGCTGGTCGATGCCAAGCGCCGCTACAGCGTCACCGTGCGCGCCGACGGCTCCGTCCTGTCGGGCGACCAGACCGGGTCGATCCACAAGCTCGGCTCCGTCCTGCAGAACGCGCCCGCGTGCAACGGATGGACCTTCTGGCATTACGAGACGCCCAACGGACTGAAGCCGATCGACACGCTGCGTCAGCAATATCTGCTGGCGACGCAGCCCTGACGATTACGGGCCACCCGGCTCACGGTCGTGTGGCCCTTCGTTCCAGCCCTCCGTTCGTTTCGAGCGTAGTCGAGAAACAGGTAATCGGGGCCGGTTTCTCGACTTCGCTCGAAACGAACGGATAATGGGCCAATGACCAAATTCCACCTCCGCCCGATCCAGTTCGTGGACACACCGATCGGCCTGCCCGACGGCTCGGTCGCGCGGCTTGCCGGCGGGATGCAGTGGTTCGCCGCTTATGAGGTGATCGCGGACGGCACGCGCCGCACCGTGCCGATCGCGGACTTCGATCGCATGCTGGGGGGCAACGACCGCGCGACCCGCCTGCACCGCGCGATCACGTCCCCCGCGCGCACCGCTCACGCTCGGCGACCGGACCTTGCGCTTCGACCAGCCGGCCATCGCCGGAATACTGAACGTCACGCCGGACAGCTTTTCGGACGGCGGTGCGCGGGGCGACGATCCCGCGCTTGCCGCCGCCGCCGGGTTCGACATGACCGTCGCCGGGGCCGCCCTGATCGACGTCGGCGGCGAATCGACCCGGCCCAAGGCGCAGCTCGTCTGGGAAGGTGACGAAATCAAGCGGGTCGTGCCCGTCATCGAACGGCTCGCGGGCAGCGGTTCGCTCATCTCCGTCGATACGCGCAAGGCCGCGGTGATGGAGGCGGCGCTCGCGGCGGGCGCGCACATCGTCAACGACGTGTCCGCCTTGATGTGGGACGATCGCGCGCTCGGCATCGTCGCGCAGGCCGGATGCCCGGTGATCCTGATGCATTCGCCCGATCCCGCAAAGGGCCCGCATGGCGACGGCAATTACCGCCACGTGCTGACCAACGTGTTCGACTGGCTGGAGGCGCGCGTCGCCGCAGCGGTCGCCGCCGGGGTCGATCGATCGCGGATTCTGGTCGATCCGGGCATCGGTTTCGGAAAAAGTTTATCGGATAATCTCGCGCTGCTGAACGGCCTCGCACTCTTCCACGGGCTCGGCTGCCCGATCATGCTCGGCGCCAGCCGGAAGCGGATGATCGGCGCGCTGTCGAACGAAGCCCCGGCGGATCAACGGCTTGGCGGATCGGTCGCGCTGGCGCTGAAAGGAGTCGAGGCGGGCGTCCAGCTGCTCCGCGTCCACGACGTGGCCGAAACGGCGCAGGCGATCCGCGTCTGGCGGGGGTTGAAGGACCAGGCACTGGTCGGCTGAAGATGCATCCCTTGGGCGTTTTCTGCGTTCCTGCGGCGCCAATAGGGGGAAATACATGATCGTGGATGCAGTGCCGCGCGTGCGGCATATCGTTGCGAACGTCTGGCGGCCGTTGACCGCTCTGTTCATCTGGGACGTGGCGGTGACGGTCGCCTATTTCTATTATCCACTGACCGCGCCGTCCTTGCCGCTGACGCTGTTCGGTTCGGCGCTGGCGCTGTTCCTCGGCTTTCGCGACACGTCCGCCTATCAGCGCTGGTGGGAAGGCCGCGTGCTGTGGGGCGCGATGATCAACGCCTCGCGCAACCTCGCCCGCACCGCGCGCAGCTATCTGCCGGACGAGGAGGCACGCGATCTCCAGCGCGCGATCCTCCTGCGGCAGATCACCTATGTCCACGTCTTGCGCTGCCAGTTGCGGCGGCAGGATACGTCGTTCGAACTCAACCGTTTCCTCTCGCCCGACGAGGCCGCCCCCGCCGCCGCGCGGACGAACAAGGCGAACGGTATCCTCGACGGCACCGGGCGGCGGATCGATCATGCCCGCGCGCAGGGCTGGATCGACACGATGCAGCAGGCGGCGATGGAGGATATCCTGGTCGACATCGCCAATGCGCAGGGCGGAATGGAGCGGCTGAAGAATACGCCGCTGCCCAATCAGTACCGCTTCTTCCCCACCTTCTTCACACGTTTGTTCTGCCTCCTCCTCCCCATCGGCCTCGTCGAAACCCTCGGCATCGCAACGCCGATCGGATCCACCGTCGCGGGGCTGATGTTCCTGGCGGTGCTGCAGATCGGCGACGATCTGGTCGATCCGTTCGCGGGCAAGCTGCACGACGTTCCGCTGACGGCGATGACGCGCACGATCGAAATCGATTTGCTGGAGGCGCTGGGCGATCCCGCGCCGCAGCCGGTCGTGCCGGTCAGCGGCGTGTTGTGGTAGCCACGGCTCAGGCGGCGGCGTTGTCGATCCCGAGTTCGCCGAGCTTGCGGTACAGGGTCGAGCGGCCGATCCCCAGCCGGCGGGCCACTTCGGTCATGCGCCCGCGATAATGGCCGATCGCGAGGCGGATGACGTCCGCCTCGATCTCTTCCAGTGCGCGCAGATTGCCGTCCGCATGGAATAAGGTCACCCCGCCCGAGGTCGCCATCGGCGACGGAACGGGCGTGACGTGGCGGGCGGCGCCCAGTGCCGCGATCTGCGGGAAATCCGCCCGGGTCAGCGCATCGCCGTCGCACAGCACGGCGGCCCGGAACAACGCGTTCTGCAACTGGCGGACATTGCCCGGCCAGTCATAGCTGCCGAGCAGGTCCAGCGCGTCGTCGGTGATCCCCAGCGGCCGCAGCCCCGGTTGCTGCGCGACCCGCGCGAGCAGGTGGCGGGTGAGCGCAGGGATATCGGCGATCCGGTCGCGCAGCGGCGGGATCGTAACCTGCACCACGTTCAGCCGGTAATACAGATCCTCGCGAAACCGGCCCGCCTCGACTTCCTCGATCAGCCGTTTGTTCGTCGCGGCGATGACCCGCACGTCGACTTCGCGGGCATGCCGCGCGCCGATCGGCTGGATATCGCCATTCTGCAGCACGCGCAGCAGCTTGACCTGCGCCTCGAGCGGCATTTCGCCCACTTCGTCGAGGAAGATCGTGCCGCCGTCCGCTTCCTGGAATCGCCCGATCTTGCGTTCGAACGCCCCGGTAAACGCGCCCTTTTCATGCCCAAACAATTCGGATTCGATCAGGTTGGGCGGCAGCGCACCGCAATTGACCGTGACCATCGGCTTCTTCGCGCGCGGGCTGGCGGCATGCACCGCCTCCGCGACGACTTCCTTGCCGACGCCGCTTTCGCCCTCCAGCAACACGGCGACGCGCGCGCGGGCGGCCTTGGCCGCGATCGCCAGCGCCGCGCGGAAATCGGGTGCCGATCCGACGATCTCGTCGAACGCCAGCAAGGCGGGGATCTTCTCCGATAAAGGACGCAACTCGCCAGCGCTCTTGCCTGCCACCGCTGCGTCGAGCGCGCTCAACAGGCGTTCGGGGGCCAGCGGCTTGACCAGGAAATCGGTCGCACCCGCGCGCATCGCGCCGACCGCCTGCGCGACCGATCCGTTGGCGGTCAGCATCAGCAGCGGCAAAGCGGGGCGCCGTTCGCGGATATCGGCGATCAGTGCGGCGGCATCCGCCTCGGGCGCCCAGTGATCCAGCAGGATCGCATCCAGCTGCATGCCGTCCTGAGTACCGAGGATCGCGATCGCCATTTCACCGTCATTGGCGAACACGGCGCGCCAGCCCCGGCGCGCGGCGATCGCCGCGACCAGCCGGCGCTGGGCCGGTTCGTCGTCGATCAGCATCAACAGGCGCTGTCCGTTGCGCGTCATTATTGGTCCCGTTCCCCGTTGCAGCAACCCCCCCTACACACGGCGAGTAAAGACCAGCTTAAGCCGCCCCAATCAGGGACATGGGGGACAGGGGGTTGAGGGGAGCGGTCCTGCGGGCTAAGCGAGACACTACAAAAGCTTTCTGGGGATAGAGGCAATGGCTGGCAAAGGTGATCTGAAGGCGCACGAACAGACCTATTTTCAGGTCATCGGTATGCTGAAATGGGGTGCCGTTGCCTGTGCCGTGATCGCCGCTGCGGTGATCTGGCTGATCGCGCGCTAAGCGCCGCGGGTGAAGATCGCGGTCCTGAAAGAACAGGCGACCGGTGAAAACCGCGTCGCCGCGACCCCTGAAACGGTGAAGAAGTTCATCGCCCTGGGCGCCACGCTGGCGGTCGAGGCGGGGGCAGGCGAGGCCGCTTCCTTTGCAGATGCGGATTATGCCGCCGCGGGGGCGACGCTCGGCAGCCGGGCCGAGACGCTGACCGGCGCGGATATCATCCTCGCCGTCTCGTCGCCCGATCCGGCATCGATCGGCGGCGCCGCGCCCGGCGCGTGGCTTGCGGCCAGCCTGAACCCCTTCGCCGATCCCGCACGGATCCAGGGCTATGCAGATGCCGGGGTCGAGGCGCTGGCGATGGAATTCATGCCGCGCATCACGCGCGCGCAGTCGATGGACATCCTGTCGTCGCAATCGAACCTTGCCGGCTACAAGGCGGTGCTGGATGCCGCGGCGGAATATGGCCGCGCCTTCCCGATGATGATGACGGCGGCGGGCACCGTGTCCGCCGCGCGCGTCTTCGTCATGGGCGTCGGCGTGGCGGGTCTCCAGGCGATCGCCACCGCGCGACGGCTGGGGGCGCAGGTGTCCGCCACCGACGTGCGGTCGGCGACCAAGGAACAGATCATGTCGCTCGGCGCGAAGCCGATCTTCGTGGAGAACGTCAAGGGCATCGAGGGCGAAGGCGCTGGCGGCTACGCTGGTGAAATGTCGCCCGAATATCAGGCAGCGCAGGCCGAACTCGTGTCCGGCCACATCGCCAAGCAGGATATCGTCATTACGACGGCGTTGATCCCCGGCCGCCCCGCGCCCCGTTTGATCTCCGCGGCGCAGGTCGCCAGCATGCGCCCCGGCAGCGTCATTGTCGATCTCGCGGTCGAGGCGGGCGGAAACGTCGAAGGCGCGGTCGCGGGCGAAGTCGTCACCGTCAACGGCGTCAAGATCGTCGGCCACCGCAACGTCGCGGGCCGCTTGGCGGCGGATGCGTCGGCCCTGTTCAGCCGCAACCTGTTCAACTTCCTCAGCGCCTTCTGGGATAAGGAGGCGGGCAAGCCCGTGCTCGACGAAGAGATCGGCGACGCGATCCGCCTCACCAAAGACGGCAAGATCGTAAACGCGCGGTTGCTCGGATAGGCATGGGCCTGCTCCACGCCACGGCAGCCGATCCGCGCGAACTGATCGAGAAGCATCGCGAGGCGCTGACCGATGGCGAGACGGTGTTCTACTGCTACAAGACGGTGCGCGATTATATCGCGTTCACCAACTGGCGCGTGCTGTACATCAACGTGCAGGGGCTGACCGGCAGCAAGCGCGAATATATGACCGTGCCGTATCGCTCGATCACCGCATTCTCGATCCAGAGCGCGGGCACGTTCGATCTGGATGCGGAACTCAGCATCTATCTGTCGGGTCACGATCCGATCGAGTTCCGCGTCGGCCGCAATACCGACATCCACAGCCTTCAGGGCTTTCTCGCCCAGAAGCTGGACCGGTAGCCGGATCGATGGCGCCTTTCCTGTCCTACATACGCGTTTTTTGCGACATCGGGCCTGACGGGGCTTCGGGGGGTGGCGTCAGCGTCGCACCGGGGCCAATACCGTGTGACCTTGTGTGAACTTCGCCTCCGGAGAGACTGAATGGACTTTATCAGCATCCTGTCGATCTTCGTCATGGCCTGCTTCGTCGGCTATTACGTCGTCTGGTCGGTGACACCGGCATTGCACACGCCCCTGATGGCGGTGACGAACGCTATTTCCAGCGTCATCATCGTCGGCGCGCTGATCGCGAGCGCGGCGGCGGGGATCGGCGGTACGGGCGCGACATCGAAATGGCTCGGCCTGCTCGCGGTCGTGCTGGCCAGCGTCAACATCTTCGGCGGCTTCGCGGTCACCGCGCGGATGCTGGCAATGTACAAGAAAAAGCCCGCGGCTGCGGCGAAACAGTAAGGTCCGCATCCCGGTTCGCCGGGCTGACGGTTAAGGGGGCAGGATGGAACACGTTGCAGTAAATCCTTGGGCGTCGCTGGCGTATCTCATCGCGGGCGTGTGCTTCATCCTCGCGCTACGTGGCCTGTCGTCGCCAGCCACGTCGCAGCGCGGCAACCGCTACGGCATGATCGGCATGACGATCGCGGTCGTCACGACGCTGCTGACGCATATTCCGATGATCGACCTGCTCGTCGTCGGGTCGACTCCGGCGTTCGATTATTCGGCGATCATCGCCCGCGTCGATTACGTCACGATGCTCGAAATCCTCGCCGCGATCGCGCTCGGCGGCGTCATCGGCCTGCTCACCGCGAAACGCATCGCGATGACCGACATGCCGCAGCTCGTCGCCGCCTTCCACTCGCTCGTGGGTCTTGCCGCCGTCCTCGTAGCCGCCGCCGCCTTCCTCAATCCGCAGGCGTTCGGCATCGTCGACGAATTCGGCCAGATCCTGACGGTCAGCCGGATCGAAATGGGTCTCGGCATCGCGATCGGTGCGATCACCTTCTCCGGATCTGTCATCGCCTTCCTGAAACTCAACGGCAATATGGGCGGCAAGCCGATCATGCTGCCCGGCCGCCATGTCCTCAATCTGGCGGTGCTGGCCGGGATCATCGGGCTGGTCGGCTATTTCACCCAGGATCAGAGCCCGTGGGTGTTCTGGACGATTACCGCGCTCAGCTTCGCGATCGGCTTCCTGCTGATCATCCCGATCGGCGGGGCGGACATGCCGGTCGTGGTCAGCATGCTCAACAGCTATTCCGGCTGGGCGGCGGCGGCGATGGGCTTTACGCTTCACAACAGCGCGATGATCATCACCGGCGCGCTGGTCGGTTCGTCGGGCGCGATCCTCAGCTACATCATGTGCAAGGCGATGAACCGTAGCTTCATCAGCGTGATCGCGGGCGGTTTCGGCGCGGAAGCAGCCGTTTCGGGCGGCGATGCCAAGGAACAGCGCCCGTGGAAGCGTGGTTCGGCCGAGGATGCGGCGTTCCTGATGCAGCAGGCCGAACAGATCATCATCGTCCCCGGCTACGGCATGGCGGTGGCGCAGGCACAGCATGCGCTGCGTGAAATGGGCGACAAGCTGAAGGCGCACGGCGTCCGCGTGAAATATGCGATCCACCCCGTCGCGGGGCGCATGCCCGGACACATGAACGTGCTGCTCGCCGAGGCGAACGTGCCGTATGACGATGTGTTCGAGCTGGAGGATATCAACGGCGAGTTCGCGCAGACCGACGTCGCGTTCGTCATCGGTGCGAACGACGTAACCAATCCGGCGGCAAAGACCGACAAGACTTCTCCCATCTACGGCATGCCCGTGCTCGACGTGGAGAAGGCCAAGACGGTGCTGTTCATCAAGCGCAGCATGGGCGGCGTGGGCTATGCCGGCGTCGATAACGACGTGTTCTATATGGACAATACGATGATGCTTCTCGCCGACGCGAAGAAGATGGTCGAGGAGATCGTGAAGAACCTCGAATAGCGCGGCCGGGCCACCGTCACCCGGCCCAAACCGTCCGGATCTGCCGTATCGGCGGCGATATCGATCCGGAATGGCGCTTTCGTCCTCGTCAACCCAGTGACTTAGCTTATCGTTGGTCCGGTCCGGCCATAACGGACACGATCTCGGGCCGTTGTAATCCGTAAATTGCGTACTCGGTCACTACAGGCGGGATTGGCCGGAACTTGCAACGGGCGGCGAACGGGAAGATGCACGACACCAGGTACGACATGCGTTCGGGCGCGATCGTCATCGCCGATGGTCTGACGGCCGAACGGCTGGCGGCCGACGCGGTCGAACTCGCCGGATGCCGTGTCGTCAACCGCTACGGCTGGGCCGCGGCGGATCGCTTGCGGGATCATGGCGCGATCGACCTGCTTGCGATCGATACCCGCACCGTTCCGGATACGACGCTCGACGCCATGTTGCCGATGATCGACCATGTCGCGCAGGATAACGGCGCGCGGATCGTCGCCGCCATCGACCTCGACCAGATCGATATCGTTTCGGCCGCCGTCTTCGGTCGCCACGTCCAGCTGCTGGTCGCCCCGTCGATGGCGGAGCAGGTCGCGGCGCTGACGATCGCCGGGGCGATGCGGCTGGACAGCCATGTCAACGAAGCGGGCGACGCCGAAGCCTCCCGCTTGCGACGCCTGAACGAGGAGGTCGCGCGGATCGCGGAGACGCTCGCCCGGCTGACACGCAGCGATGTTACCCCGGCCGATCGTCCCGGCACGAAGGTCGGCGATCGCGCATTGGGCTACGGCATGTCACCGGCGGATGGCGCTGCCGCAAACGGGGCGGCGGTCACCGCCCACGATCTGCGACAGTCGATCCGCGCGCGCCGCCTGCGCCAGCAATTCTTCGAACCGCGACTGCTGGAGGATCCCGGCTGGGACATGCTGCTCGACCTCTACGCTGCCGAACTGGAGCGGGCTCAGGTGTCGGTTTCGTCGCTGTGCATCGCCGCTGCCGTCGCCCCCACGACCGCACTTCGCTGGATCGGGAAGATGACCGATGCCGAGCTGTTCGTTCGCGTCCCCGATCCGTTCGATCGCCGCCGCGCTTACATGGAATTGTCGGAAAAAGCCCGTTCCGGCATGCGCGGCTATTGCTCCGCCGCCCGCCGCGCAGGCCTTCCGATCGCGTGAAAGGTTGCAACCGGGCGCAGCTTTTGGCATGCGCGCCGAACCACGCGGTGCATTCCCCGGGAATCGCGCCGCAGGGGGCGATTAGCTCAGTTGGTAGAGCGTCTCGTTTACACCGAGAATGTCGGCGGTTCGAGCCCGTCATCGCCCACCACCCTCCCTTCCCGTCGGCAGCGACCTATAGCGAGCGGACCAGCTTCACCGCTGGCGCGATCCAGGGCGGATCGCTGACCACCTGCTGCCGGCCGCCGGCTTCCATCGGCAGGATGTGCAGCTTTCCGCCATCACGGCCGATCAGCCGCCCGAACACGAACCGCCCCGCCGGGCGTGGCACCAGCACGTCGCGATTGACCGCATTGGCATAGCGATCCGGCGCGATCGTCTCGCACCAGATCTCGTCGCCGCGCCGATAGTCGCCCGTGCCCGCCGCGACGGTGATCGCAATCAGCCCCGGGGTCGCGGCGGGCGGGGTCAGCAGGATCGCCTGCTTCGGCGCAGTGACGCCGCCCGCATCGAGGATCGCCGCGACCGGAATGCCGCTCCGGTCGGGCAGGGTGACCAGGTCGGCCGCCGCGACGCCCAGCGCATCCGCGATCCGATTCAGCCATCCGACCGATACGGTGCGCGTTCCCGTTTCCAGCCGTCCGATCGTCTGCGCGGTCGTCGGCGGCTGACAGGCGCGGGCGACATCGTCCAGCGTCATGCCCTTGGCGCGGCGCACTTCGCGAATGGATGTGATCATGATGCTATCCCTAACCAGATCGGTTCCCGTCTGTCCTACAAAGATGACGATATGGCAAGCGCTCGCCTCGATCGATGGTGGAGACGGACGATGCGCGATTTGGTGGAACGGGCGATGCCGGGAAGTGCGCGACGCCGCGTCACGGTCAATCTCGCCGAATCGCCGCTCGGCTGGCTGCGTGCGCGCAAACTGATCGACGCGCGCCAGTTCGAGGCGGGGGAAAGGCTGCGGGCCGATTACGAGATGGCGGCGCTGGGCCCGCGCGTCACGATGCAATGGGAAGCACGCGTCGATGGCGGAACGACCGGCCTCGATCCCACCCTTTCGCAGATCGCGGCGAAACGGCGGTTCGACGCGGCGATCGATACGGTCGGACCCGGGCTGAACGACGTCCTGTGGCGCGTCGTCTGTGCGTGCGAGGGGCTGCCGACGGCAGAAAAGGCGCTCGGATGGCCCGCGCGCGCGGGGCGTGTCGTGCTGACGCTGGCGCTGGACCGATTGGCGAGCCATTATGGCCTGCGATGAAGACGGAAACTCAAGCCCGCGTCGAGGCGGCGGCGTCGGATGATGCCCACCGGTTCGGCAAGATATGCCGCGACGAGATCAGGCTGATCGCAGGGCTGGGCGTCGAGGGCGATGCGCATCTGGGCGTCACCGTCCAGCACCTGTCGCGCAAGGCGAAGGATCCGGACGCGGCCAACCTGCGCCAGGTCCACTTGATCCACGGCGAATTGCTCGACGAATTGGCCGCGAAGGGTTTCGCGGTTGCGCCGGGCGAGCTTGGCGAGAACATCACCACACGGGGCGTCGCGTTACTCGATCTGCCGGAGGGCACGATCCTGTCGCTGGGCGCGGAGGCGAGCGTGCGCGTCACTGGCCTGCGCAATCCGTGCGTCCAGATCGACCGATTGCAGAAAGGATTGATGGCCGCGACGCTGGATCGCGCGCCCGACGGATCTCTGATCCGCAAGGCGGGCGTGATGGCGGTGGTGGTGACCGGCGGGATCGTCCGGCCGGGCGATGCTGTCGGGATCACGCCTCCGCCAGGGGTGCCGCGCCCGCTCCCGGTCGTCTAGACCAGTCGAATATCCTCACGAACTTTCGAAAGGCCGGACCATGCCGATCAAGCGCGAAATGATGGTGCGTCGCGATTCGCTGGAGCAGATCGCGATCAACGATACGATCGCGCCCGAACCGCAGGACGGCGAGATCGTGCTGAAGATCGAGGCATTCTCGCTCACCGCGAACAACGTCACCTATGCGGTGGTCGGCGAGACCGTGAAATACTGGAATTTCTTTCCCGCCGCTGAAGGGTGGGGGATCGTTCCCGTTTGGGGCCATGCACGCGTCGCGGTGTCGCGCCACCCAGACATCGCGGTCGGGGAGCGGGTCTACGGCTATCTGCCGATGGCGACGCACCTGATCGTCCAGCCGGGCAAGGTTTCGGCGGGGATGTTTCGCGACATGGCGCCGCATCGCCAGGCGATGGCCGTGGTGTACAACCAGTATCGCCGCCTCGCCGCCGATCCGTCGCATGATCCCGCGCGGGAGGATGCCCGCATGCTGTTCGAACCGTTGTTCCTCACCAGTTTCCTGATCGAGGACCAGCAACGCCGCGCCGACTGGCAGGGGACCAGCACCGTCATGCTGACCAGCGCTTCCAGCAAGACCGCGATGGGGCTGGCGCATGTTATGCGCGCCGCCAGTCCCGGCGTGACCCGGACCGGCCTGACCAGCAGCGGCAATGCGTCCTTCGTCGAGGGCACCGGGCTGTACGACCGCGTCGTGACCTACGACACGCTCGACGCGCTGGAGATCGGCGGCACCGCGATGGTCGTCGATTTCGCCGGCAATGCGCACTTGCTCGCGCAATTGGCCGCTCGCCTCGGGCCACAATTGTCATACGTCCTGAAGGTCGGCGTGACGCATCATGACGAGAGCGAGGGCGCACCGGCCGCAGGACCCAAACCGGTCTGGTTCTTCGCCCCCGACGCGGCGGCGGCCTTGATCGGCGAAATCGGGCCGGACGCCTTCCAGTCGGCGGTCGCGACACGCTGGTCCGGCTTCGTCGGCGACGCCGATGCCTGGGTGAAGATCGATCATCAGTCGGGCAGCGATGCGTTGCAGCAGGTGTGGCGCGATCTGGTCGCCGGACGCGCCAAACCCGACACCGGATATATCATGCGCTGGTGAATGGTTGCCGCACGGGAAGGACGGGTTTAGGTCGTTCGCATGCGGTTCGATTTCATCAAATGCCACGGATCGGGTAACGATTTCCCGTTGATCGACGCGCGCGACATCCGTCTGGACGATCAGGTCTGGGCAGGCGTTGCGCGTGCGCTGGCGGATCGGCGCGGCCCCGTCGGCGGGGATGGCATCCTGTTGCTGACCGCCGGCGACAAGGCGCAGGCATTCGGCATGCGGATGTTCAATTCCGACGGGTCGGAGGCGGAGACGTGCCTGAACGGGCTGCGCTGCGTCGCGCGCGCCGGGTTCGAGGCGCTGGGCCTGGACCGGGCGGAGGTTCATCTGAAGACATCGACCGCGCATGCCGAACTGGACGACGATCTGGCGCCGGGCGTCTACACGATACGCGAAACGGCGGGGCCGGCCGACCTCGACGTGTCGCACTGGCCGCTGACCGGCCTGGACGTGCATGAGATCGTGGAACAGGTGATCCCGATGCTGCCGACCACACGGCGTTTCACCGCGGTGGCGATGCCCAATCCGCATCTCGTCAGCTTCGACGGCCCGATCGACGAAAGCGAATTGATCGTGGTCGGCGAACTCTGCGAATCCGCGCCCGACTGGTTGCCCAATCGCGCCAACATCTCGTTCGTCGAGTTGCGGGAGGACGGTCTGTTCGTGCGCACGTTCGAACGCGGGGTGGGGCTGACCGACAGTTGCGGCAGCGCGATGGCTGCGTCGGTCTTCTCATCCTGCCTGACCGGGCGCCGCACGTTCGGCACGGAGATGAAGGTGTTTAACCGCGGGGGCCTGGTCCTCGGCCAGGCGGAAAGCGACGGGATGGTCCGTCTGTCCGGCAACGCGACATGGGAGTGGAGCGGTTCGGCCGACGTCGACGCGGATCGCGGCATCGCCGGCGATCTCGTCGTCGCGCGACATTTCAACGAAGAGATCGCCGCATGGGGCGGGGTGGTCAAGGAGGCTCGGGCGGAACCAAGCGTTTAGGATACTGTTCTGACCTCGCCTCGCCCTGGATGCGATACGGCGGGGCGCATGGATTATTGGGGGCCACGTTCTGCTCGACGCGCAATCATCCGGAACCGGCTTCCTGACCGGCGGCGGCGATATGGCCGAGCTGATCCGCGCGCATGACTGGTCGGCAACGCCGGTAGGGCCGATTGAGCATTGGCCACACAGCCTGAAGACGGCGGTCGGTCTGGTCGTCGCGTCGCAAGTGCCGATGACGTTGCTCTGGGGTCCCGAAGGGCTGCTGATCTACAATGAAGGCTATGCCGAGATCGGTGGCGCCCGGCACCCGTTCATCCTCGGCCGGCCGGTGGCGGAATGCTGGCCCGAGGCGGCGGACTTCAACGACAACGTCCTGAAAACGGTGCTGGCGGGCAAACCGCTGCGCTACGCGTCGCAGGAACTGACCCTGTATCGCAACGGCATGCCCGAACAGGTCTGGATGGATCTGGATTACTCGCCGGTGCGCGACGATGACGGGACGATCGTCGGCGTCATCGCGATCGTGATCGAGACGACCTGCCGCGTTCAGGCGGAACGGCGGCTGATCGCGGAGCATGACCTGATCACGCAGATGTTCGATCAGGCCCCCGGTTTCATGGCGATGATCGATGGACCCGACCATCTGCTGACCATGACGAACACCGCATATCACCGGCTGATCGGGCGCAGCGACGTGACGGGCAAGACCATAGCGGAGGCCCTGCCCGAGGCGGTGGAGCAGGGATTCTGTTCGTATCCTCGACGACGTCTACGCCAGCGGCGTGCCTTATGTCGCGACCGGTGCGCTATTCTCCGCCGACGACAAGACCACCGGGCGGATCGAGGATCGCTATGTCGATTTCGTGTTCCAGCCGATCCGCGACACGATGGGCAAGGTCACCGGCATCTTCCTCCAGGGCACCGACGTCAGCGAACGCGTCGCGGGCGAAATCGCGTTGCGGCTTAGCGAAGAGGCATTGCAACAGGCCCTGTCTGCCGGCGACGGGATAGGATCCTGGGATTGGGACGTGCCCAACGACCGGGTCACGTCCGACCTTCGCTTCGCCCGTATGTATGGCGTCGATCCCGATCGGGCGCAGCGGGGCGCCCCGATCGACGAGTTTATCCGGGCGATCCATCCGGAAGATGCCGGCCGGGTCGAGGCGACGATCGCCCGTGCCCTGGCGTCGGGGGGAGGATTCTCGTCCGAATACCGACTGGTGCAGCACGACGGCAGCATCCGTTGGGTCAATGCACAGGGCCGCGCGATGCTGGACGAAGACGGCACGCCGCTGCGCCTTCCGGGCGTGTCGATCGACATCACCCGGCGCAAGGCAAACGAGGCGCGGCAGGCGGCGTTGATCGAACTCGCGGATACGCTCCGCGATCTCGCCGAGCCCGGAGCGATCGCCTTCGCCGCGTCGCGTATCCTCGCCCGCACGCTCGGCGTTTCACGTGCCGGTTACGGCACGATCGACCGCGAAGCGGAGACGATCACGGTCGCGCACGACTGGAACGCGCCGGGTGTGGACAGCATCGCGGGTACGCTCAACTTCCGCGATTACGGATCGTATATCGATCAGCTGAAAGCGGGCGACACCGTGACGGTCAGCGACGCCCGCACCGATCCGCGAACGTCCGCGACAGCCGATGCGCTCGAGCAGATCCATGCATCGTCCTTCATCAACATGCCGCTGCTGGAGCAGGGGCAGTTCGTCGCGCTCGTCTTCGTCAATCACCGCGAGCCGCGCGACTGGAGCGAGGACGATATCGCACTGATGCGCGATTTCGCCGAGCGCGTGCGCGTCGCGACCGAACGCGCGCGCGCCGAACTCGCGCTGCGGAAGGCGAACGACACGCTGGAGGAACAGGTCCGGCTGCGCACCGCCGAACTGGGCGAGAAGGAAGCTCGGTTGCGCGCGATCTTCGAAACCAGTTTCGGGTTCCAGGGGCTGCTGACGCCCGACGGCCTGTTGATCGACGCCAACGCCACCTCGCTCGCCGCCGCCGCCGTAACGTTGGCCGACGTGCAGGGACGGCCCTATTGGGACGCGCCGTGGTTCGCGCGTACGCCGGGAATGTCCGACACGATACGGGAGGCGATACCGCGCGTCGCGGATGGCGAGGTGGTGCGGCAGGAGGTGTTGCTCGACCTGCCCGTCGGCGGTTGGCGCTGGTTCGATCTGGTCATGCGCCCGATCCGCGATGCATCCGGCCGGGTGATGGGCATCGCGCCCGAAGCCAGCGAGACCACCGAACGCCGCATGGCCGAGGAAGCGTTGCGCCAGAGCCAGAAGCTGGAGGCGATGGGGCAGTTGACCGGCGGCGTGGCGCACGATTTCAACAATCTGCTCACCCCGATCATCGGCAGCCTCGATCTGCTGCAACGCCGCGGTATCGGCGGGGAGCGCGAACAAAGGCTGGTCCAGGGCGGGCTGCAATCGGCGGAGCGCGCCAAGATGCTCGTCCAGCGCCTGCTCGCCTTCGCCCGCCGCCAGCCGCTGCAACCGCAGCCGGTCGATGTCGGCCAGGTGATCGGCGCGATGCGGGATCTGGTGGCGAGCAGTTCCGGCCCGCGCGTCCGGCTGGAAGTCGCGATCGCCGACGCATTGCCCGCCGCCATCGCGGAAGTGAACCAGCTCGAAATGGCGTTGCTTAACCTCGCGGTGAATGCGCGCGACGCGATGCCCGATGGCGGTACGCTGACGATGGGCGCGGATGCGGTCACGATCCGGTCCGGCGACGATCAGGTCGGGCCGGGCCGCTATGTCCGCGTCTCGGTCAGCGATACGGGCAGCGGGATGGATGCCGCGACGCTGGCGCGCGCGATCGAACCCTTCTTCTCGACCAAGGGGATCGGCAAGGGCACCGGTCTCGGCCTGTCGATGGTCCACGGTCTGACGTCCCAATTGGGCGGGGGATTGCGGATCGACAGTCGCGTGGGGCTCGGCACGACGGTCGAGATGTTGCTGCCCGTCGCCGAGACCTCCATTGCCGCTCCTTCCGCGCCGACTGCCGACGTCGCCGGGCCGCGCGCGTCGGGCCGCGTCCTGCTGGTCGATGACGAGGACGTCGTTCGCGTCGCGACCGCCGACATGCTCGTGGAGCTCGGCTATCAGGTTACCGAAGCGGAGTCCGGGCAGGCCGCGCTCGACATCATGGGACAGCAGGATTTCGACCTGTTGGTCAGCGATCACATGATGCCCGGCATGGCGGGGACCGATCTCGCCCGGATCGCGGTTGCCCGGTGTCCTGCGCTGCGGGTGCTGATCATTTCGGGCTATGCGGAGGTCGAAAGCGTCGCGCCGGATCTGGCGCGGCTGACGAAGCCTTTCCGCACCGCCGATCTGGGCGAGGCGATCACCGCACTCGGCGGCGACCGCCCCGACTGACCGCTCCGACTGACCGGTCTGCCGCGGGGTGTCGCAGGTTGCGTCCATGCCGCGCGACCCTTACGGCGCCCTCATTGCAGATTTCGCTCAGGAGCGCCCGTTTTGACCACCCCAACCTATGACGTCGTTGCCGTCGGCAATGCCATCGTCGATGTCCTGTCGCATGCCGACGATGCCTTCATTACCGAACAGGGGATGGCAAAGGGCTCGATGCAGTTGATGTTCTCGCCCGAGGACGCCGATGCATTGTACGGAAAGATGGGCCCCGGGATCGAGGCGAGCGGCGGCTCCGCGGCGAACACCGTCGCTGGCATCGCGGCATTGGGCGGCAAGTGCGGCTTCATCGGTCAGGTCGCGAACGACCAGCTCGGCGACGTCTTCGCGCACGACATCCGCGCGATGGGCGTGACGTTCGGTACCGCACCCCGCGACGGCGAACCGACCACTGCGCGCTGCCTGATCTTCGTGACGCCGGACGGCCAGCGCACGATGAACACCTTCCTCGGCGCATCGCAATTCCTGCCCGAATCCGCGCTCGACCGCGCGCTGATCGCCGATGCCGCGATCCTGTATCTGGAAGGCTATCTGTGGGATCCGGAGGAACCGCGCCAGGCGATGCGCGCGGCGATCGAGGTCGCGCGCAAGGCCGGCCGCAAGGTCGCCTTCACGCTCAGCGACGTGTTCTGCATCTCGCGTCACGGCGGCGATTTCCGCAAGCTGATGGCGGACGGCCTGATCGACATCATGTTCGCCAACGAAGCCGAAATCCTCGCACTAATGGGCGTCGAGGATTTTGACGCGGCGGTCGCGGAGGCGGCACGCGAAGTGCCGATGCTGGTCGTCACCCGCAGCGAGAACGGCGCGATCGCGGTATCCGGCGGCAAGACCGTCGCGGTTCCCGCCGCCCCGGTCGAGCGCGTCGTCGACACGACCGGCGCAGGCGATCTGTTCGCCGCCGGCTTCCTGTCCGGCCAGGCCAACGGCAAGAGCGTCGAACAGTCGCTGAAGCTGGGCGCACTGTGCGCGGCGGAAATCATCAGCCATGTCGGCGCCCGCCCGCAGGTGGACTTGAAAGCGCTGGCCGCGAAGATGGACTGAGGCGGTTTGCGTTCCGTTTGAGCAACCCACTTCTTCCCACCCTCCCTGGAAGGGAGGGGCCGGGGGTGGGTCGAGGCCTGGCGATACTGTCACGTCATGCCTAAACCGTCTGCACCGCCAGGACGCCACCCACCCCCAACCCCTCCCTTCCAGGGAGGTGAGCAAGTGTGCGGCATCGGCACGATATATCCTGCCCCCAGCCCCCCGGCCCCAGCGCTGACACCACCTCATCCCGTTCGTTTCGAGCGTAGTCGAGAAACTCTCTCGATAGTCCGAACGGCCTGTTTCTCGACTACGCTCGAAACGAAAGGGTGCGGGAAGTAGCCAGACGGGGGCTCTTACCCGACCCAAGCAAAGCCAGAAGCAGCCCAACAAAAAAAGGGCCGGGAGATCGCTCTCCCGGCCCCTTTTCACATCGCTCGGCCTTAGCCGATCAGGGCTGCGTCCCCACCGGCGCGACATACTCGCCCATGTCCGGGCCGTCTTCCTCGTCCAGGCCCTTGGCCAGCCGGCTATTGTGCATCCCGTAGACGAAATACAGTATGATCGCGGCCAGCGTGTACCAGCCGAAGAACACCAGCACGCGGTATTCGACGGTGAAGATCAGCGCGATACAGGCGACGATGCCCAGACCCGGCAGGATCGGGAACAACGGCACCTTGAACCCGCGCGGGATCTCCGGATGCGTCTTGCGCAGCCAGATGACCGACAGGCAGACGATCGCGAATGCCGCCAGCGTGCCGACCGACGTCATGTCGCCCAGCGTGTTGATGTCGAAGAACGCCGCCGCGCAAGCCGTGATCAAGCCGACCAGGATCGTGTTGACCCACGGCGTCTTGAACTTCTGGTGGACGGTGGCGAACACGCGCGGCAGCAGGCCGTCGCGCGCCATCGTGTAGAAGATGCGCGTCTGGCCATACATCAGCACGAGCACGACCGAGGTCAGGCCGACGATCGCGCCGGCCTTCACCAGCTTGGCGAACCAGGCCCATTGCGGGCCCAGCGCATCGACTGCGACCGCGACGGGATCCGGCACGTTCAACGTCTTGTAGTTGACGATCAGCGTCATCACGATCGACACGAGGATGTAGATGATCGTGCACGCGGCAAGGCTGCCGAGCAGGCCGATCGGCATGTCCTTCTTCGGGTCCTTGGCTTCCTGGCCCGCGGTCGAAACCGCTTCGAACCCGATATACGCGAAGAACACGATCGATGCGGCGCGCAGGATGCCGCCCCAGCCGAACTTGCCGTCCTCACCCGTCGCTGCCGGGATGAAGGGGTCCCAGTTGGACTTCAGCGTATCGAAATGCGCGATCACGAAGCCGCCGCAGATCAGGATGAACGCGATGATCACGGTCAGCTTCACCGCGACGATGAAGTTGTTGACCTTCGCGCTTTCCGAAACGCCGACGACGAGCAGGGCGGTCATCGCCATGCAGATCAGGAAGGCGGGCAGGTTGAACAGATACGTCACCGGCGCGCCGTTGACGAGCACCGGCGCCAGATCGTTACCGACCGCCTGCATCACCGTATGCCCGGTCGGCCCGGTGAGTGCGACCGGAATGACCAGCCCGAAATCGCGGAGCAGGCTGACGACATAGCCTGCCCAGCCGACCGCGACGACCGATGCCGCCAGGCCGTATTCCAGCAGCAGCAGCGCGCCCATGATCCACGCGGCGAATTCGCCGATCGTGGTGTAGCTGTAGGTATAAGCCGATCCGGAGACGGGCAGGGTGGACGACAGTTCGGCGTAGCACAGGCCGGCAAGGCCACAGACGATCCCGGCGATGACGAAAGAGATCAGGACGGCCGGGCCGGCATGCAGCGATGCCGCGCTGCCCGTGCGGACGAAGATGCCCGCGCCGATGATGCAGCCGATGCCCAGGAACACGAGGTTCCATGCGCCCAGCGTGCGTTTCAGTTCACTCTTCTCTGTCTCCCGCTGCACCTGCTCCACCGTCTTGCGGAGCAACATGCGCGAAAGCACACCCTTTGTGGGCTGTGATGCCATTACTGATTTCCCCTATGCCGCCCCGACCCGAAACGGCGATCCGATTATGGCGCGAAGCCTAATGACAAATCGGTGACGTGCAATCCCTTATCGCCGGGGTGCGTTGGGTAGGGGGCCTTGAGCGGCATCCATATCGTCCGCTCGTTTCTGGCGCCGTTCTTCTCCCCTCCCTGAAAGGGAGGGGCCGGGGGTGGGTTGGCCAGTTGGCTGGCCTCGTACGCGCCTCGAACCAACCCACCCCCAACCCCTCCCTTTCAGGGAGGGGAGTAGTTGTGGCCTATCGACTCCGCTCGAAACGAACGGAGCCCAGATCCCCGCCGCTACTTCTTCGCCAGCATCGGGCCGAGCGGTTGCCCGGCGAGGATATGGACATGGAAATGCGGGACTTCCTGCCCCGATTGCCGTCCAGTATTGGCGAGCAAACGGTATCCCGGCACGACCAGCCCAGCATCGCGCGCAATCTTGCCGACCGCGCGGATGAAGCCGGCGATCTCCGCATCCGATCCCTTGGCGCTGAAATCGTCCCATGAGACATAGGGCCCGCGCGGGATCACCAGGATGTGGATCGGCGACTGCGCATTGATGTCGTGGAAGGCGACCGCCCATTCGTCTTCATACACGCGCTGCGACGGAATCTCTCCGCGCAGGATCTTCGCGAAGATGTTCTGGTCGTCATACGGCTTGGTGGCGTCGATCGGCATGAATCCCCCTCCCGCTTGCGGGAGGGGTTAGGGGAGGGCCTGCCCCACTGTCCCGACGCGGTGGTGATTTATGCCCTCCCCCAACCCCTCCCGCAAGCGGCAGGGGAGAAATAAAGGCACCCTCCCGCAAGCGGGAGCGGAGAATTAAAGGAGCCCTCCCGCAAGCGGGAGAGGACAGGTTCAGGTGCGGACCCCGAAAGCGGCAGGGAAAAATCAGGACGTCCGCGCCGCCTTCTCGTCGATCCCCGACACGCCTTCGCGGCGGCCGATCTCGGCACGGACGTCGTCCAGCGACAGTCCGGCATCCGCAAGCAGGACCAGCAGGTGAAAGACCAGGTCGGTCGCTTCCTTGACCATCTCCTCGCGGTCGTCGGCGACCGCCGCGATGACGGTTTCCACCGCTTCCTCGCCTACTTTCTGCGCGATCTTGGCGCGTCCGCGGGCAAACAGCTTAGCGGTGTAGGAGGTCGCGGGATCACCCCCGCGCCGTTCGCGGATCACTGCTTCCAGCGTGTTCAGGATATCGTCGGCCATCCGTCTCCGCTGACGCAAGCGTCAGCCGAGGTCAATCCTCGCGGCGGCCCGCGAACCGCGCCCGCATCGCGCGCCGCACGATCCACACGCCCAGAACCGCCATGCCGAACAAAGCGATATCCGAGAGTTCGGGCATGCTCCGGCTATGGATCACACCGCTATGGGGCTGCGCGACAAGCGCCGTTGGGAGAATGAACAGGAGGAAGAGCAGTGTGCGCATCCGGTCGAGATAGCGTCATGACGTTAAATTCCGGTCATCTAACTGCTTACTATTCCACACCCCGTTCGTGCTGAGCCTATCGAAGCACCTGTTCTGCCTTCACCGCTTTTCGGCAAGCTCAGCACCAAAGGCCGGAATTGGTTGGCTCGGTCGTTCCGGCTCAGACCGGTCGCCGAACCGCCACCCCCGCCGCTGCCAGCGCGGCATGCGCATCGGCGATACTCGCCTCGCCAAAATGGAAGATGCTCGCCGCCAGCACCGCGCTCGCATGTCCCTCGATCACGCCCGCGACCAGATCGTCCAGTCCGCCGACGCCGCCCGATGCGACCACCGGCACCGCGACCTGATCCGCGATCGTGCGCATCAGGTCCAAATCGTAGCCACTGCGCGTTCCATCACGGTCCATCGACGTGACGAGCAATTCGCCCGCGCCCAGCCGCACCAGATTGAGCGCGTGCTCAACCGCATCGATCCCCGTCGCGCGCCGTCCGCCATGCGTGAAGACTTCCCAGCCCCCCGAACCGACGGCGCCGGTCCGCCGCGCATCGACCGAAGCGACGCAGCACTGGCTGCCGAAGCGGTCGGCGATGTCCGCGACCAGCTCGGGGCGGGCGACCGCGGCGGAATTGACCGCGACCTTGTCCGCGCCTGCCAGCAACAGCGCCCGCGCATCCTCGGCGGATCGCACCCCGCCGCCGACCGTCACCGGCATGAAGCACACCTCCGCGGTCCGTCGAACGACGTCCAGGATCGTGCCGCGTGCCTCATGGCTGGCGGTGATATCGAGGAAACACAGTTCGTCCGCCCCCGCCGCATCATAGGCGCGTGCCTGCTCGACCGGATCGCCGGCATCTTTCAGATCGACGAAATTCACGCCCTTCACGACGCGGCCATTGGCGACGTCCAGACACGGAATAACGCGCGCGCGGACCGTCATCGGGGGGACCTAAGGCTTTGTTCACGCGGAGACGCGGAGACGCGGAGAGAAGAAGGTTTGTTCGCGCAGAGGCGCAGAGAGCGCAGAGAAGAAGCGCGCGAAAGCGTGCATGAATACAGCGCGAGACGATCGAGGACCGCATTCGCGGTAGAGCATGTCCTCTCTGCGCTCTCTGCGCCTCTGCGCGAACAAACCTTCTGCCTTCTATCTCCGCGCCTCCGCGTCTCCGCGTGAACCAACTTCACGCCGCCGCCGCCACGCTGAGCGCCGCGGCCAGATCCAGACGCCCGTCATACAAGGCGCGCCCGGTGATGACCCCCTCGACGCCATCCTTCGAATGCAGCGCGAGTACATGGATCTCGCCGATCCCCTTTACGCCGCCGCTCGCGATCACCGGAATGCGCACCGCGCGCGCCAGATCGACCGTCGCCTCGACGTTACACCCCTTCAGCATGCCGTCGCGCCCGACATCGGTGAACAGCAGCGACGCGACACCCGCATCCTCGAACCGCCGCGCCATGTCGATCACCTCGACGTCCGACACATCTGCCCAGCCGCGCGTCGCGACCATGCCGTCCTTCGCGTCCACCGCGACGACGATGCCGCCGGGAAAATCCTTCGCCGCCGTGCGCACCAGATCGGGGTTCTCCAGCGCCGCAGTGCCGATCACCACGCGCGATACGCCCAGGTCGAACCAGCGCTCGATCGCCGCCCGGTCGCGGATCCCGCCGCCCAGTTGCACATGCCCCGGGAATTGCGCGACGATCTCGCGCACCGCATCCCCATTGACGGACGCGCCCGCAAACGCGCCGTCCAGATCGACGACGTGCAGATATCCCGCCCCTTGCCCGGCGAAGACCATCGCTTGCGCTGCGGGATCGTCGCCATAGACCGTCGCGCGATCCATATCGCCCTCGGCCAGACGCACGACCTGTCCGCCCTTCAGATCGATGGCGGGAAAAACGATCAGGGACGCCATGTCAGGAACCTTTCGAGCAATGCGATGCCGTAACGCTGGCTCTTCTCGGGATGGAATTGCACGCCCAGCATCGTGTCCCGACCGATCGCGGCGGTCACCGCGCCGGCATGATCCGTCGTCGCGATGATGCCGTCGCCGCGATAGGCGTAGGAATGCAGGAAATAGGCCTCGCCCGGCACGATCAGCGGATGCGGGGATGTCGGCACGACGTCGTTCCAGCCCATATGCGGCACCTTCGCGCTCGCCTCGTCCGGTTCCAGCAAGGCGACCGTTCCCGGCATCCAGCCGAGACCGGCATGCACGCCATGTTCCTCGCCCGCCTCAGCCATCAATTGCATCCCGACGCAGATGCCCAGGAACGGCGTGCCTTCCCGCTGCACCCGCATGTCGAGCGCCTCGATCATTCCGGGCACGGCACGCAGCGCGGCGGCACAAGCGCCGAACGCCCCCCACGCCGGGCAGCACGATCCGCTCCGCCTTCGCCACGACATCCGCATCCGCGGTGATCGCCACGTCGCGTGCGCCCGCCGCTTTCAGCGCGTTGGCGACCGAGTGCAGATTGCCCGCACCGTAATCGATCAGCGCCAGCGTCATGCGATCAGTTCCGCAAACCCGTCGGATGCCTGCGACGCGTTGAATTCGATCACCTCGGCCTGCGCCGCGCCGCTACCGACGAACGGATCGCTCGCGACCAAAGCCTCGACCTCTTTCCGGTGCCCGCGAACCAGGATGACCCCGCCGGTGCGCGGCACGCGCCGTCCGGACGCGAGGAACAAGCCCGCCTCATATCCGGCGTCCAGCCACTTCATATGCGCTTTCATCTTCGCGTCGATCTCGTCCAGCGGCACGGTATAGGTCAGCAGGACGACGCACAGGGGCGCGTTCGGCCGCTCCACGGTTACAACGTGCCCTTGGTACTGGGAATCGCGTCCGCCTTGCGCGGGTCGATCTCGACCGCTTCGCGCAACGCCCGCGCCAGCCCCTTGAACGCGGCCTCGGCGATATGATGGTTGTTCTGCCCGTACAGCGTCTCGATGTGCAGCGTGACGCCTGCCGTCTGCGCGAACGAATGGAAGAAATGTTCGAACATTTCCGTATCCATCTCGCCGAGCTTCTTCTGCGAGAATTCCGTCTTCCACACCAGATACGGCCGCCCGGAGATATCGATCGCGACGCGCGTCAACGTCTCGTCCATCGGCGAGAGCGCGTCGGCATAGCGGCGGATGCCGCGTTTCTCGCCCAGCGCCTTCAGGATTGCCTCGCCGATCGCCAGGCCCGTATCCTCGACCGTATGGTGCTGGTCGATATGCAGGTCGCCGACCGTCTTCACCCTCAGGTCGATCAGCGAATGGCGCGACAATTGTTCGAGCATGTGATCGAAGAAACCGACTCCGGTCGAGACGTCGTAGGCGCCCGTCCCGTCGAGATCGACGGTGACGTCGATGCTGGTTTCGCTGGTCCGGCGGCTGATGGTGGCGGTGCGCATGCCCGCGCTAATAGCGGCTGGTTGGTTTCGTGCAATCTTGACCAGCCCGCCTTGACCAGCCCATCTTGAACCGTCCTGCCTTGACCCGTCCGGCAATCCCGCTACCCAAGGGGCCATGAGCGATGGAATGCCAGACAGCCTGATTCCTTATGACGAAATCGTCCAGGAGGCGCTTCGTGCCGTGGTCGGCCGGGTGCTCGGCTCGGTTGCGGAAAATGGCGGTCTGCCCGGCGACCACCACTTCTACATCACCTTCAAGACGCAGGCGCCCGGAGTCGATATCCCCAAGCGTCTGATCGAGCGTTTTCCCGACGAAATGACCATCGTCATGCAGAATCGCTATTGGGACCTGGTCGTCGACGACGAGAAATTCTCGATCGGTTTGAGCTTCAATCAGGTGCCGTCGAAACTGGTCATTCCCTATTCGTCGGTCACCGGCTTCCACGATCCCAGCGTGAACTTCGAACTCCGCTTCCAGGCGCAGGAAGGTCCCGACGGACCCGATCCGCATGACGAGGCGGAGAATGACGGCCCGACCGCGGTGCCGGTCGAGGACGGATCGAACGTCGTCGCCGTGGACTTCAAGCGCAAGAAATAAGGCTGGTCGCCACGTCCGGTATCAATTGCCGCCCGGACTTGTCCCGGGGGCGACCGATCCGCACATACCCCGTTCGGGACTCGTCGACCGGTCGATGCCGCGCCGGTCCCGCATGACGGAGGTGATTGCAGCGTGACCCAGGAAACCCGCACCGAAACCGACAGCTTCGGCCCCATCGAAGTCCCCGTCCACGCTTATTGGGCGGCCCAGACCCAGCGGTCGATCGAAAACTTCCCGTTCGGTGCGCACGAACGCATGCCGATCGAGATCGTCCACGCGCTCGCCCTGGTCAAACAGGCCGCGGCCCGCGTCAATCGCACGCACGGCCTAGACCCGAAGCTCGCCGATGCGATCGATACCGCCGCCGCCGAAGTCGCCAGCGGCAAGCTCGACGATCATTTCCCGCTGGTCATCTGGCAGACGGGATCGGGCACGCAGAGCAACATGAACGTCAACGAGGTGATCGCCGGTCGCGCGAACGAGATCTTGACGGGCAAGCGCGGCGGCAAGTCGCCGGTCCACCCCAATGACCACGTCAATATGAGCCAGTCGTCAAACGACAGCTTTCCGACCGCGCTTCACATCGCCGCCGCGCTCGCCGCCACGCGCCGCCTGATCCCCGCGCTCGAACAGCTCGAGGCCAGCCTGCTCGCCAAGGTCGAGGCGTGGGGAAAGATCGTCAAGATCGGACGCACCCACCTGCAGGATGCGACGCCGCTGACTCTGGGACAGGAATTTTCCGGCTATTATGCGCAACTCCGCCTCGCCCGGACGCGCATCGTCCCGTTGATCGATCACGGGCTCAGCAAGCTCGCACAGGGCGGGACGGCGGTCGGCACCGGGCTGAATGCGCCGCCGGGCTTCGCACAGGATTTCGCCACCGCGATCGCCGACCTGACCGGCTTCCCGTTCGAAACGGCGCCCAACAAGTTCGAGGCCCTGGCCAGCCACGACACGTTGGTCGATTTTTCCGGGCGGCTGAACGGGCTCGCCGTGTCTCTGACGAAGATAGCAAACGACATCCGCCTGCTCGGCTCCGGCCCGCGCTCGGGAATCGGCGAACTCAGCCTGCCGGAAAACGAACCGGGCAGTTCGATCATGCCGGGCAAGGTCAATCCGACGCAGTGCGAGATGCTGACAATGGTCGCCGCACAGGTGATCGGCAATCACACCGCGGTGACGGTCGGGGGACTGCAGGGGCATCTCGAACTCAACGTGTTCAAACCGTTGATCGGGGCGGCGGTGCTACGCTCGATCGATCTGCTCGCCACGGGCATGCAGAGTTTCGCGGAACGCTGCGTCGACGGGCTGGAGCCCGATCGCGCGCGGATCGCCGATCTGGTCGAACGGTCGCTGATGCTCGTCACCGCGCTCGCGCCCGAAATCGGATATGACAATGCCGCGAAGATCGCCAAGCATGCGCATGCCGAAGGGCTGACGCTGCGCGAGGCGGGGCTCGCGCTCAACCTGGTCGACGAAGCCACGTTCGATCGCGTCGTCCGCCCCGAGGATATGGTCTAGTTCCTCCCCGGCACGGGGAGGGGGACCATGAGCATTCAGCGAATGGTGGAGGGGGTTCTCCACCAGTGATCCACTCGCGGAGAACCCCCTCCACCACCCGGCTGAAGGAGCCGGCCGATCCCCATCCCCGTGCCGGGGAGGATCGGTAACGGAACTCCCGCCCCCCTCGCGCTTTATGCTGTCCGAACGATGCGAGGGAACAGAACGTGAGTGCAACGACCATTGGTGCGCTGATCGGCGGCGGGATCGACGCGATGAGTGGCGACGACGGTGCGGCGGACGGCGCGATCATCGGTGCGATCACCGCCAATGTGCTGAAGGTCGTTCTGCCGCTCGCGGTGACTTACGCGGTCGGCTGGGCCGTCTTGCGCGGTGCGGCCGAACTCAAGAACAAAGCATTCGGAAATGGAGAAGGTGCATGATTCGCGGTATTCTGGGGTCCCTGATCGGCGCTGAGATCGATCGTCGCAACGGTGACAGCGGGCTGAAAGGCGCCGCGATCGGCATGATCGCCAGTCGCGTGCTGACCCGCATGGGTCCGCTCGGCCTCGCGCTCGGCGGCGCCTATGTCGCGAAAAAGGCCTATGACCGGCACCGCGAGTCCCGGCGAACGGTCTGATCCGCGGCCTCGAATCTGGCATGGCGATGCGCGCATGACTTGACGGACGCCCCGTCACGCCGCCACTAGCGCCCATGCCGGATTCCGCAAAGACGATCGACCCCGAAGATCCCCACGGTTTCAAACGCCGGGGGATGATGTTCGTACTGTCCTCGCCTTCGGGCGCGGGCAAATCGACGATCGCAGGCAAGCTGCTCGAATCGAACCCCGAACTCGTCGTGTCGATCTCCTACACGACGCGGCCGATCTGCCCAGGCGAGGTGGACGGCGTCCATTATCACTTCACCGATCTCGAAACGTTTCGCGAGATGGTCGCCAATCACGAATTCCTCGAATGGGCGCATGTCTTCGGCCATCGTTACGGCACGCCCAAGGCGCAGGTCTGGAACGTGCTGGAACAGGGCAAGGACATCCTGTTCGACATCGACTGGCAGGGTGCGCAGCAATTGCACCAGCTGGCCGGCGGCGATGTCGTCCGCGTCTTCATCCTGCCACCGTCGATGCCCGTCCTGCGCCAGCGCCTGATCGACCGCCGCACTGACGCGATGGAAGTCATCGACGCCCGCATGGACCGCGCCGCGAACGAGGTCAGCCATTGGGACGGGTACGACTACGTCCTGGTCAACGACCATGTGGAAACCTGCTTCGACGGGGTGAAGACGATCCTCGCGGCGGAACGCCTCAAGCGCTCACGTCAGACAGGCATCATCGGCTTCATCCGCAAACTCCTGCGCTGATTTAGAAGGATTGTTCGCGCAGAGTCGCCGAGGACGCAGAGAAATCGTCCCCCGCTGCGATCGCGAGAGCTAAAATCGGACGGTCGAGATAGGACGTGCGGCAACCGCAAGCGCACCTCCTCCGCGCTCTCTGCGCCTCTGCGCGAACCAACTCTCTTATTCAGATGAGTTCACGCGAAGGCGCAAAGACGCGAAGACGTGCAAGCCGCACGTCCTGCTTATCTTTCACTTCTTGACGGCCACGCATCCACGTCGCCCGAAACAACCAGCCCGGGAAACATCCTTCGTGCCTTCGCGCCTTCGCGTGAACAAAATCAGGACCGATCAGGCTTCCGCCATTCCATCATCATGAACCAGGGCACCCGCCGATACCGGTCCCCCCTGTTTCGCATCCCCCCGACCGGCGCAGGCTCGGCGAAATGCGTCAGGACCAGCCCCTGACCGATCAGCAGCGACATATACGTCGACAGCGGCCGATGCCAGTTCTGGATACGGATCCCGCGCCAGCTGACCCAGTTCGCGCGCTCGTCCAGATAATCGTCGATCGCGAACTTCGAATGCCCGCTCCAATCGGTTTCCCACCCTTCGTTCGATGCCGTGTTGAAGCTGTTTAGGTTGGCGATCAGCAACGTGCCGCCCGGACGCAACACGCGCGCCATTTCCGCAATGCCCGCCGCAATGTCGGGAATGTCGATCAGCGCCAGATAGCTGACGACCAGATCGAACGACGCGTCCGCGAAATCCAGCCGCTCCGCGCGCCCGATCGCATAGGCACCCTCGGGGTGCAGCATCCGCGCATGGTCGATCAAGGCTGCGGTCGGATCGATGCCGGTCGTATCCATCCCCAGATCGGCGAGCATCCGGCAGAACCGCCCCTCGCCGCATCCGACGTCCAGCACGGTCGTGAACGGTCCCGATCCCGCCGCTGCCGCACGCTTCAGCATCGGCGCATCCAGCACGAACCGGCGCCCAAAATCCCCTTCGTCACCCATGTCGGCGATCCAGGCTTCGGCCGATTCCGCCCAGCCGTCGGACATCAGCCGATCAGTTCCAGGAAACGCGCACCCGCGAAGAAATCCCTGCGCCGCGATTCGAGTGCTGCGATCGACACTTCGTCGCGGCCCCATTGCTCGGTCTGCCAGTCCTCGTCCGCCTCGACCGCGCGCCACGCCTCTTCGGCGGTCGCCGCGCCCTCGACCACCGCCAGCGCCGCGATCAGCGATCCGCCGATCGTGACGATCGGGGACAGGCCGGCCAGTTCCCACGCCGTTCGCGCCGCGATCGCATCGCCCAGCCGCGCGATCGTCGCGGCGGGCTGCGTGCGGTGCATGACGCCTTGGACGATCTCGAAATGCACGTCGTACCGCGTCCGTGCCCAGCTTAGCAGCGGATCCCACAGCAACGCCTGCCGCGCGACCAGAGCATCCGGTTCCGGCGCGCGGTAATAGAGCAGGTCGCTTTCGCCGAACGTCGCCAGACTCGCGGCGAAGGCGGCGGTGTCGGGGGCGATCCGGTCGATCACTGCATTGGACAGGCCGGTCATCGGCATCGCGCGCGGATCGATCTCGCCCGTCACCCCGCGCCATTCCTCCGCCACCGCATCGGCGAGCGCGGGGAAGGGCAGGGCCAGCGGCACGCGTCCCGGCGTGCGCACCGGCCGGCCGTCCAGCGTCACGACGCCCGCGGCATCCACCGCCACATCCGTCCAGAATCGCTTCATCGTCTCTCAGCCCTCAGGCGGCGTGCGCCAGCGCCGGGCAAGCGCTGCGGGCACCACCGCCATCACGATCATCGCGGAGATGACGATCGCCGTACCCAGGATCTTCTGCCCGATCGAAATCCCGCGCGACAGCAACACCAGCCCGAACACCGCCCCCGCCGCCGCGACCGGCCGGCTGGCGACGATCGCCAGATACCGGTTGCGCGCAAGTGTGTCGGGATCGGTCATAGGCCGCGTCCTACACCGATGGGGGAGGGATGGAAAACCCTCCTTCTCCCCTCCCTGAAAGGGAGGGGCCGGGGGTGGTGGATGTCCGCGATACGGCAAGTACGGGGCGCACGGCATCGGTACGCCCGGCCCGCACCCACCCCCAACCCCTCCCTTCCAGGGAGGGGAGAAGCATGGGCCCTCCCCGGAAGACAGCCCAAACCTAACCCACCATCAACCCCGGCAAATCCGCCACTTCGGCCGCCACCGCATGCGCACCGCACGCCAGCAATTCCTCGGCCGGATGATAACCCCACGACACGCCCACCGTCCGCGTGCCCGCATTCCGACCCATTACGATGTCATAGCTGGTGTCGCCGATCATCACCGTCGTCTCGGGCGACGATCCCGCCTCCGCCATCGCGGTCTCGATCATCGACGGGTGCGGCTTGGACGGGTGGCGGTCGGCGGTCTGCAAGGTCACGAACCGCGCCTTGATGCCGTGCAGGTCCAGCACGTGCGCCAGCCCGCGATCGGACTTGCCCGTCGCCACGCCGAACACCCAGCCATCGGCATCCAGACGGTCCAGCATCGCGATCATCCCGTCGAACAACGGTTCGTCCGCCAGCGCGCCCGTCGCGCGCATCCGCTGGAACGCCAGCTTGTAATCCTCCGCCATCGCGCGATGCTGCGCGTCGTCGGCACCGGGCAACAGTCCGCGCATCGCCTCGACCAGGCTCAGCCCGACGATCCGGCGGATCGCCGCGCGTTCCGGGATCGCGATTCCGTGCAGCGCGAAGGCCTGTTCGACCGCAGCGCAGATGTTCGCTTGGCTGTCGACCAACGTGCCGTCGCAATCGAACAGCGCCAATTTGTTCATGCCGGATTCCGCATCAGGTGCGCGATCGCCCGGCGTCCCGCCGCTTCCACCCCGTCCGCCGCCGCCAGCCGCGCCGCCTCGGGCTTGTTCTGCCCAAGCTTGCGCGTGCCCCGCCAGCCCTGGATCTCCAGCCGATAGCCGACAATCCCGCGAAGGTGCTGCGCGAACAGCTTCGGGTCCATCTTGTCGCGGACCCAGGGCGTCTTGGGCGCGAGCTTCGCCTCCTGCTCGGCGCTCAGCCGGTCCAGCTGATCGACCAGCCCGGCCTCGTCCATCCGCCGCATCGTGCCTTCCAGTTCGACCGCGACATAATTCCACGTCGGCACCTGATCCGGCCCCAGCCCGTAATAATCCGGGCTGACATAACCGTCCGGCCCCTGCGCGACGAACAAAGCCGTCGCCCCGTCCAGATGCCGCGCAATGCCGTTGCCGCGCGCGACGTGCAGCGCGATCGTATCGTCATCCAGCCACACGACCGGCACATGCGCGACGCGGGGGCCGTCCGGCGTCCCCGCGAACAGCGCGCCGAACCCCAAAGCCGATACCAGATCGCGCATCGCCGCGCGGTCTTCCCAGCGGAACGACGCGTTCGGATGCATCAGGGGCGTGCCCGGGGTGGCCCCGGCTTTTTCGGCGCCGGCTTGGGTCCGGGCTTCTTGCCGGCCGGCTTGCCCTTCGGCGGCGCCTTGCCTGCCGCGCCGCGCACCGGTTCGCTGCCGCGGTTGCGCCGTTCGCCCTTGCGATCCTTGCGCAGGTTCTTCGCATGTTGCTTCGCCTGCTGCTTCTTCACCGCCTTGCTCGGCGGCGGCGGCGTCTCCAACGGCATTGTATTGCCAAGCATTTCGTCGAAACCGAGCTGTTTCAGGCTCTCCGCGAAATGCGTCGGCAGTTCGGCCTGCACGTCGATTTCGCCGCCATCGGGATGATCGACGCGGATGCGGCGCGAATGCAGGTGCATCTTGCGACTGATCCCGCCGGTCAGGAACGCGGCCTGCCCGCCATATTTCCCGTCGCCGACGATCGGATGCCCGATCGCCGCCAGATGCACGCGCAATTGGTGCGTCCGCCCGGTATAGGGGATCAGTTCCAGCCACGCGGTCGTCGTGCCCGCCATCTCGATCACGCGGTACCGCGTACGGGCCGGCGCGCCTTCCTTCTCGTCGACATGCATCTTCTCGCCACCGCTGCCCGGCTGCTTGGCGATCGGCAGTTCGATCGTACCATCCTCGATCGACGGCACGCCGACGACCAGCGCCCAATAGGTCTTGCGAGCGGTCCGTGAGGAGAAAGTCTTCGCGAAATACGCCGCCGCACGCGTCGTCCGCGCGATCAGCAGCGCCCCGCTCGTATCCTTGTCCAGCCGGTGGACCAGCTTCGGCCGGCTTTCGCCGTCGAACTGCAATCCGTCGAGCAGCCCGTCGACATGCTCGGTCGTCTTGGTGCCGCCCTGTGTCGCGAGGCCCGGCGGCTTGTTGATGACGATCGCCTGCGCATCGCGGTGGATCACCATCTCGCGGATATAGGCGTTCTGTTCGTCGGAAAGCTCGACGCGTTCCTTCTTCTTCGGCGCATCCTCGCGCACCGCCTCGACCGGGGGCACGCGGATCAACTGACCGGCGGCGATCCGGTCGCCCGGCGTCGCGCGCGCGCCATCGACGCGCAACTGGCCGGACCGCGCCCACATCGCCACCGTCGTGAAGCTGGTATCGGGCAGGTTGCGCTTGAACCAACGGTCCAGCCGGATGCCGTCGTCATCGGCCCCCACCTTGAAAGTACGGACGTCTTGCTCGCTCATGCGGCGATCCTCGTTAGCGTAAGGCCGGCGAACACGGCCGCGCACGATCCGATCACCGATGCGCCGACATACAGCGCCATCGATGTCAGGTCGCCGCGCTCGATCATCGTCACGACATCCAGTGAAAAGGCGGAAAAGGTGGTGAAGCCGCCGAGCATCCCGACCGCGATCAGCAGCCGCCACTGCTCGGCCGACCCCGCGGCCCGTGCAAGCACGCCGACCAGCGCGCCCATCAGCAACCCGCCGACCAGATTGACGGCCAGCGTGCCCCACGGAAATCCGGCGCCGAACAGCGATGCCATCGCCCGCCCGGTCAGAAAGCGCGCGCCCGAACCGACCGCGCCGCCGGCCATGACAAGAAACAGGGAATACATGCCGCCCGCGTTAGCGCGGATGACACGGAAAGAGAACTGCGCGCTTGGGGTATCCGTTCTGGCGGTGAGGAGCCCGGTCGTTTCCGGCTATGGAAAGGGAGCGGCCCCACTTCTCCCCCTCCCTGGAAGGGAGGGGCCACCCCCACTTCTCCCCTCCCTGGAAGGGAGGGGCCGGGGGTGGGTAGGTTGCGGCAGCACACCCCGCTAACCCCGAGCGACCCCCAAAGCGTCCACCCGATCCTTCAACCGATCCACAAATCGAAACCACATCCCGCGCGTCCACCCACCCCCAACCCCTCCCTTTCAGGGAGGGGAGCCAAAAGGAGGGGAGCTGGAAGTAAAAAACGCGTCAAAATCCAGCCTTGCGCACATTCAGTGCTGTGCATATGTAATACACATGCTCAACATCCTTTCGATCCTCATCGGCCTCGTGGCTCTGGTCTTCGCGCTTCCGGGGCTCATCCCGCTGCTCGGCTGGCTCAATTGGCTTGCCGTGTTCATCGGTGTTGTCGGCCTTGCGGTCGGCGCGTTGTCCAGCAGCAATTCGGGCCGTAACCTCAACATCGTCGTGCTGATCGTCGCGGCGATCCGCCTGTCGCTCGGCGGCGGCTTCATCTGAAGAGACATCAGCCGGCCTCAGCCACCGAAACGAAAAAGACCCCGGCGATCGCTCGCCGGGGTCTTTCCGAATTCGGGTAGGTCCGCTTAGCGGCAGGTCACGTTGCCGCGATCGACCGACCGGCCCAGCACCGCACCACCGGCCGCGCCCAGCAGGGTCCCCAGCGTGCTCGACCGCCCGTTGGTCAGCAGATTGCCCAGCACGCCACCCGCCACGCCGCCGACGATCAGACCGGTCGTGCCATCGTTGCGGCGGCAATAATATTGCCCGTTGCTACCGCGATAGATCCGATCGGCGCGCGTCAGGCGGCGCGGCTGGTAATAGCGTCCGTCGCGGTAATACCGATCGGCGTAATAGGTCCGCTGTCCGCCTTCGAAGCGGTTATAGTCGTAATTGCGATACTGCCGCCAATCGCGCACCTGCCGTACGTCGGCGCGGCGATCCTGGCGCGCATCACGCACCTCTTCGCGATACTCCCGGCGGGCATTGCGCACGTCGCGCGGCGAATCCGCGCGGCGAACGTCGCGGCGATAGTCGCGCTGCGCATCCCGAACGTCTTCGCGATATTCGCGGTTGGCGTCCCGGACGCCCTGTGCCGCTGCCGGTGCCATCAGCGGAACCGCCGGTGCAACCGTCGCCGCGATCAGGGTAGCCAACATGGTGATACGCATCGTCATTCTCTTTTATCGTTGGAGATAAGGCTAGAACCGCCGGATGCTGCCGCGGTTGCGTGAACGGAAAACTACGTTTCGTTCACGCAACAGACAGGGTCACGACAGCGTGTGCGTCAACGTCACTTCGGCGTTCAACACCTTGGACACGGGGCAGTTCGCCTTCGCATCCGCCGCGATCTCGGCAAACTTGTCCGGGTCGATACCGGGGACGCTCGCCTTCAAATCCAGTTCGGATTTCGTGATCGTGAAGCCCGCGCCATCTTGGTCGAGCGTGATCTTCGCGTTCGTCTCCAGCGTTCCGTCGGTGAACCCCTCCTTCGCCAACGCGAAGCTCAGCGCCATCGTGAAGCAGCTGGCATGCGCGGCGGCGATCAATTCCTCTGGATTGGTACCGGGCTCGTCGCCAAACCGCGTGTTGAAGCCGTACGGATTGTCCTTCAGCACGCCCGATTGTGTGGAAACATGGCCTTTGCCGTCCTTGCCCAGCCCGTCGTAGCGGGCCGATCCCTTGCGCGTCGTCATCGTTTTTTTCTCCGTCGCCGATAATGGTTCAGTGGTAACGTGGGGCCGACCGCAACGTTGCATCGCCGTAACGCTCGCCGTCTCACCGCCCGCGGCGGGAAGCCTGATCTATCCACGCTTTCCACGTTATCCACAGGATCGGATGATCGTTTTGATGACGCGCCGACGCGAAATCGATGTCATCATCGCTGGGTAGCCGAATGGATCGGACGCGCGGGAAATTGCGAACAGGATCGATCGGTTATGGCTCGGGAAGGGCTGGTGGCCGCAAGGCGACCGCTGGAACCAGGTCTGCCGCCTGCGGCATCGATCGCACTCTCCATCCCCCTGAAGGACGGGCGGTGCGGACGAAACCTGAAGGCGACACAGGGGCCGGCAGCGATGCCGGCCCTTTTTGCGTTTACGGTCATCGAGAACGCGCGGATAGTCCACGCGGCATGGGTGCTTGCTGAAAGACCGGATTGAACCGCTGCCATCCAGCGCTATGCCCAAACCATGATCCCCGTCGCGCACGTCATCCCCGAATTCGCCCCCTGGCTCGATCTGGCCGGCCTTGCCGTGTTCGCCGCATCGGGCGCGCTGGCGGCGGCGAAGCGCGCACAGACGATGGTCACGCTCGCCTTCTTCGCGCTCGTCACGGGTGTAGGCGGGGGGACGATGCGCGACCTGCTGATCGGCGCGCCGGTATTCTGGACGCATGACAGCCGCCCGGCCGCGATCTGCCTGATCGTCGCCTTCGCGATCTGGGCGACGCCGGAACGCTGGTGGAAGGGTGCGGCGCTCGACTGGTTCGATGCGGTCGGGCTCGCCGCCTATGCGGTGTACGGCGCGGCAAAGGCGCTGGGCTACGGCATCCCGCCCGTGCCCGCCTTCGTCATGGGCGTCGTCACCGCCTGTGTCGGCGGTATCATCCGCGACGTGTTGGCGGGCGAGCCGTCGATCCTGATGCGCCCCGAACTCTACGTCACCGCCGCCGCGCTTGCCTCGGCACTATACGTCGTATTGTTCCTGCTCGGCGCGCCGATCGCGATCGCCGCAGGGGTCGCCGCCACGGCCGGCTTCACGCTGCGTGCCGCCGCGATCCACTACCGCCTCGCGCTCCCGGCCTATCGCGGGCGGCGCTGACGGGTTGTTAACCCGCCGCGCGGTACCGCCTCGCGTCACCCGGGGGGAATCGATCATGCGCATCTGGCCTAGTCTGTTGATGGTGATCGGTCTGTCATCAATGCCGGCCTGGGCGTCGGACGCGCCATATTACGGGCCGATGAAGCCTTTGAGCCTCTTCAGCTACGAAGTCGGATATAAGGACAATCTGCAAAAGGACGGGTCGTACCGCATCGTCGCGTCGGTTCGTTCGGGCCAGGCGATCGACATGGCGGTGTATCGTGCAGCGGAACTTGCGGGCCAGCTCGGCTATTCGCATGTTGAAATGCTGGGCGGATCGGAAAGCGCGACGCCCGGATACAGGTCCGCTACGCTCTACGCTCGCCCCAGTCGCAGCGCGGCCGCGCCCACTACGTGCCGATCGAAGCGTCCGCACACATGTTACACCGCCGACGTGCGGCAGGTGTTGCGCACCCTGTCCGGGCCGGACGGTTTGCAGCCGGGCGTGGCGATCGTCGACCACGTCGACCGGTATGGACGTTCGGTCTATCGCGGCGGATACGGCGCAGGTGCGACCTCGCCCGCGCCGCCGGTGCCCATTCCGTCGCGAGCAGCGCCGGCGCTACGGGGTGTCCCCGCCGCGCTGCCTATCGATCCGCAGACCAGGCTCCGTGCCGCATTGCAAGCGGCCAGACCGGTCCAGGGCCGGGACCAGAAACAGGGGTGGACGGTCAGCGACTAGAGATTGGTCGCCGGTCCGAACCTACGCCCGGATCACGCCCACTTCGCTGAACGGCTTCGGCTCGACCGGGGGATCGTCGACCGATTCAGTTCGCATTGCCAGAATCCGACATCGATCCAGCGCCCGTTCTTGTATCCGATCTCGCGGTATACGCCCTGACGCCGGAACCCGACCGCTTCGTGCGTCGAGATCGATGCCTCGTTCGGGAGCGAGATCACGCCGATCGCCTGCGTGAAGCCCTGTTGTCGCAGCGTGTCGATCAACGCCTCGTACAGCAGCCGCCCGGTGCCCTGCTGTTGCACCATGCCGCTGACATAGATCGATGTCTCGACGGCATATTTGTACGCCGGGCGATCGCGGAATTTGGTCGCATAGGCATAGGCCAGCACGCCGCCTTCGGCATCGCCATTGGTCGCGACGATCCACGGATACAGCCCGTCCGACGCCGCCATGCGGTTGCGCATCGCCCGCGCGTCGGGCGCATCGCTTTCGAACGAGACGGTCCCGGTCAGCACGTACGGCGCGTAGATTGCGGCGATGGCGGCGGCATCCTCGGGCCGCGCGGCGCGGATCGCGATCATCGGCCGAAGCCTCCCGCGACCTTCGCCATCAACAGGTCGAGCAATGTCATGTCGCCCTGTAGCGGCGCCGGCACCGGACCCAGCCCGGCGCATTCCAGACAGCGCGCCTGGATCGACGATGCCCGCGTCAGCCGCTGCATGTCACCCAATGCGCGCGCCAGCACCGCCTTGCGATCCGCCGAGACGCGCGCGAACACGTCGCCGCCGGCCGCCGCATCCTGCGTCATATCGTCATCGTCGCTGCCCGCGGCCAGCTGCGCCGCGAACCGCGCCAGCCAGCTCGGCTGGCGTTCCAGATACACCGTCTGCACCGTGGCGGGGTCCAGCCCGGCACGCTTCGCCGCTTCCGCCACGGCATCCGACAGCCCGCCGAAGCGATCGACCAGCCCGATCTGCCGCGCCGTACCGCCGTCCCAGACGCGCCCCTGCGCGATCTCGTCGACCCGCGCGGGCGTCATCTTGCGCGCCGCCGCGACGCGCGCGATGAACTGCGCATAGCCATGCTCGATGCCCGATTGCAGCAGCCGGTCCATTTCCGGCGTGGTGCCGGCCAGAACGTCTGGCTGCCCCGACAGCGGCGTCGTCTTCACGCCGTCGGTGGTCACGCCGATCTTGGCCAACGTGTTTTCGAACGTCGGGATGATGCCGAAGATACCGATCGACCCCGTGATCGTCGTCGGTTCGGCGAAGATCATGTCGCCCGCCGTCGCCACCCAATATCCGCCGCTCGCCGCGATCGACCCCATCGACACGATCACCGGCAGCTTCTGCCGCTTCGCCTCCAGGATCGCGGTGCGGATCTTCTCGGACGCGAGCGCCGACCCGCCGGGGGAATCGACGCGCACGACCAGCGCCTTCAGCTTGTGCTTGGACAGCCCGTCCAGCACCGCCTTGGCGATCGTGTCTCCGCCCGCCGTGCCGGGCTTGGCGCGTCCGTCGACGATGTCGCCCGCAACCGTCAGCACGCCGATCTTCTCCCCGCTGGCCGGCAGCGGATTGGCGGCAAGATAGGTTTCGTACTTGATCGCGTTGAAATTGCCCGCAGGCTTTTTCGCGTCGAAGCCCGCGATCTTGGCGACCCTTTTGTCGAAATCGACGCGCTCGGCCAACTGGTCGACGATCCCCGCAGCCAGATTGGCCTTGGCGATATCGCCCCCGGCGGCGGCGATCGTCGCATCGGGCGCGGTCAGCAGCGGCATGACCTTCGCCTTGGGCCGCAACTTCGCGATCTGCTCCTGCCACTGGCCGAACAGAACGCCCTGCAATGCTTGGCTTGCCTCCTTGGCTTCGGGCGACTGGTCGGCGCGCGTATAGGGTTCGACGAACGACTTGTACTTGCCGACGCGGTAGATGTGCGCGTTGACCCCCCAGTTTGTCGATCAACCCCTTATAATACAGCTGCGATCCGCCCGGGCCGGTGAACACCGTGCCGCCCATCGGGTTCATCCAGATCTCTGACGCCGCCGCCGCCAGTCGGTATCCGGAATCGGTGTAAGCCGTCGCATAGGCCAGCACCGGTTTACCGCTGTCGCGCACGCCGCGGATCGCATCGGCGACCTCGGTCAGCGCGGCGGGATAGCCGCCCGCGAATGTGTTCAGGTCCAGCACGACGACCTTCACCGCCGGATCGGTCCTGGCGCGGTTCAACAGCCGGATCACGTCGCGCAGGCGGTATTCCCGCAGCGGCGCATTCCCGCCCAGTGCCGCGATCGGATCGCTCTCGCTCGGCTGCTCGACGATCTGGCCGTTCAGGTCGAGGACCAGTGCGCCGGTCTTCACGGTCGCCGGGCTGGGCCGGGTGTTCAGCCCCGCGAACAGCAATCCGAAGAACAGCAACATGGCGGCCAGCACCAGCGCGTCCTTGATCCCGACCAGAATCTTCCACGCTCCCCGAACGAGTCTCACGAAAACAGTCTCCTCGAACGGCCCCCCAGGCGGCCGCCTAAGCTTCAGCCTTAGCCCGGCGTGTATCGTTTCAGCAATACGGCTTTCCCCCGGAGCCCCGAACCGGTGTCAGCCGAACCGGTCGGAGACACGGTGACGAAACTCCCGCACCGGGCTAAGGCCGGCCACAATGGACACCCCCGTCGCCATCCCGGTCCTCAGTGGCCCGCCACCTGCGAGCGCGGGCGACGAACTGCGCGCTCTGCTGCGGCTCGCCATCCCGCTGGCGGCGGCGAACCTGTTGCAGATGGCGGTCTATGCGATCGACGTGATCTTCGTCGCGCGGCTGGGGCCGGTCGAACTCGCCGCGTCGACGCTCGGCGTCTATCTCTATTCGGTGATGATGTGGGCGATGTCGGGGCTGGTCGGGGCCTGCGCGCCGGTCATCGCGGCGGAACTGGGCGCACGGCGGCATGCGGTGCGGCAGGTGCGCCGATCGTTCCGCATGGCGATGTGGTTGTCGGTGCTGGCGACGCTGCCGTTCATCGTCGTGCTGGCGATGGGCGAGCGGTTGATGCTGCTGGCCGATCAGGATCCGGTCGTCGCCGCGCGCGCGGGGGCGTTCCTCGACATCCTGTTGTTCGCAATGATCCCTGCGGTCGCCAGTACCGCGATGCGCGTCACCGCATCCGCGCTCGGCCGCGCAGGCTGGGCGACGGCGGTGACGGCGATGGCGCTTGCGGTCAATCTGGCGGGCAACTGGCTGCTGGTCTTCGGCAATGCCGGCTTCCCCGCGCTCGGTCTCGAAGGATCGGCGATCTCCAGCGTCGTGACCAGCGTGGCGATGATGCTCGCTTATGTCGCGATCCTGCGCTTCGATCCGAAGATTCGCCGCTACCGCCTGTTCGGCAATTGGTGGCGCAGCGAATGGAGCCGCCTGCGCGAAATCGTCAAGCTGGGCGTCCCGATCGCCCTGATCTTCACGCTGGAAGGCGCACTGTTCAGCGCCGCCGGCTTCCTGATGGGGCTGATCGGCGTCGAACAGGTCGGCGCGCATGCCCTCGCGCTACAAATCGCTGCGATCGCGTTTCAGGTGCCGTTCGGCGTTGCGCAGGCGGCGACGATCCGCGTCGGCATGGCGTACGGCGCGGGCGATCATCGCTGGGTCGGCCGCGCGGGGTGGGTCGCGCTGGGTGTCGGGATCGGCTTCATGGGCGTCACCGCCAGCCTGCTCTGGGGATTCCCGCGGCTCGCGCTCAGCCTGTATATCGACGTCGATGCGCCCGCCAACGCCGCGCTCGTCGGACTGGCATTGCAATATCTCGTCATCGCAGCGCTGTTCCAACTGTTCGACGGCGCGCAGACCGTCGCGGCCGGCGTGCTGCGCGGCGTGCAGGACACGCGTATGCCGATGGTCATCGCGGCGTTCGGCTATTGGGTCGTCGGGTTCGGCGCCTGCATCTGGCTAGGCTTCGGATTGCACTGGCAGGGGATCGGCATCTGGATCGGCCTGGCGATCGGCCTGGCGGTGGTTTCCGCGCTGTTGGTCTGGCGCTGGTCCTCGCGCGAACGGCTCGGCCTGCTCCCGGCACCCTCTGCCCGCTAACGTCGCACCCCTGTAATTTTTGACTGGCAAGCATGTTGACGATCCATCGCGTCCACCACATATGCGCCGTGCTGGCACTCGACTCATTTGAGTGCTAACACCGATTTACACGACCACAGAAGTAAGGACTGGCACGCATGAACTTTCGTCCATTGCACGACCGCGTCCTCGTCCGCCGGGTAGAGGCGGAAGAGAAGACGGCAGGCGGGATCATCATCCCGGAAACCGCCAAGGAAAAGCCGCAGGAAGGCGAAGTCGTCGCCGCGGGCTCGGGCACGAAGGCCGAAGACGGTTCCGTCACGCCGCTGGACGTCAAGGCCGGCGACAAGATCCTGTTCGGCAAATGGTCCGGCACCGAAGTGAAGATCGACGGTGAAGACCTGCTGATCATGAAGGAAAGCGACATCCTCGGGATCGTCGGCTGATCTTCCGGGTCGCACACACGCACATGCGCATAGTGTGACCCTAGTGTGACCTTATAAACTCATTCAGAAAGGGTAGCCTCAACATGGCAGCCAAAGACGTAAAATTTTCGCGTGACGCACGCGAGCGCATCCTGCGCGGCGTGGATATCCTTGCCGACGCCGTGAAGGTCACCTTGGGGCCGAAGGGCCGCAACGTCGTGATCGACAAGAGCTATGGCGCACCGCGCATCACCAAGGACGGCGTCACCGTCGCCAAGGAAATCGAACTCAAGGACAAGTTCGAGAACATGGGCGCGCAGATGGTGCGCGAAGTCGCCTCGAAGACCAACGACATCGCCGGTGACGGCACGACCACCGCGACCGTTCTGGCGCAGGCGATCGTCCGTGAAGGCATGAAGTCGGTTGCAGCGGGCATGAACCCGATGGACCTGAAGCGCGGTATCGATCTCGCCGTCACCAAGGTCGTCGAGGACGTGAAGTCGCGTTCGAAGCCGGTTTCCGGCACGTCCGAAATCGCACAGGTCGGCATCATCTCGGCCAATGGCGACAAGGAAGTCGGTGAGAAGATCGCCGAAGCCATGGAAAAGGTCGGCAAGGAAGGCGTCATCACCGTCGAAGAGGCCAAGGGTCTCGATTTCGAACTGGACGTCGTCGAAGGCATGCAGTTCGACCGCGGTTACCTGTCGCCATACTTCATCACGAACCCGGAAAAGATGACGGTCGAACTGAACGACCCGTACATCCTGATCCACGAGAAGAAGCTGTCGAACCTGCAGGCGATGCTCCCGATCCTGGAAGCCGTCGTCCAGTCGGGCCGTCCGCTGCTGATCATTGCGGAGGATATCGAGGGTGAGGCGCTCGCCACGCTCGTCGTCAACAAGCTGCGCGGTGGCCTGAAGGTCGCAGCGGTCAAGGCACCGGGCTTCGGCGATCGTCGCAAGGCGATGCTGGAAGACATCGCGATCCTGACCAAGGGCGAGATGATCTCGGAAGACCTCGGCATCAAGCTGGAAAGCGTCACGATCGGCATGCTCGGCACCGCCAAGCGCGTCACGATCGACAAGGACAACACCACCATCATCGACGGTGCTGGTGAAGCCGACGCGATCAAGGGCCGTACCGATGCGATCCGCCAGCAGATCGAGAACACCACCAGCGATTACGACAAGGAAAAGCTCCAGGAGCGTCTTGCCAAGCTCGCCGGCGGCGTTGCCGTGATCAAGGTCGGTGGTGCTTCGGAAGTCGAAGTGAAGGAGCGCAAGGACCGCGTCGACGACGCACTGCACGCAACCCGCGCAGCCGTCGAAGAAGGCATCGTCCCCGGTGGTGGTACGGCTCTGCTGTACGCGACCAAGGCGCTCGAAGGCATGACCGGCGTCAACGAAGACCAGACGCGCGGCATCGACATCGTCCGCAAGTCGCTGACCGCTCTGGTGCGCCAGATCGCGGCGAATGCCGGCCATGACGGCGCGGTCGTCTCGGGCAAGCTGCTCGACCAGTCGAACACCTCGTTCGGCTTCAACGCGTCGACTGACGTGTATGAGGATCTGGTCGCAGCCGGCGTGATCGACCCGACCAAGGTCGTCCGCACCGCGCTCCAGAACGCGGCATCGGTCGCCGGCCTGCTCATCACGACGGAAGCCGCCGTGTCCGAACTGCCGGAAGACAAGCCCGCAATGCCAATGGGCGGCGGCGGCGGCATGGGCGGCATGGGCGGCATGGACTTCTGATCGAGAACGGCCTGATCTAGCGCCGCTAGATCAGGACTCGTTCCGATCCGGCCGGCGGGCTGGCGGCGATGCCGCCAGTCCCGTCCGACGAAAGACGCGGGCTTTGCCCGCGTCCGGCCGAGCATCCGAACCGCCCCAGCCCCGCGCTGGAACAAAGAAAAGGCCGGGGAGCAATCCCCGGCCTTTTTCTATGCCTAAACAGATGGTTAGGGCACGATGATTCTACCCAGACCCGTTCGTTTCGAGCGAAGTCGAGAAACCATCGTCTCGCCACGCCAACATTTCTCGACTGCGCCCGAAACGAACGGGGACGGGAGAGGACACCACCCTAAAAAACCGTTCGTGCTGAGCCTGTCGAAGCACCCCGCGCCACCGACCGCCAGATGCCGGGAGTATCGCACCCGCGCTTCGACAAGCTCAGCACGAAAGGGAGAGGCGAGGCACCACGACCCTCATGTCACACGATCTCGAACAACCCCGCCGCACCCATCCCGCCGGCGGTGCACATCGATACCACCACATAGCGAACGCCGCGTTTGCGCCCCTCGATCAGTGCATGGCCCACCAGCCGCGAGCCCGTCATCCCGAACGGATGCCCGACCGCGATCGCGCCGCCATTGACGTTATACTTGTCCGGATCGATCCCCAGATGGTCGCGGCAATACAGGCATTGCGACGCGAACGCCTCGTTCAGTTCCCACAGCCCGATGTCCGCGACGGACAGTCCGGCGCGTTCCAGCAGCTTGGGGATCGCGAAGACCGGGCCGATCCCCATTTCATCCGGCCCGCACCCGGCCGCCTGGAAGCCGCGATAGATGCCCAGGATCTCCTTGCCCTCCGACTCCGCGGTCTTGCGATCCATCAGGATCTGCGCCGATGCACCGTCCGACAACTGGCTGGCATTACCCGCGGTGATGTTGCTGCCCGGCCCGGTGAACTCGCCACCCGGCCATACCGTCTTCAGTCCGGCCAGTCCCTCGGCGGTCGTCCCGTCGCGAATGCCCTCGTCCTGCGACAGGGTGATCGTCTCGGTCCCGGTCTGCGCGCCCGTCTTGTCGAACAAAGCCTTCTCGACCGTGATCGGCGCGATCTCCTCGGAGAACGCGCCGGCCTTCAGACCCGCAACCGCACGCTGCTGGCTCTGCGCCCCGTATGCGTCCTGCGCCTCGCGGCTGATGCCGTAGCGGAGCGCGACGATTTCGGCCGTCTCAATCATCGGGATGTACGCCGCCGGCTCGTTCGCGATCACCGACTGGTTGACGTAGCGCGGCATGTCCTTGGTGACCGTCAGGCTGATTGATTCCATCCCGCCGGCCAGCGCAACGTCCATTTCGTCGCACATGATCGACCGCGCGGCGAGCGCCACCGCGGTCAATCCGGATCCGCATTTACGGTCCAGCGTGAACGCCGGAACGCTCTGCGGCAGGCCCGCGGCGAACACCGCCATCCGCCCGGCATTGCCGCCCTGCGTCCCGAACTGACCGCCCACGCCCCAGAAGATCTCGTCGATCCTGCTCGGGTCGATCCCGGCCCGCTCGACCGCGGAATTCATCACATGCCCGGCAAGCACCGGCGCCTCGGTCATGTTGAACGCGCCGCGATAGGCCTTGCCGATCGGCGTACGGGCGGTGGCGACGATGGCGGCTTCACGCATGGAACTGACCTCTCCGTTGGTTTCGGAGAGGCTTACGGCGCAGCAACGCCCTTTGCAAAGCTCAACGGTGCCAGCGCGCCCAGATCGCGGTTGGCATAATCAATCCGCGCGCTTCCTCCCGCACCGCCAGTTCGCCCGCCTCCACGGTGCCGCCCAGATCGGCGAACGTCTGGCGAAGCAGCTCGCCGATCGCCAGCGCCGACATGCGCACCGCATAGACGGTCAGGAACAGGAAGCGCGACTCGGCGTCGAGCAGCTTGCGGCAATCCTGGATCAAACCCGGCAGCCCTTCCTCCAGCTTCCAAACCTCGCCATCCGGCCCGCGTCCGTATTTCGGCGGATCGAGCAATATCCCGTCGTAACGCCGCCCGCGCCGGACTTCCCGGGCGATGAACTTGGTCGCATCGTCCGTCATCCAGCGGATCGGCTTGTCGGACAGGCCCGATAGCGCGGCGTTCGCCCGCGCCGCCTCGACCGATTTCTTCGATGCATCGACATGGACCATCTTCACGCCGCGCGCCGCCATCGCGCAGGTGCCGACGCCGGTATAGCCGAACAGGTTCATGCATTCGGCCTCGGCCTTGTCCGCCACCTGCTCGCGCATCCAGCTCCAGACCGGCGCCATGTCGGGGAAGAAGCCGAGATGGCGGAACGGCGTATTGCTGGCGTTGAACGACACGTCGTCCCATTTCAGCTGCCAGCCTTCGCGGGGAACCGGCTGGCTATATTCCCAGCGGCCGCCGCCATCCTCGTCCGATCCGGGGACGAATTCGCCGTGCGCCTTCCAGTCGGGGGAGGCGGGGGCCCATAAGGCCTGCGCCTCGGGCCGGATGAAGCGGAACCGGCCATAGCGTTCCAGCTTCCGCCCGTGACCCGAATCGATCAGGCCGTAATTCGCCCACGGCTCGCCGATCAGCGTCTGCAGGTCCATCTCAGCCGGCCTCGCGCGGCACCGCACGTTCGGCGATATAGGCCGTCACCGCCTCGAACGTGCCGGGCAGGCTGTCATACCGTTCCTCGCGGTCGAACAGGTCGCCGATCCGCTTCGGCAAGGCCGGCCGCGCACCCGTAGACCGCTCTACCGCATCGCGGAACTTGGCCGGATGCGCGGTCGCCAACGTCACGATCGGAACGTCTCCAACGTCGGCCCGCCGCGCCGCGGCCAGCGCGATCGCGGTGTGCGGATCGATCACCTGACCGGCATCCTCGCTCGCCCAGCGCATCGCCAGCGCCATATCGTCCAGATCGATCCGGTCGCTGGAAAACAAAGGCTCGGACCCGGCGCGCTGTGCATTGGTCAACCGCATCGCCTTGGTCGATCCGAACCCGCGCATCTGATCGCTCAGCGCCACGCCGTCGCGCCCACCCAGATCGAACAGCAACCGTTCGAAATTGCTCGATACCTGTATGTCCATCGACGGGCTCGGCGTCGGGACGACGGTGCCTTGCGAATAGTCGCCCTCGGACAGTGCGCGGTGCAGAATGTCGTTGACGTTGGTCGCGACGATCAATTTGGCGATCGGCAGCCCCATCTTCGCCGCGACATAGCCCGCGAAAACATCGCCGAAATTGCCCGTCGGCACGGAGAACGCCACCGGCCGCTCGGGCGCGCCGAGCCGGACTGCGGCATAGAAATAATACACCACCTGCGCCATCAGCCGCGCCCAGTTGATCGAATTGACGGCGGACAGGTTGAACCGCCCGCTGAAGTCGGGCGAATTGAACATCGCCTTCACCAGCGCCTGCGCATCGTCGAAACTGCCGTCGATCGCGATATTGTAGATGTTGGGCGCCAGCACCGTCGTCATCTGGCGCCGTTGCACGTCGGATACGCGCCCTTTGGGATGCAGCATGAACACATCCACGCCGGTCCGCCCGGCAAGCGCGTCGATCGCCGCCGAACCGGTATCGCCGGACGTCGCGCCGACGACCGTCAGATGCTTGTCCGTACCCGACAGGAACCGTTCGAAAAGGAGGCCGAGGAATTGCAGCGCGACGTCCTTGAACGCCAGCGTCGGGCCATGAAACAGTTCCAGCAACCAGTGCTGACCGTCCAACTGCACCAGCGGCGTCACCGCGGCATGGCTGAACCGGCCATAGGCCTGCATGCACAGGTCGCGCAGTTCCTGACGGTTCAGCGTGCCCTCGACGAATGGCGCCATCACCTCGACCGCGGTATCGACATAGGACAGGCCCTGCAGCCCCGCTATCTGTTCGCGCGACAGCGTCGGCCAGGCTTCGGGCAGATACAATCCGCCATCGCTGGCAAGACCGGCAAGCGTCACCGCCTGGAAATCGAGGATGGGCGCGTCGCCCCTGGTGCTTACGTAGCGCATAGGGGTCAAGCGCGTAGCGGGGCAGGGCGGCGGCGGCAACCTTTCGTCCCGCAGACCTTGTTAATCAGCGTCAAGAAGACCGGGTCGCGCCGGCTTGATCCGCCAATATACTGCCAGCGCATAGATGATCCCGGCGATCGCGGCGAAGATGAACCATTGCACCGCATAGGCCAGATGATTGTTCGGCACCGCCGACAGGTCCGGCCCGGGATTGGCGTCGAGCCCCGGCGGCGTCGTATCGCTCACCAACATCAACGTCTTGGGTCGCGACGTTCCGAACAGTGACAGGATCAGCGGCTGATCGTCCGGGGCATGGGTGATGTATCCGTGGACTTCGCCGCCCTTCCAGTCCGGTTTGCCGCCGGCGCTTCTCGCCACGCCGACCTGCACCGCCATGCCGGGGCCCTCGGCTCCGGTGCGGCACTGCGCGATCTGCCGCCAGCCCGATCCGCCCGCCGCATTGCGCCCCGACCGCTCCGACCAGCTCACCGCTTCCAGGCACATCCCGCTCGCGCGTCGGAACAGCAGCGAATCGTCGACCGGGATCGAAGGAAAGGCGATCGCCGGGCGCGTGATGTTGGCGGCATATTGCCTCAGCAGCGCTTCCTTCTCGCCGCGCCGCTGCAATTGCCAGAAACCCAGCGCGATCATCAGCGCGATCGCGGCGACCACCACGATCGTCGCGACGACGGGGATCCGCTTCATCGTGTCAGACGTCATCGGCGTTCTGGACTATCCGTCCCTCATGCGCCGCGTTGCGATATTCCGCGGCGATCAGCGCGCCTTTCGCGGCCCTCAGCGACAGCACGACGCCTGCCGCGGTTACCGGGATCCAGATCGCCATGTGCAGCCACAATGGCGGGTGCAGCGTCAATTCCAGCGTGATAGCCAGCGCCGTGACGATCGCGCCCAGGATCAGGGTCAGGAAAGCCGCCGGCCCGTCGCCGACGTTGAAGGCAGAGAAATCCAGCCCGCATTTCGTGCATTTCGGTGCGAAACTCGCGAACCCGCCGAACAGGGTCTTCGCGCCGCAGCGCGGACACAGGCCGCCGATCGCGACCTGCATATGCGTCGGTGGCGCGGGATAAGGCGGCGTCCCCGCCTCGTCCCGCGCCTCCATCATCAGCCGCCGTGGACCGGTGCGCCCCAGCCGCCCCAGACATAGATGGTGACGAACAGGAACAGCCACACCACGTCGACGAAGTGCCAGTACCAGGCCGCTGCCTCGAAGCCGAAATGCTGCTTCGGGGTGAAGTCGCCGCGATAGGCGCGGACGAGGCAGACGATCAGGAAGATCGTGCCGATCAGGACGTGGAAGCCGTGGAAGCCGGTCGCCATGAAGAACGACGCGCCATAGTTGATGCCCTTGAAGGGGAACGGTGCCTCGGCATATTCATACGCCTGGATCGAGCTGAACAGCAGACCCAGCGCGACCGTGAGCCACAGGCCCTTCAGCACGCCGTCGCGATTGCCGACCCCGATCAGGCCCCACAGGCCCGTCTTCTCGCCGCCACGCTGGTTGTGGATCAGCGCATGGTGCGCCCAGGTGACGGTGGTGCCGCTGGTCAGCAGGATCAGCGTATTGAGCAGCGGGAACTTGAAGGCGTCGATCACTTCCAGGCCCTTGGGTGGCCAGGTCGCGGCGCCCGCGGCCGCATCGGTGATCAGGCCCGGAACGCCCGCCGCCAGTTCGACCGGTGCGGGGAAGAGCGAGAAGTCGAAAAACGCCCAGAACCATCCGACGAAGAACATGACTTCGGACGCGATGAACAGGATCATGCCGTAACGCAGGTGAAGCTGCACGACCGGCGTGTGATCGCCCGCATGCGCTTCCTTGATCACGTTGCCCCACCAGCAGAACATCGTCGTCAACACGCCGAGCAGGCCGATGAAGAACACGACGCCGCCGCCATTCGCCTTGTCCGGGCTGACATGGCCGCCATGCATCCACATGATGCCGCCCACCGCCATCGCGAGCGCCGAGAACGAGCCGATGATCGGCCACGGATCCGGAGCGAGAATATGATAATCGTGGTTCTTGGCGCCGGCCATGGTCGGTCCCCTGTTTAGCCTGTTTGAATCCGCTCTAGCTCGACGTCTTGCCGGAATCCACCGGGTAAAACGTGTAACTGAGCGTGATGGTGCGGATATCCTTCGCATCGGGATCCGCCATGATCTTCGGATCGACGAAGAAGATCACCGGCATCCGCGCGGTCTCGCCCGGTTTCAGCGTCTGTTGCGTGAAGCAGAAGCACTGGATCTTGGTGAAATACTTGCCCGCCTGCGCCGGCGTGACGTTGAACGTCGCGGTGCCCGTGACCGGCTTGGCGGACGTGTTGGTCGCCGTGAAGAACACCATGTCGCGCGCGCCGATATCGACCGTCTCGGACGGGTTTTCGGGCTCGAACTTCCACGGCAGCTTCGGGCTGACGTTCGTGTCGAAATCGATCCGCATCTTGCCGTCGACCGCGCCGGGCGCCTCCGTCCCGCGCTGCGTCGTGCCGTTCAGCCCGGTCACCTGGCAGAACATGCGGTACAGCGGCACGCTGGCCCAGGCGAGGCCGGTCATGAAGCAGATGCCGATCACCGCCAGCATCGCGGTCCGGCCGGTTCCCGTCATCCGCTTGCGAGGCAGGCCGGCGGCGGTCAATGCGGCATCCCCGCCTTGATCTTGGCAATGCTGATGCCGAACACCAGGATCACGAACGCGCCCAGGATCACCGCCATCACCATCGCACGGCTCCGCTGGCGGGCGCGGATCAGATCGTCTTCCTTGCGGATCGGGTCGTTGGTCATGTGGTCAGATCCAGCGGTCGGCAACCAATGCGCCGAACAGAATGAACAGGTACAGGATTGAATAGGCGAACAGGCGTTTTTCGGGGCGCATCGTGTCGTTGGGCTGCGTGCGCCGCGTCGCGACCTGCACCACCATCGCGGCAAACACCGCCGTCGTCGCGACCGCGACCCAGCCATAGATCGCGCCGGTCAGTCCCAGCGCCCAGGGGGCGATCGCCGCCGCCGCCATCGGGATCGTGTACAGCCCGATCTGCGTCCGGGTCGCCCGCTCGCCCGCGACGACGGGCAGCATCGGCACGCCCGCCGCGGCGTAATCGGTCTTCATGAACAAGGCGAGCGCCCAGAAATGTGGCGGAGTCCACAGGAATACCAATACGAACAGCAGCACGGGCAAGGTCGCGACGTCGCCCGTTGCCGCCGCCCAACCGATCAACGGCGGAAACGCGCCCGCCGCACCGCCGATCACGATGTTCTGCGGCGTCCGGCGCTTCAGCCACACGGTGTAGATCAACACGTAGAACAGGATCGACACCGCGAGGATCCCCGCCGCGACGACATTGTTCGCCAGCCCCATCAGGATCACCGAGAATGCCGCGAGGCCCACGCCGAAATGCAGCGCCGATCCGCGTTCCATCCGTCCGGCGGGCAGGGGGCGACCCTGCGTCCGCTTCATCTTCGAATCGAGATCGGCCTCATACCATTGGTTCAGCGCCCCCGCCGCACCCGCGCCCAGCGCAATGCACAGGATCGCCGTGAAGCCGAGGATCGGATCGATCAGCACCGGCGCCGCCAGCATACCGCACAGTCCGGTAAACACCACCAGCGTCATCACGCGCGGCTTGGTCAGCGCCAGGAAGTCGCGCCAGTCTGCGGGCAGGGGAAGAGTCGTCGCGGTCATGATCGTCTGCGCTATAGGCCCCTCTGTGCGCTGGGGAAAGCGGCATGGTTCGGGGAAGGCGGCAAGTGTCCGGTCCGACGCTAAAACCGCCAAGCACGGGCACCGACCCAGGGCGGAATGACGATCATCGCTGCCATCCCGGAAAGCGACCCGCCGACTTGCTCCGACGCCCCGGCCAAAAGAAAAACGCCCCGGCGATGAACCGGGGCGTTTCCTGTTTCGTCGATCTTCTTGCCGGGATCAGTCGATCCGCGGCAGCGTCTCGAACTGGTGGAACGGCGGAGGCGAGGACAGGGTCCATTCCAGCGTCGTGGCGCCTTCGCCCCACGGGCTGTCTTCCGCCTTCTTGCCCGCCATCAGCGACCAGAACAGGTTGATGAAGAAGATCACCATGCCGACGCCCATGATCATGTAGCCGACCGAAGCGACCCAGTTCCAGTGCGCCAGGCCGTCCGTATAGTCGGGCATGCGGCGTGGCATGCCCTGCAGGCCGAGGAAGTGCATCGGGAAGAACATGATGTTCACGCCGATGAAGAACACCCAGAAGTGCAGCTGGCCGAGGAACTCGTTGTACATCTTCCCCGACATCTTCGGGAACCAATAGTAGAACCCGGCGAACAGCGAGAAGACCGCACCCAGCGACAGCACGTAGTGGAAATGCGCCACCACGTAATACGTGTCCTGCATGTAATCGTCGACGCCACCGTTCGCGAGCACGACGCCGGTCACGCCGCCGACGGTGAACATGAAGATGAAGCCGATCGCCCAGACCATCGGGGTCTTGAAGCTCATCGAGCCACCCCACATCGTCGCGATCCAAGAGAAGATCTTGATGCCGGTCGGCACCGCGATCACCATCGTCGCCGCGGTGAAGTACATCTTCGTATTCACCGACAGGCCGGTCGTGAACATGTGGTGCGCCCACACGACGAAGCCGACCACGCCGATCGCGACCATGGCGTAGGCCATGCCGAGATAGCCGAACACCGGCTTCTTGGAGAAGGTCGAGATGATGTGGCTGACGATGCCGAAGCCCGGCAGGATCATGATGTACACTTCGGGGTGACCGAAGAACCAGAACAGATGCTGGTACAGGATCGGATCGCCGCCGCCGGCAGGATCGAAGAAGGTCGTGCCGAAGTTACGATCGGTCAGCAGCATCGTGATCGCTGCGGCCAGCACCGGAAGTGCGAGCAGCAGCAGGAATGCGGTGACCAGCACGGACCAGACGAACAGCGGCATCTTGTGCAGCGTCATGCCCGGAGCGCGCATGTTGAAGATCGTGGTGATGAAGTTGATCGCACCCAGGATCGACGAGGCACCGGCAAGGTGCAGCGCCAGGATCGCCATGTCCGTCGACGGTCCCGGCTCGCCATAGGTGGAGAGCGGTGCGTACAGCGTCCATCCGTTGCCGGCACCACCGAAGAACGGCGATGCGAGCAGCAGCATGAAAGCGGGGACGAGCAGCCAGAACGAGATGTTGTTCATGCGCGGGAAGGCCATGTCCGGCGCGCCGATCATGATCGGCACGAACCAGTTGCCGAACCCGCCGATCATGGCGGGCATGACCATGAAGAACACCATGATCAGGCCGTGCGCCGTGACCAGGACGTTCCAGAGATGCAGCGACTCGTCGAGGCTCGCCTCGCCGCCGTGCAGCATGCCGGCCCAGCCTTGCAGGTACTGGATGCCGGGATGCGCGAGTTCCGCGCGCATCAGGCCGGAAATCGACCCGCCGATGATCCCCGCGATGATCGCGAAGATCAGGTACAGCGTCCCGATATCCTTGTGGTTGGTCGACATGAACCAGCGCGCGAAGAACGCAGGAACATGTTCGACGTGCGCATGGTCGTCATGGCCATGATGCGCGTCGAAATGGCTCGGGCTGAGGGCGGTATCTGTCATGTCTTACAGTCCGGTGCCGGCGCCGGCGGGATTGCCCGATGCGCCCTGAGTGGTCGTGGTGGCGGGTGCGGTCGAATTTTCGACCGCGCCGTCGGTGGTGTTGCTGGTCGGCGCTGCAGCGGCGCCGGCCGCTTCCGGCGTCAGCGCGGCGGGGGCGACCGAAGGCTTGGCGCCCTTGATCGAGCCGCCTTTGGCGAGGACCCAGGCGTTGAACTGCTCGAGCGACACGGCCTCGACCGCGATCGGCATGTAATTGTGCCGCGCACCGCACAATTCGCTGCACTGGCCGAAATACACGCCGGGCTTCTCGATCGTGAAGCTCGTCTCGTTCAGGCGACCCGGAACCGCATCCAGCTTCATCCAGAAGGCGGGAACCGCCCAGCTGTGGATGACGTCGTTGGCGGTGGTGATCAGGCGGATCGGCACGCCGACCGGCAGCACGACACGGTTGTCGGTGGCGAGCAGGCGGGGACCGTCGGCATCGGTGCGAATGCGTTCGCCCTTACCGGCCTGGTCCTTCTCCTTCAGCATGTTGGCAGTGATTTCGAACCCGCCATTGTCCGGATATTGATAGGTCCAGTACCACTGGTTGCCGATCGCCTTCAGCGTGATCGCGTTGGCAGGGGCGGGCTTGAACTGCGCCTGCAGCAGGCCGATCGACGGCACCGCGAGCAGTACGAGGATCAGCACTGGGGCCAGCGTCCATACGATCTCGATCGCCGTGTTGTGGCTCGTCTTGGACGGCACCGGGTTCCGCGCGCGGCGGAAGCGGTAGACGACCCAGAACAGCAGCGCGAGCACGAAGAACGAGACGACCGTGATCACGGGGACGAGAATCGCGTCATGGAAATGCTGTGCGCGCTCGCCATTCTTCGTGACCTGCGGCTGGATGCCATAATGCCGGTCGGTCGGCATGCCGACGCCGGGCACCGGCGTCACGGCATACGCACCGTCCTGCGCCAGCGCGGCACTGCCCGGGGCGGGCGCGTTTGCGGGCGCGGCGGCAGCCGGATCGACCGTGACGGGCGCCGGTGCCGTAACGGCAGGCGCGGTCGGCGCGGCGGGCGGCGCCGCGGCGAAGCCCGCGCCGGCCACCAGCAGCCCGGCTGCCAGTGCGATCGATTTGAACCCCGTCATACGCATATGTGTCGTCACCCCTGGCGAATACGCTACGGCAAAATGGGGCCGCAGAGCTGGGCAGGATTCCACCCGTTTGACCCGCGCCTATACGCGCGACCCCGCTTTGCCTCAAGCGGCATGCGCGGAGTTTTTTCCTGTACACGTTGCACTTGGGCCCCGCGCGGCCCTATTTGGCGCGCGAAAGGTTGGGCCGGGCGATGACGGAAGACGAGGTTCTGGGTGAGTTCCGCGCGGCAGGGGCATTGCTGGAGGGGCATTTCATCCTCTCGTCCGGCCTGCGCTCCGCCCGCTACCTGCAATGCGCGCGCGTGCTGATGGATCCGGCGCGCGGCGCGCGGCTGGCCGAAGCGTTGGTCGCCCGCCTTCCCGCGGATGTCCGCTCGTCGATCCAGGCGGTCGTTTCCCCCGCCATGGGCGGCGTGATCGCCGGCCACGAAATGGGCCGCGCGCTGGGGGTGGAGGCAATGTTCCTGGAACGCCCCGAAGGCGTGTTCGAACTCCGCCGCGGCTTCCGCCTGGAACCCGGCACGCGCGTGTTCATGATGGAGGACGTCGTCACCACCGGTCTCTCGTCACGTGAAGCGATCGCCGCGATCGCACGCGCGGGCGGCGTGACCGTCGCCGCCGGCGCGCTGGTCGACCGCTCCAACGGCAGCGCGGACCTCGGCGTGCCGTTCCATCCGCTGATCCGCCTCGACGTTCCGACCTACGCTGCCGACGCCTTGCCCCCCGAACTTGCGGCGATCCCAGCGATCAAGCCGGGTAGCCGGGCGGCGGCATGACCGATATCCTGCGCCTCGGCGTCAACATCGATCACGTCGCGACGGTGCGGAATGCACGTGGCGCGGGCTATCCGGATCCGGTTCGCGCGGCGTTGCTCGCGGCGGAGGCCGGCGCGGACGGCATCACGGCGCACCTGCGCGAGGACCGGCGGCACATCACCGACGAAGATATCGCGCGCCTGTCCGAACGGCTGACGATTCCGCTCAACCTGGAAATGGCGGCAACCGACGAGATGCTCGCGATCGCGCTGCGTCATCGACCGCATGCCGCGTGCATCGTTCCCGAAAAGCGCGAGGAACTGACCACCGAGGGCGGGCTGGATGCGGCCGGGCAGCATGACCGCCTCGCCCCGCTCGTGTCGGAATTACGCAACGCGAACATACGCGTATCGCTGTTCATCGAGCCGGATGCGCTGCAGATCGATGCCGCGATCCGGCTTGGCGCCCCGGTCGTGGAACTGCACACCGGGCGTTATGCGCAACTGGAAGGCGAGGCGCGCACGCATGAACTACGCCGTCTCGCCGATGCCGCTGCGCTTGCCGCGAAGAACGGTATCGAGGTGCATGCCGGACACGGCCTGACCTACGACAATGTCGCGCCGATCGCCGCCATTCCTCAGGTGCGCGAGTTGAATATCGGGCACTTCCTCGTCGGGGAGGCGATGTTCGTCGGCCTGGGCGAGGCGGTCCGGCAGATGCGGGCCGCTATGGATCTCGCGCGGTGATGGATTTTGGAAGGAGTGTTCGCGCGGAGACGCGGAGACGCGAAGAAGAGGAGAAAGAGATCACGCGCGTCGCGCGTCTTCCCTCGACTGCCGTTTCCACCCGCCGCGCGCAGCGCAATACCTTCTTCCGTTCTTCTCCGCGTCTCCGCGTCTCCGCGCGAACAAACCTTCTTCCGACCCTCGCAGGGGCCTCGAAATGATCATCGGCCTGGGCTCAGACCTGTGCAACATCGAGCGCATCCAGGCGTCGCTGGACCGCTTCGGCGATCGGTTCGAGAACCGCGTCTTCACCGAAACCGAACGCGCCAAGGCGGCGAAGCGTCCCTTCACCAAGGCCGGAACGCTCGCCAAGAGGTTCGCCGCGAAGGAGGCCTTCTCCAAGGCGGTCGGCACGGGGTTTCGTGCCGGCGTGTTCATGAAGGATATCGGCGTCGTCAATGCGCGCTCCGGCGCCCCGACTTTACTGTTGACCGGCGGGGCCAAGGCGCGGCTTGACGCGTTGATCCCCGACGGACACGCCGCCAGGGTACATCTTACGATGACCGACGATCATCCCTGGGCACAGGCCTTCGTGATCATCGAGGCCATAAAGAAAACTGAGGACACGGAATGACGGCCGAAAATCCGGCAGTGAACGACCCCCGGACCGGGTCCGCCAGCCCGTCCCAGCCCCCCGCCACCAAAACCCAATCGACCTGGTGGGAAGAGGCCAAGGGGATATTCTGGCTCATCCTCGCCGTGCTCGGTTTTCACAGTTTCATCGCCAAGCCTTTCTACATTCCGTCGGAATCTATGATGCCGGTGTTGCGCACCGGCGACCGGCTGGTGGTGACGAAATATCCATATGGCTGGTCGTTCATCTCGCCGACCATTCCCAATCCGGCGGCGATCTTCCGCGGGCTGGTGCTGCGTCAGCCGGAGGAAAGCTGGGGCGTGCAATTGCCGTTCGTGAAGGGGCGCCTGTTCGGCCGCATGCCGGAACGCGGCGACGTCGTCATCGTCACCCCGCCGGGTCGCAACACCGATTACATCAAGCGGCTGATCGGCCTGCCGGGCGACCGGTTGCAGGTGCGCGGCGGGGTCTTGTACATCAACGGCGAAGCGGTGCGTCGCGGGCCGATCCACGACGTGCTGCTCCCGGTCGATGCCAACCTCCCCTGCACCGACAGCGAATATCCCGGCGCGCTGGAGACGGCGGCGGACGGCGCGCAAGTCTGCCGCCTGCCGATCGTGACGGAGACCCTGCCGAACGGCCGGCGCTACGACACGGTCGAGCTCGGCTATAGCCCCGGGGACAATTACGGTCCGATCACCATCCCGGCCGGCCATGTGTTCCTGATGGGCGACAATCGCGATCGGTCGTCGGACAGCCGCTTCTCGCTCGGTCAGCCGGATCTGGGGCTGGGCGGTGCGGTGCCGTGGGAATATGTCGGCGGGCGTGCCGAATTCATCACCTTCTCGCTCGACGGGACGGCATCGTGGAACCCGCTCAGTTGGTGGAGCGCTCTGCGATCCGGGCGCGCGGGCAATTCGCTGCATCCACAGGAAACCGCGAAATGACCGACGGGGCCGGCAACGGGGTGCAAATCGTCTCGGGTGCCAGCCCCAATGAGGTTCGCGATCCGGCGGTCCGCGCCGAACTGAAGCGGGCAAGCGTATGGTTCGGCATGGCGGTCGCGATCGGGCTGGTCATCCTGCTCGTCCAGCCGCTGCTGATCATCTTCGCCGGTCTGGTGTTCGCGGCGATGCTGGACGGCGGCGTACGCCTGCTCGGCCGCGTGTTGAACATCGGGCGGGGCTGGCGATTGGCGATCGTCGTCCTTCTGGTCGTCGCCTTCCTGCTCGGCACCTTTTACCTGACCGGCGTTCAACTGGTGCAGCAGGCGTCGCAGCTCGGCGCGACGTTGCAAAGCCAGTTCGACCGCGTCACCGGCTGGCTGTCCGACAAGGGGATCATGCCCGGCAAGTCCGATCTGGGCAGCATGGCGCGGCAGGCGCTGGGGTCGCTGGGCAAGATCGGCTCGTATGTCGGCATCGCATTGGGCGCAATGACCAGCCTGTTCATGATCCTGGTGCTCGGTCTGTTCATCGCGATGGAACCGCGGCTCTACGATCGCGGGCTGCAATGGATGATCCCGGTCGAACACCGCCCCGAATTCGCCCTGACGGTACAGCGGATGGGCGTGACGCTGCGCCGCCTGCTGGCCGGGCGCCTGCTCGGCATGGCGCTGGAAGGCGTGCTGACGTTTCTGGTCCTGTGGTTCTTCGGCGTACCGATGGCGCTCGTGCTTGGCATCATCGCCGGAATCTTGGCGTTCATCCCCAATGTCGGCGCGTTCATCACCGGCGTGTTGATGACGGCCGTCGGGTTCAGCGCCGGGGCGGACACGGGTATCGCCGCGCTCGCGACCTATTTCGTCGTGCAGACCTTCGATGGGTACGTGGTCATTCCGATGGTCGCGAAGAAGACGGTCGATCTGCCGCCAGCGCTGACGCTGGGCGCGCAGATCCTGGCCAGCACGCTGTTCGGCATCCTGGGGCTCGCGCTCGCCGATCCGATGACCGCGATGATCAAGGTCGCGCTGGAACGCAGTTCCGAACGCGCGGAGGAAGCGGACGGGGAAAGGCTGGCGGCATGATCCGGCTGTACGATTACTGGCGCTCGTCCGCGGCCTACCGCGTTCGCATCGCGCTGAACCTGAAGGGGCTGGCGTACGAATCGGTCCCGGTGAACCTGCTCGCGGCCGAACATACGGCGGAAGACAATCTCGCGCGCAATCCACAAGGCCTGGTGCCAACGCTGGAGATCGACGGCGCAACGTTGACGCAAAGCGTCGCGATCATCGACTATCTGGACGCGACCCGCCCCGATCCTGCGTTGCTGCCGAGCGATCCACTGGGCCGCGCGCGGGCGCTGGCCGGTGCCCTCGCCGTCACGTCGGATATCCACCCGATCGCCAATCTGCGCGTGCTCAAGCGGCTGGAAACCCAGTTTGGCGCGGATCAGCCGGCGAAGGAAGACTGGTATCGCCACTGGGTTCGGACCGGTTTCGACGCACTGGAGACGATCGCGAAAGCGGCGGAAGGCCCGTTCCTCGGCGGTCCGGCACCCGGGTTGGCGGACATCTGCCTCGTTCCGCAGATGTACAACGCGCGCCGGTTCGAGATGCAGGTCGATGCTTGGCCGACACTCGTCGCAGTAGACGCGGCCTGCACGACCCTCCCGGCCTTCGCCGCGGCGCACCCCGACCGCTGCAAACCCTAACCGATAACGCTTTCGAACAGTCGCAAATACTCGTCGGCCGCCCCCTCGCCCGGCTGCGGAACCGGGGCGGGGCGGGGTTGGCCCGGCGCGCCCCAATGGTCGATCGCGGCGATCAGCCCGGCCTCGTCGCCCGCCGCTAAAACTGTGCCGAGGTCCGGCCCGGTCACGATCTCGCGGACCGCAACGCTCGATCCGGTCGTCACGACCGGCGTTCCGAGCGACAGCGCCTCCCGCAACACGCTCGGCACGCCTTCGAAGTCGGATACCAGCACCACCGCGACCGCACGCGCGATCGTGGGCAGCGGATCGGCACTATGCCCTGGAAGATGCACGCGGTGCCCCAGCCCGAGCGCCGCGATCTGCGCCGTCAACGCCGCGCGCGCGTCGCCTTCGCCCAGTATCACCACCGACAGGTCGCGATCGGCGAGTTTGGGGACCGCAGCGATCAAGCGGTCCCAGCGCTTCTGCGGCGCCAGTCGCCCCACGCCCAGAATAAAGCGTCCGCCAGGCAGGACCGGCGGCGTCGCGCCCGGAATGGGCAGGACCGGCGGATTGGGGATGATGGCGATCGCGCCGCGGGGGATCCGCATCGCATCTGCGGCCTCGTCCGCCATTGCCGGGGTCATTGCCACCAGCCTCGACACGAAACGATGATGCAGCGCCAGCCACCGGCGATAGGCCCAGGCCACGGCGAAGCGTTGGTCCGGTCGCCCCAAGGCATTGGAAACCTTCGCAACGATAGGCGGGCATGTCCGGCCCAGACGCAGGCGTAGCCACGCCGCCGCCCCGGTATAATGATTGCCCGGACAGAAGATGACGTCCGGTCGCCGCTCGGCGACGATATCCGGCAGCAATCGCATCAGCGGGAGCATTCCCCCCGACCCGAGCGGCAGTATCTCCAGCCCGTCCGGAGCCTCGCTTGCCAGCGGCCCCTCGGGATCGCCCAAAACCAGCGTCACGCGCCATCCCGCCGCGATCCAGCCGCGTGCGAGGCGCAACTGAACCCGCTCCACACCACCGCCACGCCACGTCTCGGCATAGGTCAGGATGTGTCGCGGGCCGGCAGGGAAAGGTTTATCCATCGACGGACGCGGCCTTACCGCTTGTAGAAAAGTCACAAAAGAATTTACGTCCCAACCTGCGTCAGGTCGCCTTGCCGCAGATTTGTTGCGGCGCGATAACAGTGGCGTTAAAGGCGGCGCATAGCCCCAGACCTCTGCGGCATCAGCGGATGGTTTTCGCCAGGTGGACACTCCGAAAACCGGACCGAACATGCGCGACACGATCGCAGAACCGTCGATAGCGCTGGCGCCGGACATTGCCGGGCTGGAACCGCTCAAAAGGATTCGCAGCCGCTGGCCGATGATCATCGGCGCGCTGCTGACGATCGCAATGGTCGTCGGCCTGGGACGCGAGTTGCTCGGCCACGGTCTTGCCGGGCTCCACCGCGCGGTGCCTGCCAGTCCCGCCTTCTACGTCGCGTTCACATTGCTATATTTCTCCGCACCGACCGGGGACTGGATCATCTTTCGCCGCTTGTGGGGCATTCCGCTCGTCGGCGGCATGATCGCGCTGATCAAGAAGCGGATCGCGAACGAGGTCGTCTTCGGATATTCCGGAGAGGCGTATTTCTATGCCTGGGCACGCAGCCGGGCGCGAATGATCGCGGCACCGTTCGGCGCGGTGAAGGACGTCAGCATCCTGTCCGCCATCGCCGGCAACACGATCACCCTCGTCCTGTTCGCCTTCGCCGTGCCGCTCGGTTACCAGTTGCTCAGCGCCGCGGGGTATCTGGAGGAAGTGCTCGGGTCGATCGGCATCGTTATGTGCACGTCGCTGCCGTTCCTGATCTTCTCCAAACGCGTTTTCTCGCTCGCGCGGGGCACCTTGTGGTGGGTGTTTTCGATCCACTGCCTGCGCCTGATCGCAGGGTCCTTCCTCATCGCGCTCGCCTGGCATTTCGCTTTGCCGACCGCGCCGCTCGGCATGTGGCTGTTCCTCGCCGCCGCACGCCTGCTCGTGTCGCGCCTGCCGCTTGTGCCCAACAAGGACCTGCTTTTCGCCAACTTCGCGATCCTCGTCATCGGGCAGGATCAGGAATTGTCGGAACTGGTCGCGTTCACCGCGGCGATGCAGTTGTTGTTCCACGTCGTCTTCATCGTGATGTTCGGCGTGCACGGGCTGTTGGCTAGGAAGAAGACGCTATGAAGTTCGCTTCGACGTTGCCCCTCACCTCGATCGCGACGGCAATCGCCTTGTCCCTTTCGGCTCCGGGATCGGCGCAGACGCGGACATTGGGCAGCGATGCCTCGGCCTGCACGAGTGGTGGCCCTGCGATCCGCGTCAACGTGCTCGGGTTGAAGGATCGGACCGGCGACCTCCGCCTGGAACTGTATCCCGCGACCGAAGCGGATTTCCTGAAGGACGATCGCGACCTGATCGCGGAGGGCAAGGTGTTCCGCCGCGTCGTGGTCGATACGCCGGCCAGCGGCTCGGTCGCCTTGTGCATCCGGGTTCCGCGTCCGGGCCGCTACGCCTTGCTGTTCACGCACAATCGCGACGGCCGGAACAAGTTCAACTTCTGGTCCGATGGCGCGGGCCTTCGCAGCAACCAGAAGCTCGGTCGCTCGAAACCCACCTTGGCGCAGGCGATCATCGATGTGCCGGCGGGCGTCGAAACAACCGACATACGGGCGCAATATTTGCGTGGCTTCAGTGGATTTTCCCCGATCAAGGCGAACTGATCCATGCGTATCGTCGACGTGAACGAATTCTATTCGCCCACCGGCGGCGGGGTCCGCACCTATATCGACCGCAAGATGGGGATCATGTCCGAACTCGGGCACGAACTGATCGTCATCGCGGCGGGCCGCGAGGACAAGGTCGAGGAACGGCCGGGCGGCGGCCGGATCATCTACGTCAAGGCGTCGCGCCTGCCGTTCGACAAGAATTACGGGCTGTTCTGGGATGCTGCGCCGATCACCCGCCTGCTCGACGATCTGAAGCCCGATCTGGTCGAGACGTCGTCGCCGTGGCGCCCCGCCTGGATCGTCGGGCAATGGCAGCCGCAGGCCGGCCACGATCCGGTCCGCGTGTTCTTCATGCACAATGACAACGTGTCGGCCTATGCGCTGCGCTGGTTCGAGAAGCTCGCGCCGCAACAGCGTATCGAGCGCGCCTTCGCCTGGTACAGCCGGTATCTCACGCGTTTCCTGGGGAAATACGATGCGGTCGTCACCAACGGCCCGGCGCTGGAGAAGCGGCTGCGCGCGCGGGGCGTGCATATCGACAAGGCGATGCCGCTGGGCATCGAACGCGGCCACTTCTCGCCCGATTATCGCAGCGAGCCGCTTCGTCAGGCGCTGCTGAAGCAATGCGATCTGCCGCCGCATGGCCATCTGCTGCTCGGTCTCGGGCGGCATCACCCGGAAAAACGCTGGGATCTCGTCACCGATGCGGTGGTTCAGGCGGGGCAGCACGTACCCGTCGGCATGATCCTGCTCGGCACCGGCGTCGCCAGCCGCAAGATCGAACGCCTTATCGCCGGATCGCCGCATATCCGCATGTTCCAGCCGGTCTATGATCGCGAGCGGCTGGCGCGGATCATGGCAAGCTGCGATGCGCTGATCCACGGATCGGAAGCGGAGCCGTTCGGGCTGGTCGCGTCCGAGGCGATGGCGGCGGGGCTACCGTTGATCTCGCCCGATACCGGCGGCGTGGCGGAGATCGCCGATCCGATGACGTCGGAACTGTATGCCGCGCGCGATCCCGGCGCCTGCGCCGCCGCGATCCGCCGCCTGTTCGCGCGCGACCAGGCGATGCTTCGCCGCGCCGCCCGCGTCGCCGCAGGCCGCGTCCGCAGCGACCGCGAGCATACCGAAGACCTGATGGCCTATTATGCCGGGCTGATCGCGGCAAAGGCGGGACACGTCGCGACGGTCACCCGGGCGCAATAGATCGATCCTTTCCCCGCCCTTGCAATGTTGGGAACGAATTGCTCGGGTCGATCGATATGCCCGATGCCGTTCGCCCGACCCCGTCCTTCTCCGACACGAGATCCGTCGGGGAGCGCCAAAGAGGGGGGACGTGTCGTCAATATCGTCAACTTCGCCTTGGCGGACGCCGCTGCGACTCGGCGCCGCGGCTTATGTCGCGACGATCTTCAATTCGGCGCGTAGAGCGTGAATCGCCCGCCCGGCACTAAAATTCTGCGCCATCCGTTGCGTTGAGCCCAATCGGCCAGCACGCCGTCCAGCGTCGGGTCGCCGCTGGTCCAAGCACCCTCGCCGCCGGTCAGGATCGCGGCCGGGGGGTGTCGGAAGTGAATGCCGATCGTATCCTTCGCGACCACGCGGTTCACCGCCTCGTCCTTCGCGCCGATCAGCCCGCGACTACGGAAATAGAACGGCCCGGTAGCGAAACGAGCATCCGGCAGCCGCCCGGTCGCTGGCAGGAATTGCGGGGAAAGCGTCGCGACCGGGCCGTGCACACCCGCCGCATCCATCACCACGCGGATTGCGGCGCTCTGCCGCATCGCGTCGATCATCGGCACGCGGGGTACGGCGCGCACCATCGCCTCGATCGATGGCGCCAGTCCGGCGCAGGCGAACACGACCAGCGCGATCCGCGTGCGGCGCCCCGGCCAAACGGACTGCCAGCCGATCGCGAGACGCACGAAGAGGGGCGGCAGCATCGGCAGCAGATATTGCCGCCAGACGGGGGAAGGCATCAGCGCGGCGACCAGACCCGCGACGATCATCCAGTCGATCGCTCGCCCGCCCGTCGCCCGCCAGCGGAACAGGCTGGCCAATGCGAGGCACAAGAGCGCCGGGCCAAGCGCCAGGAACTTGATCAGGTCGATCAGCTTGGTCCCCGTGCTGAGCTTCCAGGCCTTGCCGATCGCCCGGTAATATTGGTCCGGCGCGCGAGCCGGAAAGTCGAACACGCCGAACAGGAAGCCCTGCGGCGCGATCAGGCCGGTCGCAATCAAAGTGATGGCCACGGGCAGGGCACCCGCGATCAGCCACGCTGGCCGATGCCGCCGGTCGTACAGCGCGTACAATCCATAACCGATGGCGGGCAGCGCATAGGAGACCTTTGCCGCCGCCGCCGCCGCAAGCAACAGTCCGGCCAGCGCTGCGCTCGACTGCGTTCCCCGGCCGTTGGCGGCGCGCATGATCGACGGCAGGGCGCTGGCGAGCAGGGCAACGGGCAGCGCGTCGTTCCGCGCCGTTCCGACGCTGAACAGCAGTATGTCGCAGCACGCGAACAAAGCGCAGGCCAGCAGCGCCGGTTCCGTCCGCGCGCCGCCGGTCCGCGCCGCCCGGTACACGCTGGATACCGCCACTACGCCGAGCACCGCGTTGACGATCCGCAGTCCCGGCCACGTCCAGCCGCCGAACAGCCAGGCTAGCGGCGCGAACAGGAAGGGTTGGAGCGGCGTCTGGAGGTAGGCGAAGTCGCGATACGGCATCTGGCCATGCGCGGTCAGCACCGCCGCCGCGACATACTGGCTCTCGTCATGGTCCAGCGGCCGGACCAGCGCGAGCAGGACCAATGCGACCGTCAGCCCCGCAAAAGCCCAAAGCGGGCGGCGCGGGGGCGATCCGGCAATGGACATCGATCAGGCGCGGATGGCGGTGACGAAATAATCGAGCTTGAGGTCGTCGCTCAGCACGAACCCGCGCGCCGGGGAGAAACTGAGCCCTCGCTTATCGATCACCGTCAGCCCTGCGCCTTCGATTATCGCCGTCAGTTGCTCGGGCGTCAGGAACTTGTCCCAGTCGTGCGTGCCCTTGGGGATCTTCGCAAAACCCTCGCCGATCGTGATCATCGCCAGCCGGGACAACGCCGTACGGTTCGGCGTCGAAACGACCAGAAGCCCGCCCGGCGCCAATGCGTCAGCCAGCCCGCGCACGAAGCCGGCCGGATCGCTGACATGCTCGATCACTTCCAGCGACGTGACCAGATCGAACGTCTTGCCGTCCAGCCCCTCGACGCTGCCGGCGCGATAGTCGATCTCGAGACCGGAAAGCCCCGCATGGATCCGGGCCGCGGCGATGTTCTCCGGCGCGGCATCCAGCCCGGTGACCGCCGCGCCCAACCGCGCCAGCGGCTCGCACAGCAGCCCCGCGCCACAGCCGACATCCAGCGCGCTCTTGCCGGCAAGCGGCGTGAAGCTGGTATCGTCCCCATGCCACTGCGCGTCGATCCGCTCGCGCAGGTAGCGCAGCCGGACGGGGTTCAGCTTGTGCAGCATCGCGGACGATCCGTTCGGATCCCACCACTCCGCCGCCATCGTGCCGAAATGCGCCGCCTCCGCCGGATCGATCGTGGTCGCGGGGTTCGTTACGGGTACGCTTGCGCTAATCATCCGGCGTTTCTATCAGCACGCGCTCCAAGCCAAAAGGACATAACCCACCCAATGTCCCGTATCGTGATGAAATTCGGCGGCACCTCGATGGCCGGCATCGAACGCATTCGCAGCGTCGCGCTGCGCGTGAAGCGCGAGGTCGATGCCGGGAACCAGGTTGCGGTGGTCGTGTCCGCCATGGCGGGCGAGACGGACCGGCTGGTCAATTTCTGTCGCGAGGCGTCCTCGCTCTACGATCCCAAGGAATATGACGTGGTCGTGTCCGCAGGTGAGCAGATCACCAGCGGGTTGCTCGCGATCGCGCTGCAGGCGGTCGGCGTCCCGGCGCGCAGCTGGATGGGGTGGCAATTGCCGATCCGCACGTCGGACGGCCACGCATCCGCCCGCATCGGCGAGATCGATACGACCGCACTGAACGAAAGCCTCGCGCGCGGCGAGGTGGCGGTGATCCCGGGTTTCCAGGGCGTCGCGACGGGCGAGCGCGTGACGACGTTGGGGCGCGGTGGATCCGACACATCGGCGGTGGCGATCGCGGCGGCGATGCAGGCCGATCGCTGCGACATCTATACGGACGTCGACGGCGTCTACACGACGGACCCGCGGATCGTGCCGCGCGCGCGCAAGCTGAAGCGCGTGACGTACGAGGAAATGCTGGAACTGGCGAGCGTCGGCGCGAAGGTGCTTCAGACGCGCTCGGTCGGACTGGCGATGAAGGAAAAGGTCCGCGTGCAGGTGCTGTCGTCGTTCACCGACGCGGACGCTCCGATGGCGGATACCTTGCCCGGCACGATGATCGTGGGGGAAGATGAACTTGGGCAGGAGGATATCGACGTGGAACGGCAGCTGATCACCGGCATCGCGCACGACAAGAACGAAGCGAAGATCACGTTGACGAGCGTCCCGGACAAGCCCGGTTCGGTCGGCGCGATCTTCACCCCGCTGGCGCAGGCCAACATCAACGTCGACATGATCGTGCAGAACGTCGCGCATTCGACCGGGTCGACCGACGTGACCTTCACCGTTCCCGGTGCGGATCTCGCGCGCTCGCTGGAGGTGCTGGGTAATGCGCAGGGCGAGATCGGTTATGCCGAACTGGTCCATGACACGCGCGTCGCCAAGATCTCGGTCGTCGGCGTCGGCATGCGCAGCCATGCCGGCGTCGCCGCGACGATGTTCGAAACCCTGGGCGCCCGCAGCATCAATATCCAGGCGATCACCACGTCGGAAATCAAGGTCAGCGTGCTGATCGAGGAAGATTATACCGAACTCGCCGTCCGCGTCCTGCACACCGCTTATGGTCTGGACTCGGAGGACGCCGCCTGACGCTCACCAAGCGCTTGCGGGACAGGCCTCCCGGGGGCTAGGCCCGCGGCCATGAACGAAATTTCCACCATCGGGCGCGATCGCCTGGAACGGCGCATGGCGCGCGGCGTCGAATTCCTGGGCAGCGAGGTCGCGATCCTGTGCGGCGCGATGTCCTGGGTCAGCGAACGCAACCTCGTCTCCGCCATGTCGAATGCGGGCGGGTTCGGCCTGATCGCCTGCGGCGCGATGACACCCGCATTGCTCGATACCGAGATCGCGGCGACCAAGGCGATGACGTCGAAGCCGTTCGGCGTGAACCTGATCACGATGCACCCGCAATTGTTCGACCTGATCGCGGTTTGCGCCAGGCATCAGGTGACGCACGTCGTGCTCGCCGGCGGTTTGCCGCCGAAGGGGTCGCTGGAAGCGATCAAGGCGACCGGTGCGAAAGTGATCTGCTTCGCCCCGGCGCTCAGCCTCGCCAAGAAGCTGATCCGTTCGGGCGTCGACGCGCTGGTGGTCGAGGGGATGGAAGCGGGCGGACATATCGGCCCCGTCTCCACGTCCGTCCTGGCGCAGGAGATCCTGCCCGAGGTCGCCGACCAGGTTCCCGTCTTCGTAGCCGGCGGCATCGGTCGCGGCGAGGCTATCGCCGGCTATCTCGACATGGGTGCGGCCGGCGTCCAGCTCGGCACCCGCTTCGTCTGCGCGGAAGAGAGCATCGCGCATGCCAATTTCAAGAAGGCATTCATTCGCGCCTCCGCCCGCGACGCGATCGCCAGCGTGCAGATCGATCCGCGCCTGCCGGTCATTCCGGTGCGCGCGCTGAAGAATGCCTCCAGCGAATTGTTCACCGCCAAACAGCGTGAAGTCGCCCAGCAGCTGGACGAAGGCGCGGTCGCGATGGGCGAGGCGCAGCTGCAGATCGAGCATTACTGGGCCGGTGCGCTGCGCCGCGCCGTAATCGACGGCGATGTCGATAACGGCAGCTTGATGGCAGGCCAGTCGGTCGGCATGGTGACGAAGGAAGAGCCGATCGCGGAGATCATCGCGACATTGATCGCCGAAGCCGCCCACGCTTTGGAGAAGCGCGCGGCCTGACTCCCGTGTGGCGCGAGCGGGGTTCCCCCGCCTCCAGCCATCGGCTAAAGGCAGCCCGATGCCGCCATCGTCACAGGACCAGCCCACCGAAGGCCGCTTCGTGGGATCGGAACATCGTTTCCCGGTGCGGGTCTATTTGGAGGACACCGACCTTTCGGGCGTGGTCTATCACGCCAATTACCTGCGCTACATGGAGCGGGCACGGTCCGATTTCCTGCGTCTCGTCGGCGTCGACCAGCGCGCGTTCAACGATGCGGGCGAGGGCGCGTATGTCGTGTCGGAACTCAATATCCGGTACAAGCGTCCGGCGAAACTGGACGATGTGCTGGTCGTCGTAAGTATCTTGACGAGGATCAGAGCCGCTTCGGTCGATATTCAGCAGAGAGTCATGATGGGTGACCAGATACTGAGCGAAGCCGACGTAACCGCCGCCCTTGTCGCGCCTTCGGGCCGGCCGCGGCGGCAACCGAGCGAATGGATCGCGGCGTTCGAGGCGCTGATGGTCCGGGGAACAGTGGAAGAGTGATGGACGCAATCGTGAACACAGATCCTGCCAGCATGTCGATGATCGGCCTGTTCCTGCATGCCAATATCGTCGTGAAGATCGTGATGGTCGGGCTGTTGCTGGCCAGCGTCTGGACCTGGGCGATCATCGTCAGCTTCGCGATGAAGATCGGCGGCACGCGTCGTCGTACCGAAACGTTCGAGCGCGATTTCTGGAAAGCGGAGGATATCGACGCCTTCTATCGCACGCATAGCAACAGCGACCTGCCCGTCGCCAAGGTGTTCGGCGCAGGGGTGTCCGAATGGCGCCGGTCGACGGTCGGTGGCTCGGTCGACCGCGATGGCACCCGGGAGCGGCTGGCGACGGCGATGGGGGCGTCGGTCGCGCATGAAATCGACAAGATGTCCGATCGCCTCAACATCCTCGCCACGGTCGGGTCGGTGGCGCCGTTCGTCGGGCTGTTCGGCACCGTGATCGGCATCATGGACAGCTTCACGCGCATCGCATCGGCGCAGAACACGTCGCTTGCGGTCGTCGCGCCCGGCATTGCCGAGGCGTTGTTCGCGACCGCGATCGGCCTGTTCGCCGCTATTCCGGCCGTGATCGCGTACAACCGGTTCAGCCATGGCATCAACAAGATCGAGGCGGCGCTGAACCGCTTTGCCGACGGTTTCCACGCGACGCTCAGCCGTCAGCTGGAAAGCGAACGGTGAGGACGGGTCGGTGTCGATAAACCTCCCCTCGCAACGCGGCCGCGGGCGGCGCGCGCCGATGGCCGACATCAACGTCACGCCGATGGTCGACGTGATGCTGGTGCTGCTGATCATCTTCATGGTCACCGCGCCGCTGCTCACGGCCGGAGTGCCGGTCAACCTGCCAGACAGCCGCGCCAAGCCGCTGGATCAGGATCAGAAGCCTGTTCAGGTCTCGCTGGACGCGTCGGGCAAGATCTTCGTCGACAAGGATGAGGTGACGGAAGCGCTTCTCCCCGATCTGTTCGCCCGGATCGCACGCAATACGCAGGACGGGCAATCGCCCCAGATCTTCCTGCGCGCCGACAAGGCGCTGGATTATGGCCGCGTCATGCGCGTGATGGGCGACCTGAACGCCGCCGGCCTCAACCGCGTCGCCCTCGTTACGGTCGGCGACAGCGATGTCGGAGCAGGGGCCGGAGCTGGGGCCGGGGGTGGCACCGCAGGTACGGCTGTAAAGTGATCGGGTGCGGCACCTGATGGAACGGACGGAAAAGATCGGTCTGGGCGTCGCGGTCGTCGGTCATGCGGCGCTGTTCGCGTTGCTCGCAATCGGGTTCCTGTCCGAGAAGCCGGCCGAGGAGATCAAGCCCAAGGCGATCGATATCTCGCTGGTCCCGGACGTCGCGCTCGAATCGAAGGCACCGCCCGCCGTCGAGGAGCCGGCGCAATCGAAAGCGCCCGAACCCGCACCGCCGGAGGATTCGCCCCCGCCCGAGCCTGAACCCGCACCCCAGCCGCAGCCTGCACCGCCGGCCAAGCCACCCGAACCGGTCCCGGCTCCCGCTCCGAAACCAGCACCCAAGGCCCCGCCGCCGCCGAAGAAGCTGCCGGTCGCCAAGCCCGAAAAGCCTGTCCAGACAAAGGCGCCACCCGCCCGCGTGGCGACCGCTCCGGCAAAGCAGCCGAGTGTCGCCAAGGGCACGGGCACCAATTCGGCCGCGAAGAAGCCGAAATCCGGCGGTTTCGTACTGGATCAGGAGACGTTGAAGGGCCTCGCCGCCGCGCCGTCCAAATCCAAGGCTCCGACACCGCCGGGCGCGACGATGGATGCGCAGGCCGCCGCCGATATCGGTTCTGCGATCAAGCGGCAGGTGCAGCCTTGCGCGGATCGACAGGTCAATCCCGGGCCGGGTGCTTCGAGGATCATCGTGACGATCCGACTGCAATTGAATCGCGACGGATCGCTCAACGGCCGCCCCACCGTGTCCGGCCAGCATAGCGGCGTCGATGCCGAAAACAGCCGGTACGTCGATGCGGTCGATCGCAATGCGATCGCGGCGTTCATGGGCTGTGCGCCCTTACGCGGACTGCCCCCCGAATTGTATGACGTGCCACGCGGATGGAAGACGTTCAGCCTCCGCTACAAGCTGCCCGATTGAGGATGACCAAGATGCTCCATTTTCGATATTCGGCCCTCGCCGTCGCGCTGTGCCTCGCAGGTCCCGCCGTTGCGCAAACGCCTGCCGCGCCCGCACCACAGCCGCAGACACCGCCTGCGGCCGGCGCGCAATCCGACGAACTGGTGGTCGATGTCGTCGGCGGCATCTCCGCGCCATTGGGCATCGCGATCCCGCCGATGCCGGCCGCTGTCGTCACCGATACCGCCGCCGGGCGAACCGACGAGCTGGGGCGGCAATTGTCACAGATCGTGACCAACGACCTCAGGAATTCCGGCCTGTTCAATCCGGCCGGCGCGCAGGCGATGAAGGCGGTCGAATTCGGCGAAGTGACCGCGCCCGTGTTCGATTATTGGGCGAATGCCAGGGTGTCGGCGCTGGTGCAGGGCTTCGTCCGCGGCAATGGTGACGGCACGCTGACCGTCGGCTGCTATCTTTACGACGTCTTCTCCCGTGCCGAACTGGCTCGGCAGGGCTTCGTCGTTCAGCCATCCGACTGGCGTCGCGCCGGACATAAATGCGCCGACATGGTCTATGCCAAGCTGACGGGTGAGGGCCCGTATTTCGACAGCCGCATGGTCTACGTGTCGGAGACGGGTCCGAAGGGCAAACGCATCAAGCGGCTCGCGATCATGGATCAGGACGGTGCCAATCACCGGTTTCTGACCAACGGTCAGTCGATCGTGCTGACGCCGCGCTTCGCGCCGAACCAGCAGTCGATCGTCTATATGAGCTATCTGAACGAACGGCCGGCCATCTATGTCTATGATATCGGATCGGGGCGGCAGCGCCTGCTGGTCAACAATCCGAACCTGACCTTCGCGCCGCGTGTTTCGCCGGATGGGAAATGGGTCCTGTTCTCGATGGCAGTCGCCGGGAATACCGATCTCTACCGCGTGCCGATGTCTGGTGGATCGCCGCAACGGCTGACGGACAGCCCCGGTATCGATACCGGCGGCAGCTATTCGCCCGACGGACGCCGGATCGTCTTCGAAAGCGACCGGTCCGGCGGGCAGCAGATCTATACGATGAACGCCGACGGCAGCGGGCAGCAGCGTATTTCGTTCGGCGGCGGGCGCTATGCCACGCCGACCTGGAGCCCGCGTGGCGACCTGATCGCCTTCACCAAGATCCAGGGTAACTTCCGGATCGGTATCATGAGTCCGAGCGGTGGCGGCGAGAAACTGCTGACCGACGATTGGCAGGACGAGGGACCCAGCTGGTCGCCCAATGGCCGCGTGCTCAGTTTCTACCGTCAGGGACAGGGCGGCGGTGGCCGCGCCGATTTGTGGTCGGTCGATTTGACGGGGGTCAACCAACGCAAGATTCCGACGCAGCTGGATGGATCCGATCCCGGTTGGGGGCCGTTACGTCCCTGATCCGCTGTGCCTTTTCTACCGCCGTGGCTCTTTTCCGGGGCCGCGATATCCCGCAAGTGCAAAAAGCGAAGGAGATGCCCGATGGCAAAACTGACCACGACGTTGATGGTAACGAGCGCACTGCTCGCGACCGCCGCGTGCACCAAGAAGCGGCCTGCCGTGCTACCACCCGCCCCCGGCGAAACCGTTAGCGGCTCGACGACGACGACCGACAACGTGATCCCCGGCTCGCGCGCCGACTTCGAACGATCGGTGACGAGCAACACGATCAACTTCGGCCTGGATCAATACGATATCGATCCGCGCGCGCGTGAAATCCTGGACAGCCAGTCGCAATGGCTGTCGCGGTATCCGAACGTTGCGATCACGCTGGAAGGCCATGCCGACGAACGCGGCACGCGCGAATACAATCTAGCGCTGGGCGACCGTCGCGCCAACGCCGCCAAGAACTATCTTGCGGCGCGGGGCGTCAACCCGGCGCGCATCTCGACCATCAGCTACGGCAAGGAGCGCCCCGTCGCGCTCGGTTCGGACGAGGCGAGCTGGGCGCAGAACCGCCGCGCGGTGACGATCGCCGTGAACTGATTCCCGGTTTCATACGCAGCGAAAGGCGGTCCGTGCATCACGGGCCGCCTTTTTCGTTTCGGCTTGCGACTCACGGAGGTCTGATATAAATGTGATATCACATTAACAGAGGGCATGACGATGAACACATTGACTGGGGACCGGGCGATCATCCGATCGGCGGAACGACCGGCGCATACGTCCAGCGGCTATCTGATGTTGCTGGTTCTGCTTGGCTGTATCGTCGCGGGCGCGGCGGGTGGCGCGCTGGTCGATCTGAACGCGGTCGCGGGGGGCGCGATCATCGTCGTCAGCGCGATCGTTTTCCTGTTCGTCTCCTGCGGCTTCTACATGCAGCAACCCAATCAGGCGACCGCCATCACCCTGTTCGGGGCGTATAAGGGCACGGATCGGCATGAAGGGCTGCGCTGGCTGCTGCCGTGGCTCGGCCGTCGCAAGGTATCGCTGCGCGCAAACAATATGATCTCCGAACGGCTCAAGGTGAACGACCTGCGCGGCAACCCGATCGAGATTGCGGCGCAAGTCGTCTGGCGCGTCACCGATACCGCACAGGCGCTGTTCGACATCGACGATTACAAGGCGTTCGTCATCGTCCAGATCGAGGCGGCGGTGCGCACGATCGGCGCGCGCTATCCCTATGACGATTACGAGCATCAGGAGATCACGCTGCGTGGCAATCATGATCAGGTCGGCGTGGAACTGCGGCAGGAACTGATCGAGCGGCTGGTGACGGCAGGCCTGACGGTCGACGAATGTGGCTTCACCCACCTGGCCTATGCGCAGGAAATCGCCGGCGCGATGCTGCGGCGGCAACAGGCACAGGCGGTCGTCGCGGCACGGACGACCCTGGTCGAGGGCGCGGTCGGCATGGTCGAACTGGCGCTGGACCAGTTGTCGGCAAAGGGCGTGGTCGAGCTGGATGACGAGCGCCGTGCGGCGATGGTGTCCAATTTGATGGTCGTATTGTGCGGCGATCGCGATGCGCAGCCGGTCGTCAATACGGGGACGCTATATCAATAGGACGGTGGCATGAGCGCACCCCCGAAGAAGGCGTTTCCGCTGCGTCTCGACCCCGCTTTATACGCAGCCGTCGAGCGCGCGGCGACGGCCGATCTGCGCAGCGTGAATGCCGAGATGGAATGCCTGATGCGCGAGGCGCTGGCGAAACGGGGCATCAAGGTCGCGCAGAGCGATACCCCGAAGCGCGGGCGCCCCGCGAGACCGAAGGAGACCGACGATGAGCAGTGAAGACGGTATCTGGTTCGAACAGAAACGTGTCGGTTACGGCGCCGGATTGCCGGTCGCATGGCAGGGTTGGGCGCTGATTGCGGCGTATATCGCGCTGATCGTTGGCGTGTCCGCCGCGCTGATGCCGCGGCATCCGGTGCCCTATTACACGGTCGTCGTGGTCAGCACGATCGTGCTTGCCGTCATCGCGATGCGGCACACGCGCGGTGGATGGCGGTGGCGCCGCTGACGTCAGCCAAGCGCCTCGTCCAGCAACCGCGCGAGGCGTAACCCCCCGCGTTCGACCTCCAATCTAGCTGCCGGAACGATCCTGGCGATCGTCGCCTGATCGATCATCGCGCGCGGCGGAACGGGAGCGCAGGCATCGCCACCCAGTGCGCTGGCATAGGCCACGTCATGCGCGACCTGATAGCTTTCGCGGCTCCAGTCCTCGACGCTGCCGGCCTGCATTTCCGCTTTCTCGGCGGCCGAATAGACCCTTACGGGTGACGGCGGCGTCGTGATGGCGCGTTCGGCGAGATAGCCGTCCCAGACCGAATGAAGATTGAGCTTTGGCGGCGCATAGTCGCCATACGCCGCGATCACCTGATTCCCACCCAGGTCGCCGCGATCGCCCGCATGAAGCGGCTGGTGCAGATCGCCGACGAAATGGATCAGGAAGGCCAGCGCCTGCACGCGCTCGCGCACCGGGACCGTCTTGTCCTTCAACAGCTTCACGTCGCGTTCGATCTGCGCGGAAACGCAATTGCCGTCCTTGCACGCGCTTTTCAGGTCGAACGGCTTGCAGATGTTCACGTTCTGATAGTGCCAATTATAGGCGTAGCTGAACCGCGGACCCAGCGTCTTGATGCAATCCGCCCAGACGGATGCCTGCTCGATCGTCCGCGCGGGACAGGCTTCCGTTTCGAGCAGCTTCGACTTGGCCAGCAGCGCGTCCACCGCGTGCCGGGTATCCGGCTTTATGTTGCGATAGGCGATCTGCGCGACGGTTTCATGCCCGAACTCCCAATAGGCGGAGGCTGGCGTGGCAAGTCCGATCGCGACCAGGGTGAGCAGCGCGGTGAGGAAGCGTTTCATGGACAAGGCCTTAGAGTTCCGACGCGGGGTCGGTCGATGATTCTTCGTCGCCGTAGATCGCGACGATGCGGTCTCCGGACGACGTTACGCGACCGCGGTTCATGCCGAGCGTCGTGAAACTCCACACCGCGTCGCCTTCGGGCCCGGTGACGATCACGCCGCCGCTGCCACCCAGGGCCCGGACGTCCGCCATAACCGCGTCCGCCGCCGCCTGTAGCGACTCCCGCGTCAGACGCGCGCGGGCGCAGATTTCATGCGCCACGCCTGCGCGGATGAAGAATTCCCCGATCCGGTGGCGGAGATCGCGCCAGAGCGGTCGTCGGCATAGGTGCCCGCACCGATCAGCGGCGAATCCCCGATCCTGCCCCAGCGCTTGCCCGTCACGCCCCCGGTCGACGTCGCCGCCGCGACATGGCCGTGCGTGTCGCAGGCGACCGCACCGACGGTGCCATATTTCATCTCGACATCGAACGTCCCGCCGCGCGCCTTCAACTCGTCCAGTTGCGCGGCCCGTTCGGGCAGGACGAACCAGTCCGGCCCGGCCTGTTCGAGGCCCTGTTCCTGCGAAAACGCATCCGCGCCAGCGCCGGACAGGAGAACGTGCGTACCCTCGTCCATGATCGCGCGGGCAAGATCGACCGGACTACGCGCCGTCGTCGCGCCGGCCACCGCACCCGCCCGCCGGTCGCGCCCGTCCATGATCGCGGCATCCAGCTCGGCCGCCCCGTCCCAGTTGAGCGCCGCACCGCGCCCGGCGTTGAAATGCGGATCGTCCTCCAGCACGCGCACGGCCGCCGCGACGGCATCCAGAGCATCGCCGCCCGCCGCCAGGATCGCCCCCCCGCATCCAGCGCGGCATTCAGTCCCGCGCGAGAACCCGCATCCTGTTCCGGCGTGAGCCGCTGCCGCGTCATCATCCCGGCACCACCATGTACCAGCAGGGTCCAGCGATCCGCCATATCAACGCTCCTCGGTAGCTAAAGTCAGGCCGTGCGGCGGATGCACCGGCCCTTTCGCACGCAGGCCGATCAGCGGCCGCATCCATCCGATCCGGCGGCCGATCAGGTAGAATCCCCAGCATCCGGCGATCGTCGTAGCGACCAGCACGGCGAATTCCAGCCCGGCGGGCAGGTTCAAGGGAAGCAGCAGCCACTCCATGCCGACGATGATCGTCTGGTGGATGATGTAGAATGGGAATACCGCCTCGGTCAGCGTCGCGCGCCACGGGGCGTCGCGGTTCCAGTAACGATCGGCGATCCCGATCAGGGCGATGATCGCGCTCCATCCCTGCACACCGCGTGCGGCGGAGAAGATCAGGCCGAACGGATATGGCGGGATGACGTCGACCGGCCAGGCGAGTTCGATCGCCACGACCGCCGCGTAGGACAGCAGCGCCGCCGCCGCCGCCCACGGCCATAGCCGCGCGACGCCGGCAAAACCCCGCTTCGATCCCGCGAAGGCGAAACCGAACAGGAATGGCGGCAGATAGCTGGCATGCGCGACCCAGTCGCCGAACAAGGCATGCGTTTCGCGCCCGCCGGGGAACAGCCAGGCCGACACCAACACGAACCAGAGCGTCGGCCAGACCCACAGCCAGATGCCGCCGAACAGCATATCGAACAGGCGCTGCACGCTACGTCCGCGCAAGGCGTAGGCGGCGACCGCGATCATCATCGTGTAAAGCCATAGATACGCGACGAACCACAGATGTTGCCACGTCGGCAGCGGCAATCCCGCGATGGCCGAGAAACTGAAGTAATCGTGGGCGTAGAACGTCCAGAAATCGCCCAGATAGCCGTGCTGCGTGGACAGTTCGACCCAGGGCTGTATCGGCGTGACGACGATCATTCCGAACGCCAAAGGGATGAGCAGTCGCGCACTGCGCGAGCGGACGAACGCACTCACATCCGGTCGCTTGGCGATCAAGGCACGGCTGGCATATCCGGAAACGACGAACAGCAGGATCAGGCGCCAGGCGTTGATCGCCATCATCGGGATCGCGATCCAGTCGACCGGCGCCGCGGTCTTCACATGGAACGGCCAGGGGACGTAGACCAGGGCGACATGGTACAGGATCAGCAGCGCGAACGCGCCGATCCGAAGCCAGTCCAATCCATAATGCCGTGCCATGATTCGAACCCTTTAGAGGATCGTCCGGGCATGACCAGCGCGATGGCACGCGCCGTTGCCGCGGGCGTCGCGCGGCGGTATAGGGCGGCCCATGTCCATTCGTCCTTGGCGTGACATCACGCGTCGTCAGAGTCGCCAGATCATGGTCGGCAACGTCCCCGTCGGCGGCGACGCGCCCGTCACCGTGCAGACGATGACGAATACGCCGACCGACGACGTGAAAGCCACGATCGCGCAGATTCGCCGGTGCGAGGATGCCGGCGTCGATATCATCCGGGTGTCCTGCCCGGATGTGGAAAGCACGGCGGCGTTGCGGCAGATCGTTCGAGCCAGCCGGGTCCCGATCGTCGCGGATATCCATTTCCACTATAAGCGCGCGCTGGAGGCGGCGGATGCCGGTGCGGCCTGCCTGCGCATCAATCCGGGGAATATCGGATCGTCGGCGCGCGTGAAGGAAGTCGTCAACGCCGCCAAGGCGAACGGCTGCGCGATCCGCATCGGCGTGAATGGCGGTAGCCTCGAAAAGGACCTGCTCGAAAAATATGGCGAGCCGTGCCCGGATGCGCTGGTCGAAAGCGCGCTGGATCATATCAAGCTGTTGCAGGACCACGACTTTCACGAATTCAAGGTCGCGGTGAAAGCGAGCGACCTGTTCCTCGCGGTCGCCGCCTATCAGCAACTGGCCGAAGTGGTCGATTGCCCGCTGCATCTCGGCATCACCGAAGCGGGCGGATTCGTCGGCGGTACGGTCAAGTCGGCGATCGGGATGGGCAGCCTGCTGTGGTACGGCATCGGCGATACGATCCGCGTCTCGCTCTCGGCCGAACCGGAGGAGGAAGTGCGTGTCGGGTTCGAGATCCTGAAGGCGCTGGGCATTCGCAACCGCGGTGTCCGAGTCGTGTCCTGCCCAAGCTGCGCGCGGCAGGGCTTCGACGTGATCCGCACCGTGCAGGCGCTGGAGGAACGGCTTCAGCATATCCGCACGCCGATGTCGCTCTCCGTGCTCGGCTGCGTCGTCAACGGGCCGGGCGAGGCGCGCGAAACGGACATCGGCCTGACCGGCGGCGGAAACGGCAAGCATATGGTCTATCTGTCCGGCGTCACGGATCACACGGTGTCGAGCGACGACATGCTCGAACATATCGTCCAGCTGGTCGAGGCCAAGGCCGCAGAGATCGAGGCACACGACGAAGCGCAGGCCGTAGCCGCCGAATAGGTCCTATGCTATGCTTTAGGTCTTGGAGAAACTGTCATGACCTATCACGCGAAGGTGATCTCGGGCGGAAAGATCGTGTTGCCGGCGGAACTGCGTCGCGAACTCGGCATAAAGGACGGTGACTCGCTGGTTATCGATCGCGATGAATGTGGCGGCTTGATCGTGAAAACCTATGCTCAAGTCATCAAAGAGGGGCAGCGCAAATTTCGCGCGATGGCCGGCGACGATTATACGGTCGATACCTTCCTCCAGGAAAAGCGGGCGGACTGGGGCGAAAATTGAGCGTTGTTCTCGACGCATCGGCGGTATTGGCCGTCCTGCTCGACGAGCCGGGAAGCGATGTCGTCATCAGTGTGATGCGGGGCAGCGCGATATCTTCGCTGAACGCTGCGGAGTGTTTTCAGCGCGTCGTCGATAAGGGCTTTCCTGCCAGCGCCGTGACCGCGCTGTTGCACCAGTTCGAAATAGAAGTCGTGAGTTTCGACCTTACGCAAGCGGCGGCAGTTGCCGATCTGCGCAGCCGGACGAAATCGGTCGGAGCGTCGCTTGGCGATCGGGCTTTTTTGAATCTGGGCTTGGCGCGGGGACGGAGCGCTTACACCGCCGATCGTCGGTTGGGGGAACTCGACATCGATCTCGACATCCGCTTGATCCGTTGACCCGCCACTCCCCAACATCGGCGACCGCCTTTGCCGTCGCGTCCATCGGTATCGCCAGTTATTCGGTGATGGACGCGGTAATGAAGGGCATGTCGATCGCGCATGGCGCTTACAGCGCGGTGCTGTGGCGATCCGTGGCGGGCGTCGTCTTGATGCTGCCGATCTTTCTGGCGAGACGACGGCCTTGGCCCGGACGTGAGGCGATCATCCTGCACGCATCCCGCGGGATCGTGGCGGGGGCATCGGTGCTGTTATTCTTCTGGGGGCTGGTGCGTGTACCGATCGCGCAGGGGGTTGCACTGACCTTCCTGGCCCCGCTGATCGCCCTGTTCCTCGCGGCGGCTATGCTGGGCGAGACGATCCGCCGGGCCGCGATCGGCGGGTCGATCATCGCCAGCCTTGGCGTGCTGGCGATTGCGGCGGGGCAGTGGCAGGCACAGGCCTCCACCGAAACCGTCCTGGGATCGGTCGCGATCGTCGTCGCGTCGATCCTGTACGCCGGCAGCCTGATCCTGCTGCGGCGGCAGGCGCAGATCGCCGATCCGCTGGAGGTGGCCCTGTTCACCAGCATCGTCCTGGCGGCGTTGCTGATGCTGGGCGCGCCGTGGTTTTCGGCAATTCCCGGCATCGCGCTGCTTCCCGGCATCTTCGGGTCCGCCGTGCTGGGATCGGTATCGGCGGTGCTGCTCGCCTGGGCCTACCGCCATGCCGAGGCGCAAGTGCTGGCACCAGTCGAATATACCGCGTTCCTTTGGTCCGCCATTCTGGGCTACGTCGTATTCGGCGAATACGTCACCGCGTGGACGGTGGCAGGCGCGATCCTGATCATCGGCGGATGCCTGTTCGCCATTCGCGGCCCCGCCGCTCCCGCCCCGCAAACAGAGGCTGCCGCATGAGCATTATCATAAGACCCGCCACGCCTGACGATGTCGGCACGATCATGGGGTTCGTGCGCGAACTCGCGACGTTCGAGAAGGCGCCGGAGCAGGTCACCTCCACGGAAGCGACGATGCACACGGCGTTGTTCGGCGCACATCCGGCCGCGGAGGCGATCATCGCGGAACTGGACGGCGATGTCGTCGGGATGGCCGTCTTCTACCATAACTTCTCCACCTGGACCGGGGTTCGCGGAATCTGGCTCGACGATCTGTACGTCACGCCGGCAGCGCGTGGATCGGGTGCCGGGCGGGCGTTGCTGTCGCATCTCGCGGGAATCGCGGTCGACCGGGGATGCGCGCGATTCGAATGGTGGGTGCTCGACTGGAACGAGCGCGCGATCGAATTCTACCGGAAGGTAGGCGCGGAGCCGATGGACGAGTGGACCGCACAGCGCATGTCCGGCGACGCACTGCTGCGGCTGGCGGGACGCGATCCCGCCGGGCACGACTGATGGCCTGGATACTGTTGGTGGTCGGCGGGCTGTTCGAAATCGGCTTCACGACATGTCTGCGCTATGTCGATGGCTTCCGGAACGTCGGCTGGACGCTGGGCTTCCTCGCCTCCGTCGGCTGCTCGATGGGATTGCTGGAGGTCGCATCGCGATCGATCCCGATGGGCACGGCCTATGCCGTCTGGGGCGGGATCGGCGCGCTGGGTACGGTGATCGTCGGCATATTGTGGTTCGGCGAGCCCGCGACGCTGCCACGGATCCTGCTCATCCTGGGCGTGGTTCTGTGCATCGCCGGGCTGAAGCTGACGGCGGGGCATTGATATGGCGGTCGACGAAGGCCTGGTCGCGTGGGTGGAAGAGGCGATAGAGCCGCTCGGCACCGTCACGCGCCGGGCGATGATGGGCGGTGCCACATTGTATTGCGACGGCACGATCTTCGCGATCATCTCGCTGGATGCTTTGTGGTTCAAGGCCGATGCTGTCAGCGACGCCGAATGGGACGCGGCGGGATGTGTGCGCTTCAGCTACGAAATGGGCGAGGGGCGGGTAGGAACGATGAACTACCGCCGGGCGCCGGACGACGTGTATGACGATGGCGACGAGATGCGGCGCTGGGCGACCTTGGCGCTTGCCGCCGGGGCGCGGGCGCCGGTGAAGAAACCCAAGGCGCGAAAGTTGTGAGGCCCTGAAGGGAAGCCTTCCCGTTCGGGCCCGACGCGGGGCACGAACGGGAAGGTCCGGATTACTCGCCCTTCTCGGCCTTGGCTGCCTTGGCGGCTTCGATCGCTTCCAGAACGATGCGCTTCGCTTCCTCGGCATCGCCCCACTCGCCGATCCGCACCCACTTTTCGGACTCCAGATCCTTATAGTGTTTGAAGAAATGCTCGATCTGCGCGAGCACGATCGAGGGCAAATCACTGCGTTCGCCGATGTCGGTGTAATAAGGGAAGGTCGTGTCGACGGGGACGCAGACCAGCTTCTCGTCGCCGCCGGCCTCGTCTTCCAGCTTGAGCACTGCGATCGGGCGCGCGCGAACGACGCAGCCGGGCACGAACGGTGATCGGGCGATGACCAGTGCGTCCAGCGGATCGCCGTCGGGCGACAGCGTGTGGGGAACGAAGCCGTAATTCGCCGGATAGCGCATCGGCGTGTGCAGGATTCGATCGACGAACAGCGCACCGCTAGCCTTGTCGAATTCATACTTCACCGGCTCGCCGCCGACCGGCACTTCGATAATGACGTTCAGGCTGTTGGGGGGATCGTCGCCGATCGGAATCAAATCGATGCGCATGATAGTCCTCTTTCTAAACCCTGTGTCCGCCCGCCCCCGTCAGCGGGGTGCGAGCAGCCGATCGAGACCACCCTCTCCGGTGCCGACCTTTTCGAGGCGCGGATAGCGGAGGCCGCCATGATAGTCGATGGCCGCCGGCGTGATCTTCTCTCCGGTCTTGATCAATAACTGGATCGGATCTTTCGAGGTCTTCGCCGCCGTGATCGCTGCCTTGATCGCGGTGTCGCTATAGGCCGTGCCGTTGACCGCGACGATCTTCGTACCGACGTCGAGACCCGCCTTGAACGCCGGGCTGTCCCAGCCCACGCCGAAGATCTCGCCGTCTTTGTCCAGCGACAAACCGACCGAATAGGTCAAATCGGTGCGTTTCGAGGCGGTTTCCGACGTCTTGAACGCCTTGGTCGGTTCGTCGGTGTAAATCAGGCGATAACCGTTATCGATGAAGCCCTTGAGCGGCGCGGGAGCACCGGTCTCAGTAAGTCGGGTCTTCAGCATCGCGTTCCAGTCATAGGGCTGAACCGCGTTTAGCGTCGATACGACGTCGTCGAATGTATAGGTAACCTGACCCCAGTCACCGTCGTTGATGCCGAAGAACGCACGCGCGAAATCGTCGATCGACTTCGTGCCGCCCGATTGCCTGCGCAGGATCGAATCGACTTCCATCCAGACCAGCAGGCCCTCGTTGTAATAGTCCTCGCTGCGTTCGTAGCTGACCCAGCCCTTCGGCTTGCGCGAGGACATGACCGGATCGTTCGTCGTATCGACCAGCGGACGCCAGTTGCGCGCCGGGCGATTGTCGAGGCTCGCCAGGATCGACGCGTACATGTCGAGCGTGTCCTGCTTCGACACGATGCCGGATCGCGCCTGCAGCACATAGCCCCAGAATTGCGTCTGCCCTTCATAGACCCACAGCAGCGAGCCACGCATCGGCGTGCGGTAATCGGGCGTCCACAGGTCGGCGCCGCGGCGGAACTTGCCGTCCCAGCTGTGCGTGTATTCGTGCGGCAACAGGTTACGGCGGCCCGGGCCGTCCGCCCATTTCGTGAAATAGCCCGGCGTGACGCCGTTTTCGGACGAGCGATGATGCTCCAGGCCGATCCCGCCCAGCTGATCGGTGATCGACAGAAGGAATTCGTACGTATCGTAATGCTGCGCACCGAACGTCTTCACCGCCTGCGTCACGAGGTTCTTGTGGAAATCGACCTGTTCGGGGGTTGCCGCCAGTTCCTCGGGCGTGTCGGCAAACAGGTTGAGGTTCACCCGCGGCGACAGCGGCACGCGGCGATAATAGCGCCCCGCCAGCACGGGCGAATCGACCAGTACTTCGTAATTCGTGCGCTCGTACGAATAGGTCGATCCCGTCGCCCGTGACGGCAGTCCGGATGCCGCGCTCCAGCTCTCCGGATACTTTACCGTCGCCTTGACCGGGATCTGCCGCGTGAAATAGCCCGCCGGATACAGGCTCATGGAATTGAACTGCAGGCTCAGCATGTTCGGCGTCATCACGATGCGGCCCTGATCGGCCTTGGTCGCGGACAGGAACTTCAGGTCGATATCCAGCGTCTTCGCGCCGCGCGGCACGTCGATATGGAAGGCGAAGACGTCGACCGGATCGCGCGTCCACGGCACGGCCTTGCCGTTCGCCGTGATGACCAGACCGGCCAGCTTCTCGATCTCGCCGCGTGGGCTGTGCGCGCCGGGCAGCCATTTCGGATACAGCAACGTCATCGGCCCCGCCGCATCGACCGGGATCGTCTGCTTCACTGTGAAGATGCCGCGCATCACGTCGGTGGCATCGACGGCGATCGTCATCGTGCCGGGATAGGGCACGTCGCGCGCTTGCGGGATCGTATCGACGAACGGTACCGGCTGCGGCTTGGAATTCTCCGCGAACACAGGCGTCGCGACGGTGGCGAGCAAGCTCGCGGCAAGGGTCAGGCGGATCATGAACGGGCCTTTCGGCGGGAAGGAAGGATGATCCGGTCTAGCCGCGGGTCTTGCGCCGCGTCCAGCCCCCCCCGAAACGGATCAACGGATCAACCGCCCCCCAGCACGTTGATCGTAAACGCCAAAACCCCGATATTGAACACGAACGCGGCAAGGCACTGGCCGATCACGACCCGCCGTATCTCGCGCGATCCGATCTCGACGTCCGACGTCTGGAACGTCATGCCAAGCGTGAAGCTGAAATAGATGAAGTCCCAATAATCGGGTTCGTCGCTGCCGGGCACCGTTATCCCGCCGCTATCCTTCCCCTTGTCATTCCCGGTGTAGAACAGGTGCGCGTAATGCAGCGCGTAGATCGTGTTCGAGAACAGCCACGCCAGCGCCAGCGTCGTGACGATTAGCGCGATGCCTAGCGTGCTGCTTTTCCCGCCCATCATCTCGCTCGCGACCGAGACCAGGATCATCCCCATGACGATCCCGGTCACCGCCAGCAGCAAGGCGCGATTGGCGTCGTTCGATTTCGCGATGGCGCGCATTTCCTTCGGGCGCTTGCCGAGCAACGGGATGACCGCGCACAGGAAAACTGCGGCGGCTATATCGAACGAGGCCATCGCTCCGCGTCCGCGCCCCAGCATCGGGATCAATGCCGCCAGTCCGATCGCGAACAGGATGACGAAGACGACGAATCGCGTCGGGGCGATGCGGTGGCCGAGATTGAGCTTCATGAACCAAGGCTAGGCGCGGCCACGGACGCGTGTCACGTGACTTCCGTGTCATGCGCGTCCCGTGACGATGTCATCAAGACCAACAACCGCGAATCACGGGCGCTTTCCCTTCGCGCGCGGCTCGCATAAGACGCGCGCATTATGGCCCGTATCGAAACCCCCAAGCGCATCCGTGGAACGCAGGACATCTTCGGCGAGGAGCAGCGCCGGTTCGCGCATGTGCTCGAGACGTTCGATCGTGTTCGGAAGCTGTATTGCTTCCAGCGTGTCGATATTCCGGTGTTCGAAAGCACCGCCGTATTCGCGCGGTCGCTGGGCGAGACGACCGATGTTGTGTCGAAGGAAATGTACACTTTCGAGGATCGCGGTGGGGACTCGATCACGTTGCGTCCGGAATTCACCGCGGGCATTGCCCGTGCGTATCTGACCGAGGGGTGGCAGCAATATGCGCCGCTGAAACTGGCCACGCATGGCCCGGTCTTCCGCTACGAACGCCCGCAAAAGGGCCGCTTCCGCCAGTTCCACCAGATCGATGCCGAGGTGATCGGCGCGGCGGAACCGGCGGCCGACGTCGAATTGCTCGTTCTGGCGGATCAGTTGCTACACGAACTGGGCATTGCGGACGGCGTGACGTTGCAGCTTAATACGCTGGGTGACGCGGAAACGCGCGACGCGTGGCGGGCGGCGCTGGTCGCGCATTTCGAGGCGCATCGCGGCGAGTTATCCGATGACAGCGTGGCGCGGCTGGAGAAGAACCCGCTGCGGATCCTCGATTCCAAGGACCCGCGCGACCGCCCGATCGCGGACAGCGCGCCGGATATCGACGCATACCTGACGCCGGAGGCTCGCGCGTTCTTCGATGCGGTGACGGCCGGACTGGATGCAGCGGGCGTGGCATGGACGCGCAACGCCCGGCTGGTGCGCGGGCTGGATTATTACCGGCACACGGCGTTCGAATTCGTCACGGATCGGTTGGGCGCGCAAGGCACCGTGCTGGCGGGCGGGCGGTATGACGGGCTGATCGAGAGCCTTGGCGGGCCGGCGACGGCGGGTGTCGGGTGGGCTGCGGGTGTCGAGCGGCTGGCTATGCTTATTGAAGAACCTCAGCAGTTTCGACCCCAGGTCGTCGTCACAAGTGTCGCTTCCACTTCAGAACCCATAGTGCATCTTTTAGCTTCGAAGCTCAGAAAGTCCGGTTCGTCCGTCGATATAGTAGTCACTGGATCAATAAATAAAAGATTGGAGAAGGCACAAAGCCGTCTGCCCATGATCGTTTTGATCGTTACGCCGGCATCAAATGCATCCCAGATCGCGTTGGATGTTAAACGCGGCAGAGGGGCGGCTGAAGTAAGTTATCAAGAAACTGAAGATCGGGCCCGTGACTTACTAACGAAAGTCGGCACCGTTCAGCGACCGGCTGGGCCGACTGATTTTGGTGAAGATTTCCTCGTGACCCTGCCCGAATGACCACAATCTCCCCGGAACGGATCGCGCAGATCGAGGCGCGGCGGGATGAGTTGCAGGCGCTGATGGCGACCGGCGACTTGCCGTCGGATCGCTTTGTCGCAGTGTCCAAGGAATATGCCGAACTGGAACCGGTCGCGCGGGCGGCGGGGGAAGTGCGGCGGCTGCGCGCCGAACTGGAGGTGCTCGCCGGGATGGAAACCGACACGGATCCCGAGATCCGCACCATGGCGCGCGACGAGATCGCCGTGATCCGCGACACGTTGCCGCAGGCCGAACGCTCTTTGGCACTGGCGCTGTTGCCGCGCGATGCGGCGGACGAGCGTGCGGCGATGCTGGAAATCCGTCCCGGCACCGGCGGGGATGAGGCGGCACTGTTCGTCGGCGACCTCCTGCGCATGTACCAGCGCTTTGCCGAGACGCAGGGCTGGCGCGTCGAACTCATCTCGGCGAGCAGTTCCGAAGCCGGCGGATACAAGGAAGTCGTTGCCAGCGTGACGGGGCAGGGCGTCTTCGCCCGACTGAAGTTCGAGGCCGGGGTTCACCGCGTGCAGCGCGTGCCAGCGACCGAGACGCAAGGCCGCATCCACACCTCCGCCGCGACCGTCGCCGTCCTGCCCGAAGCGGAGGAAGTCGATGTCAAGATCGACGACAAGGATCTGCGGATCGACGTCTACCGGTCTTCGGGCCCCGGCGGGCAATCCGTCAACACGACCGACTCCGCGGTTCGCATCGTGCACATCCCGACCGGCATGACCGTCATCCAGCAGGACGAGAAGTCGCAGCACAAGAACAAGGCCAAGGCGCTGAAGGTGTTGCGAACCCGCCTGTACGAGGCGGAGCGCGAGCGGCTGCATCAGGAGCGGGCGGGCGCGCGCAAGTCGATGGTCGGCAGCGGCGACCGGTCGGAACGGATACGGACGTACAATTATCCGCAGGGGCGCGTGACCGATCACCGCATCAACCTGACGCTGCATCGCCTGCCGGAAATCTTGGAGGGCGATATGAGCGACCTGATCGGTGCTCTGATCGCGCAGGACGAGGCGGAGCGGCTGGCGACCCTGGATGACTAGTGGCCCCTCCCGCGTGCGTGAGGGGCCGGGGGGAGGGGCTTTCTTCAGGCGGGGCGCGCTCTTGACAGGCCCTCCCCCGACCCCTCCCGCGAGCGGGAGGGGAGTAAGAAAGGCGCTTTCGGAAGCCGCGTCGCAACTTGCCTCCGTGACCGAAACGCCGCGGCTCGATGCCGAGTTGCTGATGGCCCACGCGCTCGGCATGACGCGGGAGTCTTTGCTGCTCAGGCATCTCGACGACGCCGTGCCGCCTGCGTTTGCGAATTTGCTCAGCCGCCGTCTGGCGCATGAACCGGTCGCTTATATCACGGGCATGCGCGCCTTCTGGACGATCGACCTGCATGTCGGCCCCGGCGTGCTGATCCCGCGTCCCGACAGCGAGACGTTGATCGAAGCCGCCATCGTCCATTTCGGGCAGCGTCCGCCCGCCACGATTCTCGATCTCGGCACCGGTCCGGGCAGCCTTTTGCTGGCGGCGCTTTCGGAATGGCCCGGGGCGCGGGGGCGGGTGTCGACGTGTCGGACGTCGCGCTCGACTATGCCCGCCGCAACGCCGCCGACCTCGGCATGGCGGATCGGGCGCAATTCGTTCACGGCGATTGGGCGGCGGGGCTGGCCGGGCCATTCGACCTGATTCTGTGCAATCCGCCTTATATCGGTAATGACGAGGTGCTGCCCGAGGAGGTCCGCGCCTTCGAGCCAAACGGAGCTCTGTTCGCCGGGACGGATGGGCTTGACGATTATCGCCTGATCGCGCCGCAACTGAAGCCGCTGCTCGCGCCGGGTGGAGCGGCGATCCTCGAAATCGGTCATACCCAGTCTCAGCCGGTGACGGACTTGCTGATGTCGCAAGGCTTTTCGGTTGCTTTGGCGCGCGATCTCGCCGGGCGTTCGCGCGCGCTGGTCGCGACTTGAAACGTCGGTCAGCCGACACATATTTCCGCTTGGATATTGATGCACCAACCGCTAATGAATGCGCAGGGGCCTACGTTTTCATCATAAGCGGTTGAAAACGGGCAGTTGCCCATCTCCAAGTCATGAAGTCGCTGTTGTCCGGCGACCGTGGCAGGCCGGTTCCGCCTATCCATCTCGTATGGGTTTGGCGAAGACGGGCCCGGAGCATTACATCCACATCGTTGCGGAGCACGATTGGTTACCACGGACCCAAAATGAAAATCAGGGACAACAACACTTGATCAACAATCGTCAGGCCGGCCGCCGTCGCGGTCGTGGCGGGCAGCAACAGCGCCCGCAGGGTAACTCGGGCGCCCGGGATAACGGCAATCGGATCGACAACCGGTCGCGAGGCAACGCTGCCCAGTTGCTCGAAAAGTACAAGGCGCTCGCCCGCGACGCGCAGATGTCCGGCGACCGGGTGAACACCGAATATTATCTGCAGTTCGCAGATCATTATTTCCGCGTGCTGGCCGAAACGCGCTCGCGCTTCGAAGAAAACCGCGCACCGGCACAGGGTGGCGCGAATACCTTTCAGGACGACGAAACCGAATATGACGATGACGGCGCGCCGATCGTCGCCGAGCAGGTTCGTCAGCAGAACGGCAACCAGAATTATCAGGGCGACCGGCCGCAGAATAACGGCAACCAGCAGGATCGCGCTGAGCGGCAAGATCGTCAGGATCGCCCCGAACGTCAGGATCGCCAGGCGAACGACCGCGGTGACCAGGGCAACCGTGCCGACCGCGGGCAGCAGGACGATGATCGTCCGCGTCGTAGCAATTCCAATGCGAACGGCGGAAACGTCGGCAGCGGCGCCAGCTATGGCAACGAAGGCGAGCGCTACGTTCGTGAGGATCGCGGCAATCGTAACGACAATCGCGGTTACGAAGGTCGTGCCGAACCGCGTGCCGAACGCGGCGAACCCCGCGGCAATCGTGCTGAACGCAACGACCGGAACGATCGCTATCAGTCCGAAGACCGGGCGCCCGTGCAGCCGGATCGTGCGCCCATCCAGCAGGACGCCGCGCCGCAGCCGGTGGTCGCCGAGGAACAGCCGCAAGAGGCTCCACGCCGCCGCGGTCGTCCGCGTCGCGAACCGGTGGCCGAAGCGCCGCACACTTTCGACACTGCGATCCTGCCGCCGTCGCTGAATATTTCGGCCGTGACCGCCCCGCCGCCCGTGCTGAACGAAGCCGCGCCGGCAAACGACGTGGCGTTGGACGAGCCGGAGGAAAAGCCCCGCCGCCGTCGCGGTCGCCCGCCGGCAAGCGAAGTCACGAACGCCAGCTGAGGCGATCGGGCATCGAAACAATGGAAAGGGGTTCCGGACAGCCGTCCGGAACCCCTTTTTCGTTGATCGGGCTGTGTCTGTGGATCATCCGCGACTGTGCTCTCCCTACCTCAGTGCAGCAGCGACGACGTCGGATAGCGGCGTCGTCGGCCGGCCGATCAGCGCCGAAAGCTGGCGCCCGTCGTCGAACAATGCGCCTTTCGCGGCGGCCGCGTCCCACCCCGCGATCGCATGCGCAAGCGGTGAGGGCAGGCCGATATCGACCAGCGCCTGGGCATAGGCGGTTTCGGGCATATCGACGTAGCGGACGTCGCTACCGCTCTGGCGAGAGATTTCAGCGGCGAGATCCGTCAGCGTATACGAATCGTCGCCGGCCAGTTCGATCGTGCGCCCAGCCAGATCGTCTCGGGTCAGCGCGATTACGGCAGCGGCAGCATAGTCCCCGCGTGCGGCGGAACTGATCCTGCCATCGCCGGCGCTGCCGATCACCGCATTGTGTTCAAGCGCGGACGAGAGCGAACCCAGATAGTTCTCGGTATACCAGCCGTTGCGAAGGATGGTGAAGGGGACACCCGACGCCTTCAGCGCCGCTTCGGTCTCCAGATGTTCCTCGGCAAGATCGAGTGCCGACGTGTCGGCATGGAGCAGGCTGGTATAGACGATCCGTCCGACGCCCGCGGTCTTGGCGGCGGCGATGACGTTCCCGTGCTGCGTGATGCGCTTGCCGACTTCGCTCGACGATATCAGCAGCAAGGTGTCGATGCCCTCCAGCGCCGAGGCCAGCAAGTCGGGCCGCGAATAGTCGAATGCACGCGCGGAAACGCAAAGGTCGATCGCTTTGTCTGGCGACCGCACCAAAGCGACGATCTCATCCGACGGTATTTTGGCCGCAAGTTGCGCGACGACGTGTCGGCCGAGCTGGCCGGTCGCTCCGGTGATGGCAATAGTCATGTTCGCCCGTCCTTCTATCTGGGAGGATCGGGATTTAGGATGCTTGCTTACCCGAAGTAAGTACATACATCGAGGTAAGTATGGAAAGCATGTCGCTCAAATCCGTTAGCCTCGCCGATCGTATGGAGCGCGGCGACCTGATGGCCGCCGCCTGCCCGTCGCGCGAGGTTTTCAGGCACGTCACCAGCCAGTGGGGCGTGCTCGTCCTGATCGTTCTGGACGGCGGCACGCATCGCTTCAGCCAATTACGCCGCAAGATCGGCGGCATCAGCGAACGGATGCTCGCGCAGACTTTGCAATGGCTGGAAGGGGACGGCCTGGTCGATCGTGTCGCGTACAAGGTGGTTCCGCCGCATGTCGAATACAGCCTCACGCCCCTGGGACGCGAAGCCGCGGAAAAGGTCGCGGCGCTGGCGGACTGGATCGAGCGCAGCTTGCCGGAGATCGCGGCGATACGGGACGCGCGCGACCGATAGTCCGACCGGTCCGCGCGCGCGATGTGCGTGCCGGGCTTTCCACCCAACCCAGATTGCCTTCATCCGCCTTGCGCTTTGCCACGCAAAGGTGAACCCTCCAGATGCCAGATGACTCGGGGCGCACCCGGGCGGAATGGCAGAAGGAGATGGACGATGACGATCGCGACGATCCTGGGCGGCAAGGGCCGCGACATCATATCGGTAACACCGGATCACAACGTCCGCGACACGGTCGCCCTGCTGGCGGAAAAGCGCATCGGCGCGGTGCCGGTCATGGAGGGCGGCGACGTAGTCGGCATATTCTCCGAACGCGACGTGATCCACGCACTCGACGCACATGGACCGGTGGCGCTCGACAAGCCGGTACGCGACGTGATGACTTCGCCGGCCATCACGGTCTCGTCGGACCAACCCGTCATCGGTGCGCTATCGCTGATGACCCATCGGCGGATCCGCCACTTGCCGGTGGTGCAGGACGGGCAGGTAATCGGGTTGGTGTCGATCGGCGATCTGGTTAAATACCGCATCGACCGGATCGAGGCGGATGCGGAGGCGATGCGCACCTATATCCAGCAGGCCTGATGGCGTTCAGTCCTCCAGCGGCTGTTTACGCACGACCGCGATAAGTTCC